>CAYINU010000071.1:0-9004 GCA_964364855.1 uncultured Candidatus Marinamargulisbacteria bacterium | reverse complement strand
TGAATATACCCCTTAAAGGTATACGAGGTAATTAACCCCGCCAGCCACATAATAAAAAGAATAATCGCAAGGGTCCAAAGCATGGGATATCTCCTTTCCTTCTCACCGCGGCCTAAGCATTACGGAATACCATCTGCAGCCTGGCAGAATCGGAAATCAAAGTCAAGAAACCCGTGGTAACTTAGCGGAAAAACAGCCCCAGCAAATTCAACCAGGTACCGGGGAATAACCCCGTTGCAACCAGAAGTACAATAAGGAAAATGGCTGTTGCTTTTTGGATCCCATTTAACGAAATGGACGGATAGTCCCCGGATGTCCAAAGCACCGGAATCCAGCGCAAGTAATACACCAGACCCACCACGGACATCGCCACCGCCAATAGCACCATACCGATGCGACCCGCCAATAAAACAGTGGCCAGAACCAGGTATTTGGCAAAAAATCCAGCGAGTGGCGGTACCCCGGACAGGGAAAACAGCCCCACGGCCAGCAGTATGGCCAGCAAGCGGTTACGAAACGCCAGCCCGGTCAATCGGTAGAACGGATTTTCGGTGTCTATGACATCTTCGATGGTAACCAGCACAAAAAACACGCTGGCCAAGGACAAAGTATAGGCCAAGCCATAATAAAAAATCACGGCCGGATAGGGACTGCCTGGGGCCAACAACAGCATGGCCATAAAGCCAGCCTGGGCAATGCTAGAATAGGCCAACATTCGCTTAATAGACCCTTGGGCCAGGGCCACCATATTTGAGACGATCAGAGTCAGCACCACCACAACCCAAGCAACAACATGCCAAAAGGGGAACAGCTCGCCAAAATAGCCCGCGACCACACGAAATAGAGTTGCCATTGCGGCCACTTTCGCCACAGCGCTCATCCAGGTCACGTGGGGGGTCGGCGTCCCGTCATATACGTCCGGTATCCAAAAATGGAAAGGCACCAATCCGACCTTGAAAAACAAGCCTGCCAGCACCATCCCTGCTCCTGCCAGAAAAGAGGCCGAAACCCCGTATTGCATCACAACTGAGACGATCGCAGAGAGATACAGCTGCCCCGTAGCGGCATAAAGCAACGCCATCCCAAACAACAAAATACCACTGGTAAAGGCGCCCATAACAAAATATTTAAGCCCTGCCTCTTGGGATAGCCGGTCTGTTTTGCGGGATACAGCCAGCACGTAAAGCGGAATAGAAAGCAATTCGATGCCCAAAAACAGTGTCACCAGATGGGTCGCTGACACCATCAGCAAGGCCCCTATCGCCGAAAACAAAATCAATGCGATATGGGAATGAACCCAATACCTTCCCCGCTCAGGCATCGCATAAATCACCCAAAATACAATAGCCGTGAGCACAACGGTGAGTGCCGAAAAGGCTCGGGCATAGCCATCCATGACCAGCATATCGCCCGGAAACGGCAACCCGGAGCGTAGGCATGCCAGGGCGGCAACAGGCAATCCCAAAAATACCAACACCTGGCTCGTGCGCCGCCAAGGAAAAAGATCACCAAACATCGCCACAACCGCCATTGCAAGTAACAGCACAACCGCGATCATCAGAGTCCCGTCCTGACCAGGATCTGTGAAACAACTGGTGCGCTAAGCCGCAAAATCGGACTCGGGAAAATCCCGATGGCAAAAATCAACACACAAATTAGTCCTAGAGCCAGCTTTTCCGCCCCCGACCAAGTCACCTCATGAGCCGGCTTAGCGGGTCCAAGCATGGCGTCGTGATACAACCGGAGCATATACCAGGCCCCCAGCACGACGGTTAGCCCGGCAACACCGGCCAGCAACAAAGAGCGATTCATCACACCCATCAAGATTAAAAATTCGCCCACAAACCCGTTGGTGAGCGGCAGGGCGATGCTGCCCAATACGACCACCAAAAACCCGGCCGTAAACCACCGATTAGCCTTCGCCCATCCTCCCAAATCGGACAGGGTTTCGGTACCTGCCCAGGCAACCAGTAGTCCCAACACCAAAAACAATCCCACACTATTTATGGCATGAGACAGAATTTGGATCACCCCACCCTGCAGACCTACCGCCGTGAGGGAAAACAACCCAGCTACAACCAGACTCAAATGAGAGACCGAGGAATAGGCCGCCAAACGGCGTATATCCGTCTGGACCAAGGCCACGGACGCGGCATACACTGCCCCCAAAACCCCTAGGATTACGATCCAAGGCGCCCAAATCGCAGCAGCATCGGGCGTGACAGGCAGCAGCAGCCTGTAAAACCCATACAATCCCATTTTGGAGAGCAGCCCTGCCAACAACATCGTGGTAGGAAAAGAGGTGGTCCGATAGGTATCGGGTTGCCAAGTATGAAAGGGCACCAACGGCGTCTTAATCAAGAACGCCAGCAAAAATCCCCAGAATATCCAGTGTTGAAGTGAAACCGGCAATTGGGCGCTGGCAAACGCAACTATATTAAAGGTATGTGGCGCGGGACTCAGAAAATACAGGGCCATCAAAGACAGTAACATCAACAAGCTGCCCGCCATCATGTAGACAAAAAACCGAAGGGCAACCCCGGACTTATTTTCGCCACCCCAACCCAACACCATAACGTAGGCAGGTACCAAGGCCAATTCCCAGAACACATAAAACAATAGGCCGTCGCGGGCCAAAAACACACCCATCAGCGCCGCCACCATAACCAAGACAGCAGCACAAAACCCGGTTGCATTTTTTCCCGTCCAGCGGGGAGATACCAACACGACAACCATAGACACTGCCGCAGTCATCCCACACATCAGAGCCGTGAGACCGTCCCAGGCCAGATCAAATCGGGCACCCACTGCGGGTATCCATGACGCAGAAAAACCCACCGATACGCCCGGAAACGCCAAGAGTGGCAAAGACATGGCCAGCACAGCCGCCAATTCCAGCCCAACCGCCATCAGGGCCATGGCCCGCACGGTTCGCTCAGACCGCCGAAAAACATAAAGACCCACTGCGGCCATCAACGGCCAACCCAAGATGAACAACATCGCCGTCTGCATTACCCGACCACCGTCAACATAGCGAGGAGTATAACCAGGGCCATGACCATCATCAACACGTAGGTGCCGACGTGGCCGGTCTGGGTACGGCGCAGTTGAAGGGCCGCCCCGTGGATGGCCCGCACCAAGCCCCGCACCACGCCATCAAAGACGGCGGTGTCTACGACCGTAGACAACAGACCGGCCCCCACTACCACCGGCCTGACAATCAGAAACGTGTAGATCTGATCCACATACAATTTTTCATAGGCCAATCGCGGCAAAAGCGACAACCCCTCTACAGCCAGCCCGGCAACAACACGGCGTTTAACCCACCAATAGGACAGTAATCCGCACACCGTCAACACCAGCACCGTACCGATCAACAATGGCATTCCTAGCGCGTGGGCGCCCCCATGAATGGGAATCTTCGCATCCGACACTGCCGGTGTCAGCCAATGCGTCAGCCATTCCCGATACGGTCCGAACGGTAGACTCAATGCACCAGCCGACACGGACAATACGGCCAGAACCCCCAACGAGACTTGCATGACGAGTGGGGATTCATGAGGGTGAATGGCGTCATCGAAGCGCCGTTGTCCGAAAAACGTCAAAAACCACAGTCGAAACATATACAGGGCCGTCAGCACAGCCACAAAAACCATGACCCCCAAGAGCAGGTTCGAATGCTGGGCAGCGGCAATCAAAATCGCGTCTTTGGAGAAAAATCCCGATAACGGTGGAAACCCGACAATGGCCAAAATACCCACCAAAAATACGGAAGAGGTCACTGGCAACAAGCGGCGAAGACCTCCCATGCGCGTCATATCCTGCTCCCCACCCAAGGCATGGATAACAGATCCAGCGCTCAAAAACAGCAAGGCTTTAAAAAACGCATGGGTGGTCATATGAAACAATGCCACTGAATACGCCCCCAAACCCAGTGCCACGACCATCATCCCCAATTGGCTGACCGTAGAATAAGCCAGCACTTTTTTGATATCGGTTTGGCCCAGGGCGATCAATCCACCGACGATAGCCGTCACCGTACCCACTACAATCACCACATCCATGGTGAAGGGCGAAAAGGTGTATAGCACATGCGAGCGGGCAATCATGTAAATCCCGGCAATCACCATCGTTGCAGCGTGAATGAGGGCAGATACCGGTGTCGGGCCGGCCATGGCATCAGGCAGCCAGGTATACAGCGGGAATTGGGCGCTTTTTCCAGTCGCACCCACAAAAAACAGCAACGTGATCAGGGTCAGGATCGGCGAGGCCATCCCCAGCAGAGGGGCCAATCTAAAAATCTCTAAATAGGATGTGCTACCGAACGTCAGTACCATTACCAAAATGCCCAAAATAAAGCCCAGATCACCCATGCGATTCATCAGAAAGGCTTTTTTGGCGGCAGCGTGGTAGGTCGGATTGTTATACCAAAACCCGATCAGTAGATATGAGCATAACCCCACACCCTCCCAGCCGATAAATAGGCCAAGATAGCTATCCGAAAATACCAAAAACAGCATGAAAAAGACGAATAAATTGAGATAAGAAAAGAATCGGTTAAAGTCCGGATCGTCCTGCATATATCCGATGGAATAAAGGTGGATCAAAAAACCGACGCCAGTCACAATCAGTCCCATCCACACCGACAGCGGATCGATCAGAAAGGAAAAGGAAAACGACAAACCGGCAACGCGAAACCATTCCCAAACGTTGACCACAAAGGATCCGTGGACTTTGACCTCCCAAAACAGCTTTAGTATCGTCAAAAAGGCCAAGCCTACCGTTGCGCAAGCCAGTGCACCGGCCCACCGTTTTGTCACACGCTCCCGAAAGGCAAACAACACCGCCCACCCTAGCAAGGGCAACACCATTGGCAAAACAGTCAGTGAGACTACTTTCATCTCCTCATCCCTTTAGGCGGGTCATCTGGTCCAGATCCGCCGATCCTTTATGGTGATAAACAAGGGTAAAGATAGCCAGGCCAACGGCCGCTTCCGCGGCAGCGACCAGCATGACAAAAAACACAAAAACTTGCCCGGACAAATCGCCGTAATAAGCCGCAAAGGCGACAAAGACCACATTCACCGCATTGAGCATCAATTCCACGCACATCAACACGATGATCGCGTTACGTCGAATCAGCGCACCCAACACGCCAATGGAAAACAGAGCCAGTCCCAAGCCCAAATACCACGTCGACGGAATGTAGGTCAGTGCGGTCATGGGTTCTCGTCCCGCAGACGTTTTTTGCTGACCACGACCACGCCGACAATGGCGGCTAAAAACAGGACAGAGGACAGTTCAAACGGCACCATATACTGGTCAAATAAAACCTGGCCCAGGCGTCCGACCGTACCAACAGTGAGGGTAGAAGACACGGGAACGTCAACACCTCGAACGGCTACGGCCAGCGACACCAGCATCAAGCCCGCCGTCACGACTGCCACGGTTTGCGCCCGCAGGCTCTGAGCGGCATCCGTAGCCCGATTGAGATTAAGCAGCATAATGACAAACAAAAACAACACCATAATGGCACTGGCATAGACGATAATGTGAACGATAGCCAAAAAGGGTGCCCCCAGCAGAACATAATGGCCCGCCAGCGAAAAGAAGCACACCACCAAACTGAGCACACTGTAGACGGGATTTCGCGTGGCCACCACTACGACCGCACTGATCACCGCCACAGCGGACAATACACCGAATACGAGATGCCAGAGGGTCATGGGGTTTTGTAATAATCCTTTCGCAATGCAATATCCACCCGTTGGGTGGGATCGACGGGCTCTACCAGGCGGTCTTTTTCCCAAACGAAGGAGTCGCGGGTGAACTCGGACGGCAATAAGCGGTCCGTCAAATAGATCGCCTGTTTGGGACAGGCTTCTTCACATAGTCCGCAGAAAATGCAGCGTAACATATTGATCTCGTATTTGGCGGCGTATTTTTCTTCGCGGTACAGGGCTTCCTCACCCGGTTTTCTTTCATCCGCTTCCATCGTAATGGCCTCGGCAGGACAGGCCACCGCACAGAGTCCGCAAGCCGTGCAGCGTTCCGCGCCTTTTTCGTCTCTCTTAAGGACATGCAAGCCGCGGTAAATGGGACTAAACCGACGTGTTTTCTCGGGGTACTTAATCGTCACTTTACGCCGGAATAGGTGACGAAAGGTCAGCAGTAACCCTTGCAGCAATGCTGGCAGGTATAGGCGTTCAGACCACGTCATCGTTTTGTTCACAACAACTCTAGAACGTGTCGTTAATCGCATCAGCTGACCCACAGTATCACAGTACCCGTCACGACAACATTAAAAAGGGCCAGCGGCACCAGCACCTTCCACCCCAACTTCATCAACTGGTCATACCGAAAACGGGGCACTGTCCAACGCACCCAAATGAAGAAAAACATAAACGCAAAAATCTTGGCAAACAAAATCCCCACGCCCAATAAGGCCGCCCAGTTGGTCGGCAAGCCCAAGTCAGACAGAAAAGGAAAGTAATATCCGCCAAAATACAACGTGGCCATCACGACCGACGCAATAAACATATTGATGTATTCAGCAAATAGGTAAAATCCCAATTTCATGCTCGAATACTCGGTGTGATATCCGCCGACCAACTCAGCCTCACATTCAGGCAAGTCAAACGGTGTGCGGTTTGTTTCAGCAAAGGCACAAATACCAAAAATAAGAAATCCCAAGGGTTGAACCCAAATGTTCCAGCGGTGGGCCTGGAAATGGACGATATCCTGCAAACTCAGACTGCCGGTTACCATCACCAGAGCAATCAAAGCCAAGCCCATCGCCAGTTCGTAACTGATCATCTGAGAGGACGCACGAATGGTACTGATGAGCGAATATTTGTTATTGGACGCCCAACCGCCGATCATAATGCCATAGACCCCCAGCGACACCACGCCAAAAACATACAACACGCCAATATCCAGATCCGTGATCTGGAGTACAATCTGACGTCCCCAAACCACAATATCGGGTCCCCAGGGCATAACCGTAGCCGTCATGCAGGCACAGACCATCGCCAAAGACGGGCCCAGGATAAACAAAAACCGGTTGGCCTTGGCCGGTATAAACTCTTCTTTAAAGAAAAACTTCATCCCATCAGCCAACGGTTGGAGTAAACCAAACGGTCCAGCTCTGTCGGGACCGATGCGATCCTGCAGGAAGGCCGCGACCTTGCGTTCTGCCAGAGTCGCATACATGGCAATGGTTAGCGTGACGCCAAAAACCACAACAATTAAAACCCCTTTTTCAATTAGAAAGGCAACCATGGTTATCCTTGAGACTTCTCGGCGATAGCGGGCGGTATGCTGGCCTCGTAATGGTTTTGCGAAATGACGGATTCGCGGTCAATGTGCGTTGGACTATCTTGAATCCAGTGGGCAGTTTCTTTTTTCTCAAATCGACAGGTGTTGCAGATAAAGTCGCGGACCTCACCAAAGGCGTCTTTTCGGGCAGTAACGCGCAGGACCTCGTTGCCCTTCATCCACAGCACGACCTTGCCAAAGCATTTGCTGCACTCGCGGTGCGCATTGACGGGACGGGCAAACCATACCCGGCTTTTGAAACGGAACGTCTTGTCGGTCAATGCGCCGACGGGACAGACGTCGATCATATTGCCCGAAAAATCATTGTCCACTGCCTCCTGAATATAGGTCCCGATCTCGCTGGCGTCTCCCCGGCCCAAAATGCCATGCACCCGATGTTGGGTTAGCTGATCGGCCACGTACACGCAGCGGTAACACAAAATACATCGGTTCATATGCAATTTGATCAAATCCCCGATGTCTTGTTGGGGGAAGGTACGGCGTTCTTCTTCATATCGGGTTTGCGCTTCTCCGTGCTTAAACGCCAGGTTTTGCAGTTCGCATTCACCGGCCTGATCGCAAACCGGACAGTCCAAGGGGTGATTGATCAGCAATAATTCAACCACACCGTTTCGGGCTTCTACCACCTCGTTTGAGGTATTATTTTCAACCACCATCCCCTCCTCAACCGCCGTTCGACAGGCCGGTGCCAGACGCGGCATGGGACGGGGATTTTTTTCGGACGTTTGGGTGACTTTCACCAAACAAGTCCGGCATTTCCCGCCGCTGTCCGCGAGGCTGCTGTAATAGCACATGGCAGGAGGAGCAGCCTTGGGGCTGATCCGCCGGGCGGCCTCCAAAATGCTCGTTCCCGGTTCTACTTCGACAACAACACCGTCAATGGTGATTTTCATTTAACACTCACCCCCTCTTCCATCCCATAACACTCATCCTCACCCCAAAATCCCATCCTGGGATTTTGAGGGGCTCCTTCTCTCAAGATAGAAGGAGCAAATTCATCCCCCTCTATCTCGAGAGAGGGGGATCTTCTCAAATGCCAGGATGGCATTTGGAAGAGGGGGTGAGTGTTATGCATTGTTCATAACCTTATCCGAAAACAACCGAGGCAAATGCGACCCATGATCCGGGCCGATGCAATGTTCCGGATGGGTGACGTGGTACTCGAATTCGTGTCGGAAATGCCGAATGGCGCTGGCCACCGGCCATGCTGCCGCATCACCCAAGGCACAGATGGTTTTGCCCTCGATATTTTTGGCCACGTTGACCAATAGGTCGATATCGCGAAAATGTCCATCGCCGTGTTCGATGCGATGCAGAACTTTTTCCATCCATCCCGTCCCCTCGCGGCAGGGACTGCACTGTCCGCACGACTCGTGGTGATAAAAGCGGGCAAAATTCCAGGTATTTCTGACAATACAAGCATTTTCATCCAATACGATAAATCCGCCGGAACCGAGCATCGAACCGGACTCAAATCCACCGTCTGACAGGGATTCGTACGTCATCAATCGCGGCTCGCCCTTGGCCGTTCGCAAGGCCAAATACGCCGGCAAAATCGGCACCGAAGAGCCCCCTGGCACCACGGCCTTGAGTGGTTTACCGTCCTTGATTCCGCCACAGTACTGGTCCGAATAGATAAACGCCTCAACAGGCAATCCCATTTCGA
>CAYINU010000070.1:0-9517 GCA_964364855.1 uncultured Candidatus Marinamargulisbacteria bacterium | reverse complement strand
TCCACCCGGCTGGCCTTGGCCAGCAGCCAAGAATGGGGGACTACCGGAACCAATGCCATACCATTTGCCGGGAACGTCACAACCAGCAACGTCCGTGTCACCAACGAGTCGATTTTGGGCAGCGACGGGGTGAGCCTGCAGCAGCCGACGGCCAATGTCCGGCTCAAACACACCGGTCTATACTACGCAACTATCCAGGCTGCAATAAATGCGGCCGCCAGTGGCGATGTCGTGCAGGTGGCCGGGGGTACTTATTTGGAAAGTATCACCCTAAAGGCAGGAGTGACCTTACTAGGCGGCTTTAACCCCACAACGTGGGGAAGGGATTTGGTATCCTACCCCACCCAAATCACAACCACGGGCTTTTCGGATACCACGGTCACGATGCGGACAAATTCTCGTATCGATGGCTTTACCTTGGATGGGCGAAATTTATCTGTCGGTATTCGTATTTCATCGGCCACGGGAGTGATGGTCTCGAATTGCAATATCATTCGAAATGATGTGGGGGTTTTGGTGGGCAGCAGCAGTTCAGCCGAAGTACTCAACAATGCCGTCACCGCCAACATCTCCAGCATTCAGGTGAGCAGTACCTCCGGCCGGGTGGCCCTATACCGCAATCGGTTTGAGTCCCGCAGACAAAATACAACTGCGGCCAATATTCAGCTGGTCAATGCCCAAAATGTGGATATCCGAAATAACCTGATCATCAACGGTGAGTTCGGCCTGGAAATCTTATCCTCCACGGTAACCGTGGCCAACAACGTCATCACCCAAGTTCAAGGCCGAGCGGTGTTATCCGGCACGCAAAGCCGACTTACATTGCATAACAACGCGATTTACAACAATAACTTCGGTTTGTTTATTCCTTCACCACCCATTACCTCTATCGAATACAATTACTTCGGCAAAAATCTGACCAACGGCAATGCCGCTTTTCCCGGTCCGATCGCGGTGCCGACCAACATCGTGGACAATACTAACCAATCCCCCTTTGCAGATGAAACGACCTATGTGCCCTCCGAAGCAGCCAACCCCAGTTTGGTCGACGCCGGCAATCCGGCTGCCGCATACAATGACCGTTACACCAACGGGCCCGGATTGGGCACCACACGAAATGACATCGGCGCCTATGGCGGGCCGGAGGCTGGTCGCATCGGGCCAGGCTCCGTCACCGTTGTAACCCCGGTGAACGTGAACAGTGTTTCCCAGACCAGCCTGTGGCCAGGAGATCGTCTGCAATTCACCAGTGGCCAATTTACGCTGGCCGGCACGGTAAGCCCACGATACGCGATTACGACTTATGGTCAGGGTCCGGAATACACGATTGTGGCGATGAACAGTGCGCAAGCGGCGTTTTCTTTGGAAAGCCAAAATGATCTCACCGATATGGCTCTCACGCAAAATGCGGTCGCAGGAAATGGCATACTAGTCCAAGGCCAAAATCGGGTGTCAATCGGCGGGCTGCTGGTGAAAGGATTCTTACAGGGCATCTCCGTAGATACCGGAACCGTCACGATTAACCACGTCACCATGATTAATAACACCACTGGCATTCGGGTGACCAACGCTGCCAGCCGCGTGCTGGCATTCGGCAGCCTGATCACAGGGTCTACTACCGGGGTGCTCAATAGCAGCGGCGCAGCCGTATCGGTGGCCAATTCTGTCATGTACAACCCCACTGGTGTGAGTTTTTCCGGCAGTGTCTCACAAACCACGATTCTGAGCGGAGACCCGCAGTTTTGGAGCAGTGCCAAAGACAATTATTTTCCGGGCCCAACCTCCAACACCATTGATATTTATGCCAACCAAGACGCAGGATGTTTTGAGTTTTTCTTCAACCAGGGCTTTTTTACGACGGCAACATTGACCTCCACGGTGGATCGGGCTTACCAGTCACTTACTGCCTATCTGGGGTCCACGGACGCCCAAGCCCCGACCCACTCCATGCTGATGACCCAAGTGCAGGCCGCACTCATTTTCATGAACCCCTTTACGAGTACGACCGTTACCCTCAATCCGACGTTGGAGGTGACGCAAAATGCAGTTCAAAGCTATGCATGGACCCTCAGTCCCACCACCATCGCCAACAAACTAGCTATCCGACTAGCCCTTAAAAGTTATAAATTTGGGCGGTCGCCGTATCTCGACCGACTGGTCCTCGCTTGGTAGATGCTTGCCTCGGGGTACCAACATCCCGATCCGCAAAATCACGCCAGCAAAAAACAAAGACATAATGACAGCCGTTCCCCCAAAACTGATCCACGTTAATGGAATGCCGGTAACGGGCAGTAGGCCCACCACCACACCGATATTGATCACCGCTTGCAGTATCAAAAAGCAAGTCAGACCGGTACCCAAATAAAAATAATACAGAGGGCCCGGTCTGCGGGCCAAGGCAATGCCACGGAAAAGGACAATGGCGTATAAAATGAGGGTAATGGTCGCTAAAACGAGTCCACCTTCTTCGCACAAAATAGCAAAGATGAAATCTGCATATTGTAAGGGAATATAAAAATATTTCAATTTGCTTTCTCCCAACCCTTCACCCAAAATCCCGCCAGATCCCACCGCAATCATGGACTGCACCAAGTGATAGGAACGGCCTGTGGGATCTGCCCAAGGATCCAAAAATCCTTTTACCCGTTCCATTTGGTAAGGGTGCGTTAGAATACTGCCAATGACAAAAATCAACCCGATACTGGCTAGGCCCACCAAATGCAGCAAATTGGTGCGGCTGACAAAGAGCAAAATACCCGTTGTAAACATCAACAACAGGACATTTCCCAAATCCGGTTGAAGGGCCAAAATCCCCACCATCAGAACGGTCACGGCTAAGGCCGGGAACATGCCCCGCCAAAATTGGGACAGGCGCTCGGATTTCCGGCTCAGGTAGGTCGCCAAAAACACACAGACAAAAAATTTGGCAAACTCGCTGGGTTGAAACTGGAAAACGACCAAATTCAACCACCGGGTCGCACCGGCGATGCGCACACCCAGCCCCGGCACAAAGCATAACAAGAGCAGCAGAACGCTAACCGAAAACCCGGGGAACAACCAGTTCCGGTAGCGGTCCGGAGACAGAGCCAAACCCATCCCCATTGCCAGTACCCCAACCAGGACATAGACCAAATGCCGCTTAACAAAATAATAGCTGTCCTGAAAATAGGAAAAACCCACAATCCCGCTAGTCGAAAAAATCATCACGATGCCGATGATGGTCAACATGACCACAGCAAGAAAATAAATCCAGTCAAAACGCCCCCAATCGGTCCTCATAAAGCTCCTTTTACCATGGCTTTAAATTGATCGCCCCGGTCTTCGAAATTTTTGAATTGGTCAAAACTGGCACCGGACGGCGAAAACAAAATGACATCTCCGGCACGCAGATGGGATAGGACACGCTGCCAGGCATCGGACATCGTCCGCGCCGTGCGTAGCGGAACGCTTGAATTTTGGGCCTCAAAAATCGGTGTGAATCGGGAGGTCATCTCACCAAATACGGTTACAGACACGACTCGTTCCGCCAAAAACCGTGCAAATTCTTCCAGCGGCAACCCCTTATCCTGACCGCACAGTATCAGGTGAATTCGCCGGTCTGGAAAGGCCTCCACCGCACAAATGGTGGAGTCGGGATTTGTACCTTTTGAATCGTTATACACCTCCACTCCCCGAACCGTCGCCACATATTCGATCCGGTGGGCCACGCCAGGGAAGGTTTCCATGCGGGTCCATATGGTCTGCTGATCCAATCCAACGGCGGCAACAGCCAGGGCGGCAGCCATGCCATTGTACACATTGTGCGTTCCTTTTAGGTGGAGATAGCAACTCACCTGGCCAAATAGCGGATCGTCTTTTCCAAAAGGCCGTTTTTGGGCAACGGCTCCTGCGATCCAGGGAGCCAATGCGGGGTCGTCTGCGTTATAAACCAACGTGTCCGACGGTGTTTGCCGTGCAAAAATTTTGGATTTGGAACTGCCATAGCCCACCATATCCCGGTGCCGGGCAAAATGGTCCGGTGTCAGGTTGAGAAAAACCGCAACATCGGGCCGGAACGTGTCGCAGGATTCCAGCTGGTAGCTACTCAGCTCCACAACCAAAAACGGGTGAAAGTGCTCCTGTGTGACATAATCGATTAACGGCGTACCGATGTTGCCGTAGGCCGGCACTTGTAGCAAGTGCGCAATTAATGCCGTCACAGTTGTTTTGCCGTTAGTCCCCGTAATACCAATCAGTTTGGGTATCGGTCCTGCCGCGCCTGTGTGAATGAGCTGATAGGCAAATTCGATTTCGGAAATAACGGCTTTTCCGGCCGGATAATCCCTGGGCGGGATGCCGGGACTGGCCACAACAATATCCGCCCGGTCCAGATCCGCTACCGCTTCATAGCCTTTAAGGTGGGACAAGGCCCGCCGTACGGCCGTGCCCGTAATGCCGTCGCCAAGCACGGCCACTTTTACCATGTGAGACCCAGCCCCAGTGCCAAAAAGCCAAGGGCCAAGGCATCAAAAAGAGCCACCACCCGACGTTCAGAAAGTCCCAGCAATTCAAAATGATGGTGCAGCGGCGACATCAAAAAGACGCGCCGCCGGGTCCACTTGAAATAAGACACCTGGATCATCACGCTGGCGGTTTCGATCAGATATACCGCACCCAGCCATAGCAACACCCACACATTCCCCCAAAGCATGGCCAAACCTGCAAAAAATGCACCCAAAGCCAACGATCCGGTATCCCCCATAAACACTTTTGCGGGGTACCAGTTAAAGAGCAAAAATGCACCGACGGCCAACATCACCATCAAAATACCGTTTACCATGCTAGTCTGCTGCATGAACCCAAACAGTAAGGCAAAACCGGACAGGGTTATCAGAGACAAACTGCCCAGGAGCCCGTCAAGGCCATCGGTGAGATTGGTAGCATTGCTAACACCGGTCATCACAATCACATAAAACCCGGCCTGCCATGGGGGAAGGGGAACACCAACACCCATCAATACCGCTACTGCCCCCGCAGAGACGACGAGCTGGACGCCAAATTTTTGGCGAGCGGATAGGCCTTTGTTGGCACCACTCCACAACGACATCAGATCATCTGCCAATCCGATGGCGGCAAATGCCAAATAGACACCAACCAACCACAGCCA
The DNA here is from genome assembly GCA_964364855.1 of uncultured Candidatus Marinamargulisbacteria bacterium. Taxonomy (GTDB): domain Bacteria; phylum Margulisbacteria; class Marinamargulisbacteria; order CAYINU01; family CAYINU01; genus CAYINU01. The sequence continues at coordinate 4,371 of CAYINU010000070.1, read as the reverse complement.
TCGCAGATCCAGCAGGCCCAAAATAATCGTTCCGGCCATCAGGTTAAATGCCAACGCCACCCCCCCCATCGACGGGGTGCGTTTGTGCTGATGGCTGGCCGGACTAAGCGTATAAATTGGCTGCAATACCTGTGCACGCCGCAAAGCCCAAACCACCGCAGCTTGTATCGCCACAAAGACCACCATCAGCATCAAAGGCTTAACCATCAAAGCGCTCACCCACCAGAAAATCCACGGTCAACTCCATTTTCATTCCGCGGGAGCCTTTCACCATAACGACATCGCCCGTTTTGAGTTCTGCTTTTAAAAAATGGTGCAACGCTTCACGCGCGTCAAAATGCATGACTTCGATGTCGTCAGAAGCCACATGATGCCCCAGCGGACCCAAGGTCAAAATTAAGCTCACGCCCGCTTCTAGCGCCTGATCTGCAATCCGCCGGTGCAGCTCAGGACCTTGATCGCCCAGCTCGAGCATGTCGCCCAATACCAATAACTTTCGCCCATCCATGCCACCCAAGTACTGCAAGGCAAATTGGACGCCATCGGGATTGGCATTGTAGGCATCGTCAATCACCGTTACCCCACCGGCCGGCAACGGCTTGAGCCGATGCGCTGACGACTGAAACTGGCGGATACCCTCCCGAATCTGGTCATTGGTTAGGCCAAAATGACGGGCTACGGCATACACCACATTGAGGTTTTGGTCGGGTTTGGTGGAACCCGTATACGGAAACACCTTAAATTTTTTGGATCGCGCCCGGCGGGCGAGAAGGTCATAGTAGGGTGTTTCGTGATTTAAAAAGGCCATTCGGGGCTGGTGCTCCCAGTCAAGCGGTGAGAGAAAGACCTCGGATTTCGCCATCGCGATAGCGTGTTGAGATTTGAGAATTTCGATATGCGAATATCCGACACCGGTGATCACGACATGGGTAGGCCGGCAAATCCGGGCCAAATACCGGATCTGCCCCGCTCCCCTCATCCCCAATTCTACGATCAAAATGTCGGTGTCCGCGTCAGCTTGGAGCACCGTGAGGGGCAGGCCGATTTCGTTGTTGTAGTTCCCTTTGGTGGCCACTACTTTGTAGCGTTGCGACAGCACAGACGCCAGCAAATCCTTCACCGTCGTTTTGCCGGCAGAACCCGTCACCGCGATGACCTGGCAAGTTAATTTCCGGCGGTAGGACTTTGCATAATCACCAATATCGACATCCAATACCTTTTGGGCACCTTTTCTGAGGGCTTCTTCGATAAATTCATGTCCGTCGAAACGCTCTCCCTTGACCGGAATAAAGATATCCCCGGGCTGCAATTCCCGGGTATCAATGACCACCCGCATGCGTTAACCTTTCCAGGGCCAAGCGGACTTCTTCTCTCTCGTTGTAAGGCATTTTTTGGGTGCCATAGATCTGATACGTTTCATGGCCTTTTCCCGCAAATAAGACCACGTCGTCGGGCTGGGCTTCTGACAAGGCCCACTCGGTGGCGGTGCGTCGGTCGTGAATGACCCTCACACGTGAGGCGTCCGTTACACCATCCATCATCATGCGCACGATCTCGGTCGGGGATTCTGTACGGGGATTATCATCGGTGATGACCACCTGATCAGCCAACACTGTGGCAATCCGGGCCATGACCGGCCGCTTTGTGACATCACGATCTCCGCCGCAGCCGAAGACTACCCACAGCTTCCCCCCGCGGGCGTTGGCCAGCTCCCGTGCTGTCTGCAAGACATTCTCAAGCCCGTCCGGCGTATGGGCAAAATCCACAATAGCCAATGTGGGCTGCCCTGCGTATATGGACTCAAATCGGCCAGGCGGCGGCAGCGCAGACAAGAAAAACGAGGACATGTCATCCGAGGACAGGCCCAGATGACCCAAAATACTTGCCGCTGCCTGTAGATTACGCTGGTTGAACGCTCCCACAAAATGAGGGGCATGCGGGACAGGAAAAAACGTGAAATCCGCAGGGTACAAGGCCAGCCCATCTCCTTGGGCCATAAATCTGAGCTTGGTATCCTGATAGGCCTCGAATGTCCGGTGAAAGTCCAAATGATCGGGCGTGATATTGGTCAGTAATTTAATCGCAAAACGAATACCGTCTATACGATGTTGGGCGATCCCATGACTGGAGACCTCCATGACAAAATGCGTTCCGCCCGCCGCCACGTGCTCGGCCATCATCTGGTGAATATCCAGCGACTCGGGGGTGGTCAAGGGCGCATTTAGCGTCCCCAGTAACCGGGATTTCTTGCCAGAGAATTCGAGTCCCTGATGCACCAAATGTGTGACGGTGGTCTTGCCATTGGTGCCTGTTACGCCAATCACGGTCAGCTTTTGCGATGGGAAGCCAAAATGCCGGTCGGCAAACGCGGCCAACGCGGGGCGGTCCATTTGGACATGGGAAACCGCGCCTTTGCGATAGGCTTCCTCGAGATGGGCCTCCCCTTTCGGCAAGACGATAAACGTGTCTCCCGGCTGTATGGCGCGCGAGTCATATCGGTACATGAGCCCATCATCGCATTTTTTAAGGGGGTTGTGAATTTGGTCACTTTCACCGGTTTTGTCGTGTGTTAGGTGGCTAATTGCAGGTCCCTAACCTGTGTTACTATGAGACTATCTGACCTTTTTTATCCGTCCCTAATAAAAGGAATATGACACCCGAGATGCTGAACCGAAACGCGTTATTGGTGGAGTACCATAAGTATCCCAAACCCGAGCTCAAGGCCGAGATTGCGGAAGGGTTTCGCCGCCTTGTGGAGCATATTGCTCGCAAATTTGCCTACAACCCTGACGATCTGGACGACCTAATCCAGGTTGGTAGCATCGGGCTTTTAAAAGCCATTGACCGGTTCGAGCCGGACCGGGACCTACATTTTACGACCTATGCGACGCCTAAAATCATCGGGGAAATCCAGCATTACTTTCGCGACAAAGCCTTCCTCATCAAACTTCCCCGGCGCATTGTCGAGACCAAATCCAAAGTACGGGGCTTTGTCCAAAGCTATACCCAAAAATACATGCAGTCGCCCACGGTCACAGAGATTGCCAATGCCCTGGATCTGAGCGAAGAGCGTGTACTTGAATCCCTGGAAGCCGGTCATTCGATCCAGTTTATCTCGTTGGACCACTCGGCTGGTGATGGCGATGATGACACTGCATTGTCCTTGTCTGAGCGTATCGGCAACGATTCCGACGAAGAGGAACTGCTGTCCAAGGAAACGTTAAAGAGGGCCATGCAGCACCTCACCGACCGGGAACAAACCATTATCAATTACCGATTTTATTATGGGATGACCCAACAAGAAATCGCGGACCGGCTGGGTATTTCTCAAATGCACATCTCACGAATATTGACCAAATCCCTCACCCGTTTGAAGTCCAAATTGACCCATTAAAGCTTTACTTCGCCCTGACAAACCCCGTACTATGAACCTTTATCATGCCAAAACAAACCGTTACTGTTAGTGGCCTTGAGCAGCGCCTTCCCCATCGGTTTGAAAATATGCTTTTGGACACCCTGTGGACCGATCCCTTGGCCGACCCCAAACGGGGTGATTTTCAGGTCACCATCACGGAAAGCGATCCGGCAGGCCGAGCCATTTTTTTTGAGAACCGCACCGGCACACCAACACTCATTTCCCCCTTTTTTCTGGAAATCCTGGCTCTGGGGTCTATTTCGGGACTGGGCGGCGCGCAAGGCGATGACATTGCGCTATTTGCGGCGATTTCCAACTACGAAAAGAAGGTGGATTTCGCCATAGGCCAGCCGATCCGGGGCGAATTTGTCGCGCACAAATCCAAGTCCCGGTTTTTTAAAGTGAGTGCGACCTTGTTTGATCCCCAAGGCAACGTTGCCGTTACCGCGGACCTGATGGCCATTTTGGCCACAAAAAACGACCTTACAACTGCCAAAATCGCTCCTGCTGCTGTATCCGGTTCAGCTCCCACGGCTATTGTCAAAATCGTGCCCCTTTCCTTCAAAAGCCCTTGGATGTCGGTCTGTGATGGTCTGACCGAGATTGATCTGGGTACCGGTATGCTGACTGGCGTTTATACCTATCCGATTGACCATCCATTTGTAAAAGGCCATTTCCCCGAAAATCCGGTCATGATGGGCGTGATGCAATGGATGACGGCCAGTGATGCGTTGGCCGTTTTGGCCCAGCACCTGGATGGCCAAGGGCAACTGAACTTTGGTGCCGTTACCGGGGATGCCCAAATTACCAAGCTTAACGGCGATGTCGTTGCCGATATCCGGCAATTTCGCGTGGTCGTCGGCAAAGGGGCCAGCGGAATTTGGACAGATATGGTCGCCACGCAAAAAGTGGCGTTTCGATCCACCGTTTTACCGGGGGATACGATTCTGACGCGG
>CAYINU010000069.1:0-9941 GCA_964364855.1 uncultured Candidatus Marinamargulisbacteria bacterium | reverse complement strand
AGTGGCGGTGATAGGTCAGGACCTTGCCAAATAGGTGACGCTGTTTTCGGTGGGTAATTTCGATCTCCACGTCATCGCCGGGTAATGTATTGGGGACAAACACGGCCTGGCCATTGAGGTGACCCAGGCCGTAGCCGTTGAAGACCAATTTTTGGATGGTGATGGTCTGGCTTTCCCTTATGTCCATGAGCGGGCCAACATGGCATGAACGAACAAGGCGTTAACCGCATAGTCATGACCCGTCATGCCGCAACCGCTACCCGTGACGGGATGAATGGCATCCGGCCATACACCCGTAGAAGACACCCCATTCAATAGGGGTTCCAAGTCGGTACGTTCGCCCGTTACGATGGCCAAAAGGGCTTGCAAAGAAGGAGAAAATCCGCTGGGAGGCAGCGGTTGAAAAAGTCCCTGGTCGGTCATGAAATGACGGCGAATATAGGAGACGGTATTGGCGATACGGTTATCGTTTTTGGAGAATAGGTCCAAGGGCCATACGACGACCAGTGCATCGATGAGCGTGCTGTCCCGCGGGGTAATAAAGTTGCCGATCAATCGGGCCGGTTCGTCCGGCCGGACTTCGAAATAGTGATCCCATTGTTCCCAAGTCCGCTTTTCCAGTGTGGTATAGCGGTCTTCTAGCACCCGGCTGGCCTTTTCGTCTGGTGCGGCGCCGATACCCCACTTCAGCCCTGCCAACCGCCACCACGCATGGGCCAAATGGCCGTCATCGGTCGTGCGGATGTGTTTGGCCAAGGCAAACATGACCGGTTTCCAGACCGCTTCTTGGTCGGGGCATTGGGAGAGGAAGGTTTGCAAGATCCACAGCCACTGACCTTCCTGGTTGCGCACATGAGAAGCAAGGGGTTTTTCCGGATTCAATAGCTGTGTGAGCACCGGTTCTACCAAGGTTGCATATCCGGCCCGAATAAGAGCGGTGAGAACCCACGCCGTTTCCGTCATGTCCCGCAGGGCCCCCTCGGTCATAGAGGACCGTTCCAAAATCCCCAATAGATAATGGAGACTGGTCTGATACAGCGCAACCCACTGGGGATTTGTTGTGTGAGGCGGCGTTGCCTTTTTCAATAAGGCGGTCCACTGCTGGGCGGCCAAAGGGGTTGCATTGGCCAGATCAAACGTTCGGAGGGCAGCGACATCTACCGGAGAAGGCAGACGCTTTTGCTGGCCGGTATCTAGGGGAATGCGTACAGTTGTCTCCTGACGGCTTCCGGGAGCGAGCGTCCATCGGTATTCTACAAATGCCGTTGCCAATGCGTTTGGGCAAGTGGCGGACAGTATCATTTCCCAATTTCCGACATGCCGGTAGGCGGGACTATCCATGTCTGACAGACAAACGATATTGTCGGGTGGGGTATCCAGAACCATCGATAGCGCATGGTCGATGACGAAAGCGTGACCGGAGAGATAGTGGATCTGGTGAATGATCCCGACGCCCTCAGGCGTGCAGGGTCGGATGGCCGGAACCAGGGTGAGAGACATCGGCTGCGCACGATGGTTTTGAACCGAAAAAGTGATACACAATACCGGTTGCCCGTTATCCGCAATCACGATTTGACCCGTCGTGGTTAATGTCCATCCGTCTGCTGTCCATTGGGTGGTGAGAATACCGGTTGTGGGGTCCAGGGTTTGGGCCATGGGAGTGAGTTGGCTGGTCCCTACCACGTTACCCTCTATGGCGATCCATGTATCCAATGACCAGTGGCGGGATAGTGGGGTAATCAATCCATGCGAGTCCACAATGGCTCCGGTATTTAGACCGGGTGAGCCAAGCCTTGTCCAGCGGCGGTATTGCGTATTTAAAAGCAGACCGGTGAGATCGGTGGCGATAAAATGCGGGCTGGTCGGTAAGCAGGTTTGATGCACCCACGCCGGCCAGAGATCCTCCAGACGGGAGGGTAGAAAGCGATAGTTGCGTTCGCCGATCTCCTGCATCCGCAAGCGTGTGGGACGGGGCGAACGATCGAATCGGCGTTTAAAAGCGTCCATAACGGCACTGAACATAAGCGCGTATGGTATCAAATGGCGTGGGTGCCGGCTATCTTTTGAGCGCAGTAAGCCAGACCATGGAAAATGAGGTGAGGCTCATAACGGTCCACATTCAGATGAATTTGCAATGGCAGCAGTCCATTACCGGTACCAAAAACGACGAGGTCGGGTTCACGGTCTTTAAACGTGGCAATCATGCCATTAATGGCCTGAACAAAAACGTTTGTAATGCCCACTTGTACGGCGGCCACGGTGGTTTTGCCCACGAGGTCCAAATTACAGACAAAGGGCACCGCACCGATTTTAGCGGTGTGTTCGGCCAGTGCCTGTGTGCACAGGTGGGTGCCCGGAAAAATGGCGCCGCCTTGATACGTACCCGTTCTATCGACATAGCACCACGTGAGGGCCGTCCCGCAATCCACAATCAGCACCGGACCCGAGGTGATGATATAAGCCGCCAGGGCATTGACGATGCGATCAGATCCGACTTCTTCCGGCTTTTCCAAGTTCAATTTGAGCTGGGGAAGGTTCTGATAGGTGATGAAAAAGGGATGGGGATAAAAGCGTTTCAATACGATATCGACCTGAGGTACCACCGATGAGAGGATCAGATGGCTTTCAAAATCCACACCGGGAAAGCGACCTTGTGTCAAAAAGTCGGCCGTGGACATCTGCCAGGGTGTCTCCCAACCGCCGTCAGTCAAGCGCGCGCCGGTAGTATGCGTATTGCCGATATCGATGAGCCACGTTTCTCGGGTCATTGCCCTCATACTGTATCGCACCCTGTTATGAGATTGAAATAGAAAGCCTAAACTCTAGGATTCTCAAAAAGTGCGTCTACGAATGAACAGGACCTAAACGACTTGGCCCTTGACGATTCTCTTGACGATTATTTGACGATACTCTAGTGTAAACGTAACGATGGCCTATAGTCCGCTCTATCGCATATCTCCCTTTCTTTTACAGGCCATTTCTGTGTCGACGGAGCTGTATACCCGTATTCGACTCCAGGGATTAGATACCCTAAGCTTGGGCCGATTTCAGCAATCCGCGTTGGTTCGAATTGCACATGCTTCGACGTCCATCGAGGGAAATGCGCTAACGTTGGCCGAAGTCGAAGCCGTTGCTCAGGATCGCACGATTGATGCGACCTTTGTCGCAACTCAGGAAGTGCGGAACTACTTGAATGCTGTGCGGTGGATCTGGGCACAAAAAAATCGGTCTCGGATTTTGGAACGTGATATTTTGTCGCTTCACCGACGGATAACGGCAGATCTTTTGCCAGCGAATAAGGCAGGGGCATACAAAACCACACCCAACCGTATTATTGATGCCCGAGGTCGGACCGAATATGTTCCACCACCTCCCGAACGGGTGCAGAAATTAACCCAGGAATTGGTGGAGTGGCTGAATTCTGATGAGTGCCTAGCACTGCATCCCATTCTGGTTTCGGCAATTGTGCACCACCGTCTCGTTTCCATACACCCCTTTTCGGACGGGAATGGACGTGTTTTACGGGCCTTGGCATTGTGGATTCTCATTTCCCGGGGGTTTGATAGCCAACATATTTTGACTTTGGATGACTATTTTGAACGGAATCGGCAGCGCTATTACAGCAAGCTTCAGCAAGCGAGGGATTTAGATGATGATCTGACCTATTGGCTCGATTATGTGGGAGAGGGAATCGTGCAAACTTTGATGGCACTGGAAGAGCGGATTCTGTCTTTACGCATTGTGACGATCTCTCGACCCCTTAAATTGAGTCCGCGACAAGAAGCGATTCTGCGGTATTTGACCACTGTTTCGGCAGTGTCCTCGTCAGACTTGGAACATGAGTTTTTGCTTACCCGGGGCCGGGTGAATCAGCTCATCAAGCCCCTTGTCGAAGCAGGTCTCCTTCAGCGAGAAGGGAAAGCCCGTGCTACGCGGTATCGACTCACTAACCGCGATGGATAAACGGATACCATACGACCATGTGACGGCCATCCTCGGCCCGACAGCCGTTGGGAAGACGGACTACGCCCTGGATCTGGCCCGACAAACCGGGGCCGAGATCATCTCTGCCGATGCGTTTCAGATCTATCGGGGGATGGACATCGGTACGGCCAAGGTCAGCGCCGAAATCCGCGCCAAGATCCCGCACCATCTCATCGACATCCAAAATCCGGACCAGCCATACTCTGCTGCACAATTTGTCCGGGATGTGGACCGTATCTTGGTCGATATTCGAGGTCGCGGAAAACCTGCCATTTTGTGCGGTGGTACGGCCTTTTATTTGTATGCCTGGGCCTATCAGTTTGATTTTTCATCCCCTCAGACTCTGACGATTCCGCCAGACTGGAAGGCACTGTCAAATGAGGCCCTATGGACCCGGCTTCATGATGTGGACCGGGACCTGGCCGCTCAGATTCCGGTAGCGAACCGGCGGCGGGTGGAGCGGGCCATGGCCCAGTTTTTGCTATCGGGAGAAAAACCCAGCACCATGCGGCGCAAATCCCAGACGCCCCGGCCCGGGCTGACTGTCGTCGGACTAGATGCCCCTCGCGAAGTGGTGTATGACCGTATCAACGCCCGTGTAGAAAGTATGCTGGACAGGGGATGGATGGCCGAGGTAGAAACGCTCTTAAAACAAGGCTATGGCCCAGCGGACCCTGGTTTTCAGGCCATTGGGTATCGCGACATCGTCACCTACCTCCACGATGGCATGGGCCGTGAAGATTTGGTAAAATCAATACAAGCCCAGACACGGCATTTTGCGAAACGTCAGTGGACTTGGTACCAAAAATTTCATGCAAACTGGATTCAAATTTCCCCATCTTCCTGATCGCAACAAGTTGATTCTTGTCGGCCTTTCCTTACTGGAATGGCTGGTTCTGACCTTGCTCATATTCTCGCCGTATATTCCAACTCAGATTCATTGGAAGGCCGGTGACGTTGCCGACCGTACCATTTTGGCGCCCCACGATATCCGCTACGAGTCTGCGGCTGACCACCAAAAAAATTTACAGATCCGCCAAGAGCGCGCGGACAAGATCGACAAAGTCTATGTCATCAACCAGGACATCAATAAGGAAGTCATTTCCCGCATCGTGTACCTGTTCTCGGTCGTACAGACCGATGCGCCGGACCGCGACAGTGTGTTGTCGTTTCTGACTGCTGGCCAACGTCAATTGCTCATCGGCATGGATGCTGCATCTCTGGAGTCCCTGCGAGCCTATGCGCTGGACCAGGCTGAAAATAGCTTGGATCAAGGCATCCAGCAGGTGGACCCTGATGAGATTCGGGCCAAAATGGTCGCCAAAAACCAAGTGGTGAGTGTCCCCACCCATCTGAACACTCTGGTCATGTCGATTTTGTTGGCCTATCTTAGGCCCAATCTGGTTTATGACCCCATCCGTACGCAGGAATTGATCGAAACAGAGTTGTCCTCCGTCACGTTGTTTAACTCCGAAATTAAGCGCGGTACGCCCATTTTGTACGAAGGCCAGGTGGTTACCAAGGACCATTTGACTCTGCTTAAGAAGCTCAATATTTATGGCCTGGAAACCAATTTTTTGCGCTTGGCCGGTATCGGGATTACGGTGGGACTTTTGTTGCTGCTTTTGGAGCGCTTTTTTTACTATTTCACGCCGCCGGTGTACCAGCGGAAACGCTATATTATTTTGACCCATGTCTTGATTCTGTTCACCCTCATTTCGGCCAGGGTCCTTCAGCTATTGCCCGAGCTAAAGTGGGGTGGGTCGCTGTTGTTTTTGATTCCGGTGCCGGTGATTGCGATTATTTTGGGGTTGACGGTGAGCCGACATGTATCGGTTGTGGTGAGCAGTATCGTGAGTGTTTTGGTGGCTATGATGCTGCGCTTTGATACCAGCCTATTGATCTATCTGTTTTTGTTGGGCTGTGGCACGACGTTTACCGTAGACCGTACATTAAAGCGATCCGAGCTGATTCGATCGGGTTATATCATCGGCCTGATTGCGGTGGTTATCGCGGTGGGGACGGGACTCATGCAGGACCAAAGTGTTCCGCTTTGGTATGCCACCAATTTAGGCGTGGCTTTTTTAAATGGGGTGGTGTCTACCATGATTTCCCTGGCCACACTGCCTTATATTGAGCAGCTTTTTAAAATCACGACGTCCCAGACCCTGCTTGAGTATAGCAACCTCAATCACCCGCTCATGAAGCAATTGATGATGAGCGCGCCCGGCACCTACCAACACAGTCTGATGGTCAGCAACTTGGCCGAAGCCGCGGCAGAAGCCATTGGTGCAGATCCGGTGTTGGCGCGTACAGGTGCCTATTTCCACGACATCGGCAAGATCAAACGACCTGCCTTTTTTAGCGAAAATCAATTTTCTGGCGAAAATCCGCACCAGACCCTTTCGCCACGCATGAGTAAGCTTATTATCGCCTCGCACGTGAAAGAAGGTGCCCAGCTAGCCGAAAAGTATAAGCTCCCTGATAGCTTACACGATTTTATTTTGGAACATCACGGCACGAGCCTCGTATCCTATTTTTTTAGCAAGGCGCAACGCAGCGAGGGCGATACGGTTGGCCAAGTCCAAGAGGAAGATTTTCGCTATCCTGGGCCCAAGCCCCAAACCAAAGAGTCGGGTGTGCTGATGCTAGCCGATTCAGTGGAGGCATCGGTCCGGTCTTTGGAAAAGCCAACTCTGCAGAAAATCGAAGACATGGTCGAAGCCATTTTTAAAGAAAAAATCGAAGACAACCAATTGGATGATTGCATGCTCAGTCTAAAAGAAATTGACCGTATCAAACAGACATTTTTGAGTATTTTTCGTGGGATGTACCATCATCGGGTGAATTATCAAAACGAAATTCAACAGCTTAAAACCCATTTTGAGCCCGAGGAAAGCCATGGCAGACGCGCGTAAAATTAACCTCAATTCCACGGTCACCGTTCAGTTGAATTTTGATGTCAAGCCGTTTATCGAACGGGTCATGGACCTTCGTGGGATTCAGGCGGGTCAGTTTGAATTCAATTTTATTGACAACGAGGAAATCCGTCAGCTCAACAAGCAGTATTTGGGACGGGACTTGTATACCGATATTCTCACCTTTAATCTCGAGGATAGAGGCCAACCGATGATCGGGGATGTGTACATCAGCGTGGATCAGGCTCGCGAGAACGCGGGTATTTTTGGAAATTCTTTTGACGAGGAGATCCGGTTGTTATTGGTTCATGGCATTTTGCACCTGTTGGGGTATACGGACTATTCCGAAGACGAAAAAGCCGTCATGAACGCGGAGCAAGCGCGCATTTTGGCCCAAATCGGACCGACGTGATGCGGCGCATTCACCGTAAACCGCCGTTGTATCTCAGCATCGGCTATGCCGTGCGAGGCATTGGGTTTGTGATTGTGACGCAACGGAATATGCGGATTCATTTGGTGACCGCTGCCGCAGCGGTGATCCTGGGATGGCTTTTGTCCATTTCCCATATCGAATGGATGATATTGGTCCTCACCATCGCCTTGGTTTTGGTCGCAGAAGGATTAAATACGGCGGTAGAGATGGCGGTGGATTTGGCCACTCGCAAAACTCGGTTTCGTGCGATGCTGAGTAAAGATATTGCGGCGGGAGGCGTATTGATCGCGGCCCTTAACAGCCTGGTGGTGGGGTATTTGCTTTTTTTTGACCGATTGGTTACCCTGGTGATGAAATGGACCTTCATATGTGGACACTAGCACTTTGCTGACGGTCATAGCGTTCGTTATTTTTCTTCTCCTTGCCGCGTTTTTTTCTGCTGCCGAGACAGCCTATACCTCTATTAGTGCGCTGCGCCTCAAGTCCTTATTGGAAAAAAAGGCCGAAGGCTCCAAAGAACTCGAACACCTGATCAAAGACCGCCGTGAACTCATTACCGCGACCTTGATCGGCAACAATATCGTCAATACGGCCGGGAGTGCGTTGGCGACTGCCGTTACCATTGGACTCATGGCCAAAATTGGGATTCACGATCTGACGCTCACGATGTTTATTGTTACGACGGTCATGACGGTACTCATTCTGACCTTTGGTGAAATCACGCCGAAAACCTTGGCCTTCAAACATGCCGAAAAACTGTCGTTGGTTTTTAGCCGCCCTATGGGCTTTTTCATGTTTTTATTTCGGCCTATTATTTGGATTTTCTCCTTCTTTTCCAGAGCTATTTCCAGGCTGTTTGGTTGGGATTATCAGTCAGTCACGCGCATTCTTTCGGATGAGGAAATCAAGGCTTTTTTAAATGTGGCCATCGAAGAAGGCTTGCTCGAAAAAGAAGAAAAAGACATGATCCACTCGATTTTTGAGTTCGGCAATACCATGGCCCGAGAAATCATGACGCCGCGTCCGGACACGGTCTGTATTCCGGGGACAATGGCGGTCGGAGATGCCATCCAGATCATCCAGGAGAAAGGCCATTCCCGCTTGCCGGTGTATGAGGACCGTATCGACAATATCGTCGGTATCCTGCATGCCAAAGACCTACTCTCCGCCGAACGGAAAAACGGACAACCTACTGTTCGCAAATTTGCCCGTGAAGCGGTGTTTATTCCCGAGACGAAAAATGTCGAGGACCTGTTATTGCAAATGAAACGGGCCAAATTCCACATGGCCATTGTGTTGGATGAGTATGGCGGATTGTCGGGCGTCATTACGCTTGAGGACATTATTGAAGAAATCGTAGGCGATATTCAGGACGAATTTGACCGGGACGAAGAGCGGGAAATCATCAAACTGGGTCAAGACCATTACCTGGCCGATGCCAAAATCCACATTGATGACCTGTCGGAAATCGTGGGCATCGGATTTCCCAACGACGAAGTGTATGACACGCTGGGCGGTTTTATCCTCAGTTACTTGGGAAAATTTCCGGCCAAGGGTGAGGAAATTGTCTACGAAAACCTCATCTTCAAAATCAAGGACGTCCACAAACGCCGGCTGCAAAAAATCGAGATCCGAAAGTTACCCGCCCTGGCTAGATTTAGCGAAGACTAGGGCGCCATTTGATAGATGCAAGGCAAGTGGCAGCAAAAAAACCGGAGTTTACTTGCCGTAAATGAGGATTTTTTGACTGACACTTAACGCCGCAGATGCAAATGAGGACATGCCCTAGGACGGATAGACTACAGATTCGCAGCGGTTGCACAGGTTTCTACGCAGCGGTAATATCTTCCAGCACCGTTCACATTTGTCGCCGGTGGCTTTTTCGGCGCGGATTTGCAGTTTGGGGCCGGTGCCGATCTCGACTTGACTCACAATCAAAATGGATGCCCAATCTACCGGTGTTTCCGCGAAACGGTTGGCCAACTCTGGCGGCAGGGTTAAATAAACCTTGGCTTCCAAAAAGCTTTTAAGTGTTTTGTCCGCCCGCAAAGGCTCCAATGACTGGTAAACAGCATCACGGATCCGTAGGATTTCACTCCATTCAGCGAGCAACGGTAACTGTTGCCAGTCTGTCGGAGGGGTGTGGATGGGAGACAGGTGAATACTGGCCAACTTGTCCTTGCGATTCCAATGCTGATAGGCATCCTCGGCGGTAAAAACCAAAATGGGGGCCAGTAGAGGCAACAGGGTGTCTAGCATGTGAAAGAGGGCGGTTTGGGTGCTACGGCGCTTCTGGCCCGTGGCGGGGTCGCAATATAGCCGGTCTTTGACGATATCCAGATACGTCGAACTGAGTGTGACGCTGCAAAACAGGTGACTCTGATGGGCGATCGTGTGGATGTTGTACTGGGCGTAGTCGGCGATGACTTTGTCGCTCAGATGCGCCAATTCCGCGAGGATCCAGCGGTCCACGGATTCCAATTGGTCCAGGGGAACGATATCGGTGGTCGCGTCGAAGTCATAGAGGTTGCTCAGCAAAAACCGGAGGGTATTGCGAACTTTGGAAAACCCGTCGGTGGCTTGTTTGAGAATGTTGGGGGAGATGC
>CAYINU010000068.1:0-10125 GCA_964364855.1 uncultured Candidatus Marinamargulisbacteria bacterium | reverse complement strand
TGATCGTTATTGCCGTTGACAATCCCTTCAATCAAAAATTGGAACCTCATATTAATGAGCGGGTGCGCCTGGTGCTGTGGGCGCAGATGGACCTCACGGCGGCGTTATATGCACCGGACGAACCCCAAGATGCAGTGCATAAGGTTATCTATGAGGCCATTGTCGTTGGGGCTTCAGACGTTCATGTCTTGTGGACGCCGGACGGCGGCGTTGTACGCTTTCGGAAAAATGGGCAGCTATCGGTGCGGATACATATCGCAAAGCATGAGATAGAAGGATGGATGCGTATCCTAAAGCTCCTGGCGCACCTGGAACCAGGCCGGGGATTGATGCCGCAAGACGGACAATTGTCGGTGCGCTGCGGGGGAAAAGCCTATGATGTGCGGGTATCGACTCTCCCAACCGTACATGGAGAGGATGCGGTGCTCCGCCTTTTTGACACGTACCAAACGCAAGCGAGCTTGGCCGATCTGGGATTCTGGCCACCCGCCGAGGCACTGGTGGGGCAGATGTTGGCCCAGAGGTGTGGCGTCATTTTGGTAACAGGTCCGACCGGGTCGGGAAAAACCACGACCTTATATACGCTCATCAGGGAGCTGGTCGCCCAAAATCTGAGCGTGGTGACGCTGGAGGACCCGGTCGAACAACATTTGGCTCACGTTCGGCAATCTCAGGTCAACGCAACAGCTGGATATACCTTTTCTAATGGCTTAAAATATCTGCTGCGCCAAGATCCCGATGTCATCATGGTAGGCGAGATTCGGGATCCCGAGGGTGCCAAAATGGCGTTTGATGCGGCTTACACCGGACATCTGGTTTTGTCTTCTTTGCACACGGACAGTGTACGCTCCACTTTTGCGCGGCTTTCGGGTTTCGGTCTAGACCCTTTTTTGATCCGATATGCGCTTAAAGGCATCATTTCTCAGCAATTGGCATCGGTGCGCTGCTGCGAGCTGGGATGTGCGCAGTGCCACTACACAGGCTACCGCCACCGCCGGCTATTGACGGAGGTATTGATGCCTCCGGTCGGCGGTCAGGATATAGAGGCGCTCATCCAAAATGGGGGTCCGGGATATCACGCCTTTGAAACGGACCTCCGGCTAAAGGAATTGGCATGAGGTCCCAATGGTATGTCGACATCGACAAACTTGCTGTCCGGATCAGGTCAGGCGAAATCGGTGTGTTTCCATGCGACACCATCTGGGGCATTGTGGGATTGGCTGATCCGGGGGTGGCCCGCCGCGTGCAGTCTATCAAAAAAAGGGAAGCGGATCGCCCATTTTTGGTTTTGATTGGTGATTTTGACGGGATCGAGCAAATCGCAGGTGACGTGCCCTATCGGATTTGGCCGTTGCTTCAGCGTTTTTGGCCTGGCCCCTTGACGGTTATTTTGGAAAAACATGACCAGCTGGACGCGGTTATCACAGGGGGGCGCCATAGCATCGGTGTCCGATTGCCGGACTACGAACCCTTAAACCGATTGCTGCATGCCGTTGGAAAGCCCCTCATTTCCACAAGCTTAAATATTTCCGGAACAGCGCATGAGGGACGGTTGCAATTGGCAAAATGGCAAAGCCGGGTGGATTTTGTTTATGACAAAGTGGACCCTCGTTTGGGGATAGAATCTACGGTTGTGGATGGGGTGGCATCCCCTTTCCGCCTATTGCGAAAAGGAGCAAATGCCGACGCTGTTTCGGCCTTTTTAGAGGTGGTAGGATAAGGGTCCTATGTCAAGACGTCACCTACTGGTAACCAGTGCGCTGCCCTACGCCAATGGCCCCATTCATTTGGGGCATATGGTCGAATTTATCCAAACCGATATTTGGGTGCGTTTTCAGCGGTTACGTGGCCATACCGTTTTGTACATGGGCGCAGATGATACCCATGGAACACCGATTATGCTTGGTGCCAAGCGGGAAGGCCTCCTGCCCGAGACGCTGATTGCACAAGTCAAAGAGCGCCATGAAAAAGATTTGCATGACTTTGGCATCCAGATGGATTTGTTTTATACCACGCATTCCCCTGAAAACGAGGCATTGTTGCTCGAAATCTATCAAAAATGCGTCGATGAACACAAAATCGAACGGAGGGATATTGACCAATTTTATTGCGAAAGTTGTGACATGTTTTTGCCGGATCGATATGTCAAAGGGATATGTCCGCGGTGTCAGTCACCAGACCAGTATGGCGATTCATGCGAAGTCTGTTCTGCCACCTATGCGCCAACCGATTTATTGGCCCCCCGTTGCGTGACTTGTCACAATGCACCCGTGTTACGGACGTCGGAGCATTATTTTTTCAAGCTTTCGGAGTGCAGTTCCTTTTTAAAAGCGTGGATTCAATCCGGACATGTGCGGCCGGAAATTCAAAACAAGCTGATGGAGTGGTTCACGGAAGGCTTGCAAGACTGGGATATCTCGCGGGATGCGCCCTATTTTGGATTCCAAATCCCTGACGCGGCCAACAAGTACTTTTACGTGTGGATGGACGCACCAGTAGGATATATGGCGACAACGTTGAAATGGTGCCGCGATCACGGGCAAGATTTTGATAGCATTTGGCGGAAAGGGCCATACGAAATTCATCACTTCATCGGCAAAGATATCCTCTATTTTCATGCCTTGTTTTGGCCTGCGATGCTGGTCACCGCAGGGTTTAAAACCCCCGAAGCCATCCATATCCACGGGTTTTTGACGGTTAATGGTGAAAAGATGTCAAAAAGTCGGGGTACGTTTATCATGGCCCGGCAGTATCTGAATCGTCTGGATCCGTCCTATCTACGCTACTATTTTGCCGCCAAACTAAACGACGCGGTAGAAGATTTGGACTTTAGTTGGCATGACTTTGTGACGCGTGTTAACGCCGATTTGATCAATAAATTTATCAATATCGCCAGCCGTATCGGGGCCATCGTCGGCAAAAATTGGGACGGACAGCTGTCCGACATCGATACCGCAGCCGACCCTATTTTGGAGGAGATCGCAGGTGCCGGAGATGAAATTGCGGCCTACATGGACAGCTTGTCCTATAACAAAGCCATGATGCGGGTGATGCAGCTGGCCGACAAGGTCAATAAATACATTCATGACAGCGAACCTTGGAACCTAGTGACTCAAGATCCGGACAAAGCTCAGGCGGTATGCACGTCTGCTCTGACCGCGCTTTGGCGGTTGTCAGTCTACATGAAGCCGGTCGTGCCCGATGTGGTAGCCAAAATAGAGTGTTTTTTGGGGAAAGATATCGTGTCCTGGGATGCCCATGGTCAGTCTATGGCGGGTTGCAAGATCCGGCCTTTTGAGAAAATTTTGGACCGCCTAAAACCGCAGACCGACTAGGCGGCTTTTAGAACCCATCTCATAAAACCCAAAGGCCGTCTCAGAATGGCGTCAGGGAGTTCTCTGTGAGCACAAAACGCGGAGCATAGCGGCGCTATGTGAGCATTTTGAGCGGAGCAGAGGGCTCCATGGCGGTATTATGAGATGGCCTCTAGGTTTTTACCCATAGCGGAGAGCCCACATAGATCAGTCCTGCGGCGATGAGCCAGTCGTAAGGTACAAAAAGCGGATGGAATGGAAAGCCCACCAGCGCGATCATACTCAAAATGACCAATGTCATCGTTGGCCAGCGCAAGGGCCGCAGCGTCGGATGATGACTGGCCTGATCCAAATGACCATACCGGATTCTCGAAATCATCAACACGCCCATGACCACTGCGAAACTGACAAAGAGGATAGGTGTGCGGAGTGTGACCGAGGCCGCCGCTACCACGACCAGGGCTGCCGCAACCGGGGATGGCAGGCCCTCAAACCAGTCTGAATGGCCACCCCGGTCAAACCGGCGTAGACGATAATAGACCGCGGCAAAATACCCGCATCCCACACAAAAACCCAGGATTTTGAACACCGGCAAATGAAAGGTGTTCGGGTAACTCGCAATCACCTTGTAAACCACCATCGCCGGGGCAATCCCAAACGTGGTCACGTCGGCTTTGGAATCCAACTTGGCCCCCCAGGCGGACTCTGCGTTCAGCTTGCGGGCCAATTTCCCATCCAAGGAGTCGAATATCATCCCGGCCAACACCAAAAAAGCCGCCTTATCCACCCAGCCATACCAGGCGAGCGCCACGGCGGAGGCGCCACATCCTAAATTGAGGGCAGAAAAGGTGCTGGGCACGATGCTGCGAAGGATGCGTTTGGCCTTGCCCGTATCGCCGCCCATTCGTTTTACATATTGCTCCCAGATAAAATCATCGATATAGAGCAAAAAGGACCAAATGGTGGCAAGAACCGTCAGGATAATTAAGGCCTGAAAGACCCAGTTTGGCCAGGTCACCACCCAACGTCGCAGATAGTTGAGGGGAACGAGGAAGAAAGGCAAATGTGGCACTTCGGTGACGGGTACGCGGCCAAACAAAATGCCACAGCAGATGAGGGTGATAACAGTCTTAATTTTGCCTGCTTTTTGTGCGGAGATATCGATACCATCCTGCACAGACACGATACGCACACCCAAAATGGCAAATTCCCGCATGAGAATCAAAAACACCGGAAACGAAGAGATGACACCCATTTCCAGCAGTGGGAGAAAGACCAGGATAAGGATTTTATCCGCCAATGGATCCAGCATCTTGCCCAAATTGGTGACGATGTTTAGACGGCGCGCTACCCATCCATCCAAATAGTCCGTGGCGCAGACAAAGATATAAAACGTGACCGCCCACAATTGCCACAAGTTGGTATGGTATGGGGTGAGCCAAAAAATGATAGAGACGCCCAAAATCCGGGACAGTGTAATGAGGTTGGCCAATTGCTTCAGATGTTTTCCGGCGGATCGACCAACTGGTATAGTCATGATATTAAAAATTATGCGCAATAAAGAAATGCTTGTACAGGTGTTGTGGTCTGCATTGTGGCCGCGATACTTGCGTGTAACCGATGACAGCGGGCGTCACCGTGGGCATGCCGGTGTGCAGGGCCTGGGCGGACTGACCCATGCCGATATCGAGATTGTCAGTAGCGATTTCGTCGGCGAAACCCCGGTCCAACGCCAACGGCGGGTACTGGCTGCGTCACGGTCCCTGCTGTCGGAGGGACTGCATGCGGTGCGAATTCGTGCGCTCACTCCGGACGAATGGACCCATATTGACGCACCGAGTGTGTGATTGCTAAAGTTGTCGCATTATGAAGAGACCTTTTCAACCGAATCAACGTAAGCGACACAAGGCACACGGCTTTAAAGTGCGCATGCGCTCCGTCGGAGGCCGCCGAGTGTTGAATGCGCGTCGCCGCAAGGGCCGGCAACGCATCGCCGTCTGACGTTGACCCGGTACTGTCTTCCAAAAGATCGTCGGATTAAAGGGAAGTCCCATTTTCAACGTTTTTTTAGCCAAAGTGCCCGAGTGGAAACGGAACTATTTCGGATGTATTACGCACCCAGTAGCCTACCGAGGTTTGCTGTGATCGCAGGTCGCAAACTGGGGCCTGCCGTCATTCGGAACCGATTAAAGCGGCGCCTTCGGGAGGCGTACCGAATTGTCGTGTTGCCGGAACGGTCTCTAGACATTGCCCTGGTGGCCAAGCTGGCGGTGTTGAGTCGGCCGTTTGCAGACGTTGTCCAGCGGCTGAATGCCGAGATACAGCGGGTCTCGGTAGCGCTGTCATGATCAAAAACATGGTCCTGTTTTTGATTCGTATCTACCAACATTGGATCTCTCCGGTACTGGGTCCCCGATGCCGGTTTTATCCCTCGTGTTCAAGTTATTCCCGCACGGCGATTGAGCGTTATTCCCTGGCCAAGGGATCGTATCTTAGTGTACGGCGTTTGTTGCGATGCCATCCTTGGCATGCGGGTGGCTTAGATTTTGTTCCGTAACCAAAGGAGTTCTCATGGTTAACTATTTGATGCATCCGATCGATTTGCTGGTCCAGAAGGCCATGATCCCGTTTTTAAGTTATTCCTATTCTCACTTTTTTCCCAATTTTGGTGTTGGCATCATTTTGTTGACCTTGTTGGTCAAAATTGTGTTTTATCCTCTGACGCAAAAGCAATTCCAATCCATGAAAACGATGCAGATCCTGCAGCCCAAGCTCAAGGCCCTGCAAGAAAAGCACAAAGACCAACCGGAGCAACTGCGTTCGGCGTTGATGAAATTCTACAAAGATAACAACTTTAATCCGTTCTCTGGGTGTCTACCGGCCTTGGTTCAGCTTCCGATCTTTTTCGCGATTTTTTATACGGTTAGCAGTCCGCAGTTTTTGGGGCTTTTGCAGGCTCCGGGTGTCAATACCGGATTTTTATGGCTCCATAGCCTGTCTGTCGCAGATCCGTTTTATATTTTGCCCGTGGCGATTGGGATATTGACTTATCTCTCCCAGAAAATGTCGGTGGTAGACCCACAGCAAGCCAAGATTTTGATGTTTATGCCGTTTCTGATGGTGTTTATCTGCTTTAAAATGCCCTCAGGCGTGCAAGTGTACTGGGCCGCTTCTCAGGGTCTGTCATTGGCACAGCAGTATTGGATTCTACGCAAAATCAATTCATAAAGGGGATATTTATGAATGCAAAACGAGGTTTTTTTGGTTTTTTCAGGGGTATCGCATCTGCGGATGACGGAGAGGTATTGGAACAGGAGGATGTCCTTGTCCCACGAGCCCACTTAGATGCGGAGGCCGATTTTGACGACGAGGATGATCCAAAAAGCGGTGCGGTTACCATTCCTCCTGAGGTTGTGGAAGAGATCCGGGGGCTGTTGCAACAATTGATCGAAGGCTGCGGGTTTTCCAGTACCGTTTCCATTGGAAAGCAGCCGGCTCGTCGGTTGCTATTTGATATTGAAAATGCCTCAGACTTGGGCCGCATTATCGGCAAAGACGGCCAGACGCTGGAAGCCTTTCAAACCCTGCTTCGTGCGATGGTGTACAAACGCTATCCTTTGGACGTCAAGCTCATTGTGGATGCATCGGGCTATCGGACAAAACGGTTTGAGACGTTGCGTGCGGTGGCCATGCGGGCTGCTCGCTCTGTCGGAATCACCAAAGATCGCATCCCGCTCAAGCCAATGAATGCCTCTGACCGCCGCCAGATTCACATGTTGTTTAAAAATCACCGATCCGTTCGCTCCATTAGCGAAGGCTCCGGCCACAATCGCCATGTGGTCCTCGAGCGCCGCAATGGCGAAGGATGATTACCTAGACACTATTGTCGCCATTGCCACGCCGCCGGGTGCGGGGGCGGTGGGCATCGTGCGGATTTCAGGGGTGCAGGCCGTGGTTCTGACACAGCGCTTACTCCGAACACGCGAGGCTTTAACGCCGCGCTGTGCGTATTTTCGCCGCCTCCATCATCCTGTCTTTGGGGAAACCATTGACGAGGCGGTGGTGTTGTTTTTTAAAGGTCCGCATTCTTTTACCGGAGAAGATGTGGTGGAACTGCAAACCCATGGGTCGATGGTGGTGCTTCGGCAGTTGCTTTCGGTGCTTACCGAGTGCGGAGCGCGGCTGGCGGAGCCCGGGGAGTTTACGCGGCGGGCTTTTTTAAACGGGAAACTCTCTTTGGATGCGGCGGAGTCCGTCATTGACCTAATCGAATCCACCAGCACCAAGAGCAGTCAGATCGCTTTGGGCCGGCTGAAAGGCAAACTATACACCGTCATCGGAGAAATACGCGCTGTGCTGATGCGATTGCTCGAACAGGTCGAAGGGTCGATTGATTTTCCGGATGAAGTGGAACCGCTGAATCGGCAGGTATTGCGGGATGCCGTTTCCATGGCCGATCACCGACTCGGTCAGGTGTTGGCAGCGCAAGATTTCGGCCAGAAGGTGAGTGAGGGTATTTCTTGTGTGATTGTGGGTCAGCCCAATGTGGGTAAATCCGCTCTTCTCAACGCATTTTGCGGGGAAAGTCGGGCTATTGTCACGGCGATTGCCGGCACAACCCGTGACTTTCTGACGGCGGATATCGAGCTGGGGGGGTTGTTGTTTCGGCTAGTGGATACGGCCGGTATCCGAGAAGGTGCGGGCGTGGTCGAAAAACTCGGTATTCGCAAAGTACACACGCTGCTAAAACAAGCGCATGCCGTTATCTGGGTTGTCGATCGTACCCGGCCATTTGATTCACAAGACGCCAAAATTTTTGAGCGGATTAGGCGGCACAGACATGTATATATATTGGCCAATAAAAGCGACCTGAAAACTTCTCGTTTCCGGCTACCTTCCTCTCATCAGACCGGTAGGGTTCTGTTGGACATCTCCGCGAAAAAAGACTTGGGGTTGGATGCCTTTAAGACACAGCTGGTGGCCGATTTTGAAGCGGACTTTCCCGAGCTGGATTTGGACCTGGTTTGCAATGTCCGTCAGCGTCATTGTATTCGCCAGGCACATGAACGACTGGGCTATGTGCGGGCGAGCCTGGACCAAAATCGGGAGGACGACTGCTTGGCGATTGACCTTAAGGCAGCCATTTTGGCTCTGGGTGAAGTCACAGGGGATGCCATTACCGAAGAAGTGTTAGACGGAATCTTTTCCCGGTTTTGCGTGGGCAAATAGAGACTCAGAGGGTGTCTGGAAAAGCCGTCAGGCAAGGAATGCGAGCCTGAGCGCGCGGAGCTGTAGCAGCGCTACAGTGAGCACGCGAAGGTGAGCAATGACGCCGCATCACGGCTTTTCCAGACACCCTCTCAGGTCCAGAGCCTGGTGCTGGCAGGCAAGCAAAACCGCATGCGTTGGCCGGTCTGGGGATGGGTGAATCCCAGGGCGTAGGCCTGCAACCGTTGCCCGTTAACCGCAGATGGTTTGCCATACAAGACATCGCCAATGACCGGATGACCGACAGCAGCCAGATGTACCCGGATCTGGTGGGTGCGTCCCGTGAGGGGATAGGCTTTGAGTAAGGTTTTGGTTTGGTAGCGATGCAGGACTTCGACGTCGGTTTGTGCGGGCTTCGCAGCCTCGCTGGCATGGGCAACGCGCATATGGGGTCCTTTTTGAAAGGACTGGATGAGGGGACGGTCGATGCGAAAATGGTCGTTCACAACATTTCCGTTGACCATTGCCAGGTAAATCTTTTCTATCGTTTTTTCTTGAAATTGTCCGACCAAAGCGGCATAAGCAGCCTGGGTTTTCGCCAATACCATAAGCCCATCGGTATCCTTGTCCAGCCGGTGCACAATACCGGGTCTTGTGGGTTGAAGATCGGCAAAGAGGGTGAGCTTGGCATGGGTTAGCAGCTCGGTCAGGGTCCATTCTTTGGTTTTTTCTCCGGGATGGACAGTGAGGCCCGCGGGCTTATTCAGCACGACCAGGTCCTGGTCTTCATATAAAAAATACCGCCGGATATCAAACGGAATAGTCCCTTTTTGGGCCGGCGGGTCTACGGAGATGCTGCCGGGCCAGGATAAGGTGTCACCGGCGTTGACCCAACTGCTGGCTTTGGTGATTGCTACTTCGTTGACGCGGATTTGACCACTGGCAATCAGTGATTTGGACTGCGCGCGGGACAGGGAAAACGCGAGGGCACAAACGGCATCCAGGCGGCCGCTTTCAAGACTTTTGGTTTGCGCCACGATGGCCCCAAATCAGATCAGCCAGCAATAATGCCAACCCCAAATCAATGCACATATCGGCCACATTGAAGACGGGAAAAATATGGATGTTAATAAAATCCACGACATAACCCAGGCGCAATCTGTCGATCCAATTTCCCCACGCCCCGGCCAAAACAAAGCAGATGCCCAGCCGACTGAAAATACTGTGATTGAAATAGCGTTGAAACCAAATGGCACCGATGATTACCAGTCCTGCAACAATGCTTAAAAAAACGCGTTGATTTAAAAACAATCCATAAGCAGCACCTGTATTAAACACCAGTTGGAATTCCAATAGTTTTGGAATGACAACCCACGCATCAAATCGATTCAACGCATGCACGGCCCACCACTTGGTCAATTGGTCCAAAAAGATAGCGGTGACGACCAGTAAGGTGTAGCGGCGGTTAAACATCGTGCCTTACTGACGCAAGTTTGCCAGGATGTTCAACAGCGCGTGCAAGGTGCCGGAGTGAACACTTTTTAAGGTCAGAAATGCCAACAGCAGCCCGATAAAGGTCAACCCGATGGCAAACCCCAGTCCA
>CAYINU010000067.1:0-10169 GCA_964364855.1 uncultured Candidatus Marinamargulisbacteria bacterium | reverse complement strand
ACCGAAAACCTTACGCTGTCCTTTGGCGGCCAAACCCTCTTTAAAGATGTCAATGTCAAATTTCTGGACGGAAATTGCTACGGTCTGATCGGCCCTAACGGCGCGGGAAAATCGACCTTTTTAAAAATATTATCCGGCGAAATAGAACCCACATCCGGATCTGTCGCCGTCGCACCCGGTAAGCGCATCGCCATTTTGAAGCAAAATCAGTTTGAATTTGACGAATTCCCGGTACTAGAAACCGTGCTGATGGGACACAAAGGCCTTTACCATGTTTATGCCGAACGCAATGCCCTGTACGCCAAGCCCGAATTGAGCAATGAGGAGGGCGAGCAAGTTGGCAAACTCGAAATCATGTTTGCCGATATGGATGGATACAGCGCCGAACCCAATGCGGCTTCACTTCTGAGCGAGCTAGGTATCCCCGAAGACCTGCACACCAAAAAAATGGGCGAATTGGAGGCCGGTCAAAAAATTCGTGTATTGTTGGCCCAGGCGCTATTTGGAAACCCCGACATTTTGCTATTGGACGAACCGACCAACCAATTGGACTATTCGACGGTCATGGCCCTGGAAAAGTTTTTATTGGCCTTTGAAAACACCGTCATTATCGTGTCCCACGACCGGCATTTTTTAAACAAGGTCTGTACCCACATTGCGGATTTGGATTTTAAAAATATACACACTTACGTGGGCAATTATGACTTCTGGGAAAAGTCATCTCAGCTGATCACCCAGCAAAAACAAGACCAACACAAAAAAACCACAGACAAAATCAAAGAGCTCGAAGACTTTGTCCGCCGGTTCAGTGCCAATGCCTCCAAATCCAAGCAAGCAACCTCCCGCAAAAAGCTCATCGAGAAATTACGTCCCGATGAACTGCCCCAATCCTCCCGGCGAGCGCCATTTATCCAGTTCAAGCCCAGCCGTCCATGTGGCGACAGCGTACTCACGGTGAAAGACGTTTCCTATGCCTTAAACGGAGAGCCATTGGTCACCAATGTGTCGTTTACGCTCCAAAAAGGGGACAAGGTCGCCATTGTCGGTCCCAATTCCCTGTCCAAAACCACGTTACTTCGAATCTTGGCCGGTGATCTGCCCCCCGACACGGGGACCGTGACATGGGGACCCACCATTACCGTGGGCTATTTCCCCAAGGACAACAGCCGATACTTTGGCGAAAACAAATCTCTGTTGGATTGGCTAGCGCAATATTACGAAAAAAGCGATCCTCAGCACATCCGGGGGCTGCTAGGTCGGATGCTCTTTTCCGGCGATGCGGTCATGAAAAAAACCAGCGTTTTGTCCGGCGGAGAAAAAGCGCGGGCAATGTTTTCAAAACTGATGATGGCCGAGGCCAACGCCCTTTTGTTTGATGAACCCACCGATCATTTGGACTTGGAGTCGATTTCTGCACTCAATAACGGTCTGATTGCATTCCCAGAAATTGTAATGGTCATTTCCCAGGATTTTGAGCTGCTCAATACGGTCGTCAACCGCGTAATCGAAGTCACTCCCGCCGGGATGACAGACTACCACGGCACCTTCGAGGATTTCGTAGGTCGGAGTTAACACGCCAGCAAACGACAAGCGGTTTATGCTATACTTCGCCGGCGTTCCCAAGCCGTCGTAATAGTGGATGCTAGGCCGAAAGGAGCAATATATGCGCATCCGAACAAGGTTTCGCGCCTTCCTATACGGAGGGTTGGCTTTGGTCGTAATGGGTTTATTGACGTCGTGTGGGCAGACAAGTTTGACCAGTACGGGGTCGTTAGTAACGCGAAACGTTTCGGGAACCACCAGCTTTTTGGGAATGGGAACCAGCTCCGCAACGAATTTTAAAACTGCGGCGGAAGGTAATTTTATTTTATGGGCCCAAAATCAAGGCACTCAGCGCATCTATTTTGCTGAAATTGACTCAGATGGCCAATTTTCACTAGATGTCCAAACGGACGCCACGGTAGAAAATGGCAACACCTTCTTTTTTGGCATCATCCAAAAGGATCCCACCCTCTATTCAGGACCCATTACCATGGCTACGTCGACGGCTTCTGCGGTGGGTGGAATCGTGGTTTCGGACAACGCAACCAACGTTGCCATTCTTTTTGATGGCAGCATCGATCGCGGCGTGATCAGCAACGGCGGCGCTGCGATTACCGGAAACGCCACCTTCAAGGTACGCCTGGTCACAAACGGCGGACGACCGGTGGGCATGGGAAATTTCGGCAAAGGCACTGCATCGATGACCACCAGCCTCAATACCGCCAATATGGTGGATCCGGATGAAGATGGGTTGCCGGATATATTCGACGCCATGAACGATGGCCAACGCTTGGATAACACCGTAGCCAATTCGTGGATGTCGCAACACAGCACGAACATGGCCAAAGTGGTCATGTTTATGGAAATCGACATGAACACCGCCAGCGAAAATAGCTTTTCGGTCACAAACGATGCCGTCGTAGCCGTGGAGCTCCGGCCTAACGACGCGAGCGCCATTTCGTCCATGACGGCCATTCGCGTCAATGCGAGCTATCAAAATAGCCGCATTCACAGTCTCCCCGCGTCTTACAACGCATTGGAAACCTACCCATCCCCAAACACCCTCTGGTCCAGCACATCGTTTAGGCTATACAAGGCACAAAACGCATCGGGGGAAGTGGTTTGGACAGTCAGGCTTGATCCGGAAAATAATACCTTTGATACCGGAGATGTCATTTTGGTGGAAGTAACGTACACCAACGGATCTAAGGAATACTTCTGGCTACAGCTGAACTTCAAATTCTCTACCATGCTCAACGACACCTCGTTGTGGCTGTTGGGCAGCGGCAGCGTTGAGGCCCCCTATCGGATTAACATTGCCGGCGGTATTGACTTCACCTATCAAGCTCCGCGGGATGAAAACAATAATCTGTTAGTGGATATGGATTATGCGATGCGGACTCGTTTTTACGGTACGAGCAATGTCCAAATCGGCAATCAGAACATGATTTCGATCGGTGAGGATATCTTGGTCAGCACGTTAACCCAAGCCCAAGTGGATGCTGCAACCGCTTCCCCGTCTTATCTGGAAGTAGATCTGATGGCCACCTATCCCTATGGGGACCACGCCATGACCCGAATCTACGTCAAACGCAGTAATTGGTAGTTTAATACCTGATCGGCCCTCGGGAACGCACAAGCGCGCTTTTCGTCACAACGAGAGGCGCGCTTTGTTTTTCGGTGTTGGGGTATACTAATTACATATTTCCCCCAACGAAAGGACGTGCGGTGTTGAAAATCCAACGTATCGCAGCCATGACAATGATGGGCGTGCTGGTCGCTACCGCGATCGGGCTGGGTGGATGCACAACCACAGCATCGTCCGGCAGCCAAACCTCATCCAAGACATTTTCAGGATCTATTTCATTTAGCGGTATCTTGGGATCATCAAAAAACCCCAAAACCCACGCAGAGGGCGACTACTATCTGTGGATCCAGAACCGGGCCACCAAGCAAGTCTTTTTTGCTGAGGTCGACGCAGACGGCAGTTTTAGTTTGCCTATCGGAGTCAATACGGCAACACACGGCGATGACTTTTTTGTCGGAGTCGTCAGCAAAGAACCCCTGGAATTCATCGGTCCCATCACGTTGATGACTAGCGGAAGTGTGGGTAGCACGGGGATGATTGTGAATGCCAATATTAGCGGCGTAACGATTAATTTTAATTTAACCAACAAAGTCGGATCGCTGGATCCGAATGCCGGATCCGGCGTGACGCTGAATGCCGACATGGAAGTGCGGCTGTCCGGCGGCATTCCTGTGGGCGCAGGCAACGACGGCAAGGGTACCGGCTCAATGGTTTCAACACTCAATTCGTCCAATACCATCGATCGGGATCAAGATGGTATGCCGGATATGTTTGATGCGATGAACAATGGTCAGGAATTAGATAATTCAGTCGACGGAAGCTGGGTTGACATGACGGCCCAAACCACCAAAATGGACAAGGGCATCATGTTTATGAACCTCAAAATCGACAATGAATTATCGAACTCTTATACGGTTACCAATGACTCCATCATCGTATTGGAATTTTTTCCCCAAAATGCGAGCACCATATCCACGATCAAAGCACTGCGTTTGAATACCAATTACACCTCCTGCCAAATTTCCCGATTGCCCGGCGGATACACGGCTGTCGACACCTACCCTGCCACGGGGACATTGTGGTCAGCCGACAGCTACAAATTGTACAAAGCCACCAACCAAAGCGGAAATACTGTCTGGACCGTGCTTCTTACACCAAAAAACAACAGCTTTGCGCCGGGCCAGCTCATCTTAATCGAAGCCACCTATACCAACGGCACCAAGGATTATTTCTGGATGAGCGTGAACTTCAAATTCGAGCGCATTCCCTCCGATACCACGTCTTGGAGCAGCGGCAACGGCAGTCAGACCACACCTTATGTCATCGGTACAACCGGAGGTACCACCCTCACCTACACTGCGCCACTGGATGAAACGGGCAATGCCTTAACCGGAATCGAATACTCGCTTGAGCTATTTTTCTATGATGCTAATCATATACAAGTCGGTGATCGGCAAGTGATTACCATCGGAGAGGACGTCATGACCGCCACGCTAACCGAAGCACAAATTGACCAATATACCAGCCTCTCTCCGAAGAGTATGCAAATCGACATCACGGCCCGATACCCTTATGGCGATAACGCAGCTAGAAAAGTCTACGTTAAACGCAGCAGTTGGTAACTAAACAAGACTTGCAGTTAGGGTAATATCTGTTCCGGAAAATAGTCTGGAAATCGGACAATTTTGTTTGGCCTTTTGAGCGAGGGCCTGAAAGTCGGTGGCGGAAATACCATCGACTTCGGCCCGGCATTCCAGATGAATGCTGGTAATTTTAGGACCAACATCATCTCGTTCCAGTTTCACTTCGGCGGTCGTATCGATAGAAACCGGTTTTAGCTGATTTTCGGACAATAATGCGGACAAAAACATGGAATAGCAACCGGCATGAGCCGCGCCGACCAGCTCTTCGGGATTGGTACCCGTTCCCGATTCGAATCGAGAGGAAAAGGAGTAGGCCCCTTTAAATGCCCCGCTTTCGACCGACAATTCGCCTTTACCTTCTTTAAGGGTGCCAGACCAATGCGCTTGGGCTTTTCGTATACTCATATTAAAAACTCCTTGAGTGGGTGGTGAGCAGAGTATAGCAAAGGTCGAAGTCATCGTTGCAAGGGAATGTTACAAAGCAACGATAATGGGGGATTCTGATCAGGAGGTCACGCGTGTTTAGTGCAGGTTTGGGAAGCGCAAGTGCAGCCGCGGCAGGCCGAACTCCGATAGCACGGTCCGGGAAATTGGAGCGCCTGTCTTTCACACAGCGGGATGAGAACACCGTTGTTTTTCCCAACTCCCCGCCAGCAACAGTAATAGGGGCTTTAAATCGAAAGGGAATTGTCGTCCCTCACCAGAACATAACAGCCATTACCGGTGAAACAGTGGTCCAACTGCGCCCGGAGGATGTGACCGGCCTTTGGGCTCGACCCCATGTACCGCCTCCTCTTGCACGCCCCGTTCCAATGCCGGTCGTGGTAGCTGCAGCAGCGGCAGGTGCTGCAGCGGCAGGTGCTGCAGCGGCAGCTGCAACAACACCCTTGCCCCCTCCGCTCCCCATACTTCGCACCCATCCACCACGGCCGGTATCTCGATTCGGCCCTACTGCATCTGCAGCAGCAGCGGCAGCAAGCGGTGATGAATTCTTGTCTGTTGTGCCGGATAGCGGTGCTGGCGTGGGTGGTGGTAGTTACGGCAGCGCTGCGGCAGCCTACCCCGCGGATAGATTTTTTTTAAGAAGATGATTAAAGTTCGTCAGGTGAAGGATCTGGACGACGTGGCGAAAAAACCAAGTGCCTGTGCGCTGATAAAAAATCTCTCGCAGCAATGGTAAAAGAATGGGGCGTCAATACAATCACGGATTCAAAGCCAACATTCAAATAGCCCTGCATTAACTCCAGATGAGACCTGTCTCCAACTGAATCAAAGCCACGTTGGACAATGCATACGTTACCCCTGCTGCTTATTATCGTAGTATCCTCCTCGGGAACGCCTTCCATCAACACAACGACCCGCACTAGCCGGCCCTTTCCAAGCCCTTCATATGCCGTGTAAATAGTTTGGAGGATATCATCATTGATTGTATTGGATTCCTTGGGATGGTACTGGTATCCCTTAACGAAAATCACCTGAGCATCCGTAATCTGTACCACATTCCCTTCCGATACTGAGAAGCTTCGGAAAATCGGGAAAATCGGAGCCGCATCGGCACCCGGAAGCACACCGAAACCTGATGCTGCACCCACCACTGCATGCCATACCCGGGACAACACGGATGGCGTTTGTTTTGGCGGGAGCGAAATACGCCGTCCATCCCGCGATACGGCATAGCGTGGTGTAGAATTGCCTAAAACCAGATAGCGAAGCCAGCTGTCCGCCTCTGTAGCCAAGCCACCAACTACTTGGCGCGCTGCTCTGCCCACACCAAAGCCTAACTCTGCAGAAGAAGAACCACTCACTATCCCGCGGTGTGGCATAATAGCGCCGGTTGCCGAATAGGACGGGTAAGATGCTCCACGTCCAGAAGGTGTTGTTGTATTAAACATCAGCTCTATTATCGGTTGGGATTTCCTGGCATTGCATTAACGATCTTTTAACGTTCTGAAGACCGATACAACTAGCGGGACGCGGCCGGTGTTGGGGGATCCTAAGTATCTCGGAGGATTTTCTTAAAGTCGATACCAGGACCTAGCACGGGTTTCCAAAGGTCACCTTTCCGATCCACCCGTTTGGAAACCGTTTTGATCGTATGTGAACGGATGTCCAGACTGGCTTTTACTTCAGACCAATCCAGGGGCACTGACACGCTGGCCTCCGATGTCGGCCGAACGCTATAGGGACTGGCGATGGTCTGAGCACGGCGGTTTTGCAGGAAATCCAAATACAATTTATCCGGCCGCCGCGCTGGAGCGCGCTCAATGCTGGTCCATTTGGGGAACGCCTCGTGGACCATCACTGCCACATACCGGGCAAATTCTTTGACTATTTCGTAGTTATAGCGCGCACCCATCGGCACACAAATATGAAGCCCCGTTTTTCCCGACGTCTTGCAATATGACGGAATCTTCATTTCCGCCAGCAGATCGCGAACACCGTGAGCCACCCGGGCCACTTTGCTCATCGGCAGGCCATGGGGATCCAGATCGATGACCATATAGTCCGGATTCTCCAAATCCGTTATCCGCGAATGCCATGGATTCATTTCGATACAACCCAGATTGGCCAGATACAGCAACGTTTCCACGTTCTGACAGCAAATCATCCGCAACTGCTTGTCATTGGATTCGGAATAGATGTCCACCGTATGTACAAAGTCCGGCAGATCTTCGTGAACATCTTTTTGATAAAATCCCTCGTCCCGAATGCCATTTGGAAACCGATGCAAGACCATCGGACGATCCACCAAATACGGTAGAATCACGTCGGCCATGGTTTCGTAATAGGCAATCAGATCCCGTTTGCGATAGCCTTTTTTGGGCCAATAAAGTTTATCCAAATGGGTCAATTTCACCGGATTCGGATTGGGTTTTTCGGCAGCCGCTACTGCCCGCTTGGGAGAGGTTACACGTTCACGGACAACGTCCTTGGCACTTTTGTCTTCTCGCAAGCCCAGATATACAGGTTGTCGCATATGTCCGCCTTGGGTCCAGCCATGAAAGCGAATTTCGCAAACCAGCTTGGGCGTGATCCAGTGAACGGGTGCGTTAGTGCGGGGTACTGATTTGAAGGGACATTTTTTGACGGAGAGCCGAGCCAGCTTTTTGCGCATGGCCGTCAGTCCTGCCTGAGTAAACCCGGTACCCGTATGCCCGATATAGATCAATTGCCCTTTTTCATACACGCCCAATATGAGCGCACCGATGTCTTTGCGGCTTCCACGGGGATCAGTGTAGCCCACAATAATGGCTTCCTGATTTTGGTGGGCCTTGATTTTCAGCCAATGCGGCGTGCGTTGGCCTTGCAAGTAAGCGCTACGTCCGTCTTTGGCCACAATACCTTCTTGACCGGCTTTTTTGGCTAACTCGAAAAAATCTGTACCCCGGGCAAAAATAGGGTCGCTAAACCGTAGAACATCCCCTACCGGCAAGATCTCTTGTAATCGAATTTTACGCTCCGTGAGTGGCAAAGATTCCAGATTTTTGCCATTCAAATACAGCAAGTCGAACACATAATAGACCAATGGGACCGGATGCAGTTCATACTCTTGCAAACGCTGAAAATCTACCCGACCTTTTTCATTCAAAGCCACAATCTCTCCATCTAAAATGGCCTGATGTTTAAGATGCTGTAGCGCTTCTACTACCACAGCATACTTTGCTGCAAAAGACTTGTGATTGCGAGAATACAACTCAACCTTGCCGTTCTCGCATTCCGCAATAGCCCGATAGCCGTCCCATTTGACTTCAAAAAGCCATCCTTCTTTATCAAACGCCTCATCCACCAGCGTACACAACATGGGCGTCACGGGTCGGTGGATAGGGTCTTTTTTAGCGGGCCGTTTTATTTTTTTTCCCTTGGCCACTACGGGAGCTGTTTTCGTTTTCCCATCCCGGCTCAATATCCTGTCACTGCGGACGGACTGGACTTGGGCCAAGATATCCCGCTTCGATGCATGTTCATCTGGCGCTTTTATGAGCAGCCACGCTTTGGGGTCATCATGCAAGCGAACCAAATGGAACTTCCCCCGCAGCCTGTGCCCTTGGAGCACCAATGCCAGATGGCCCTTGGCCATCCCCTTTCTAAGTTGCGTGATGTTGTCTTTGGCGGACAATGCTGGGTCAGTCACATAAGTACCCTCGTCCCAGACAATGACTTCCCCTGCCCCATAATTGCCAGCCGGAATGATCCCCTCGAATGTACGGTAATCCAGGGGATGGTCTTCGACATGCATCGCCAAGCGCTTGTCCTTCGGATTCATCGAAGGACCTTTCGGCACCGCCCAGCTTTTTAAAACCCCATCCAACTCAATACGAAAGTCGTAATGCAAATGTGACGCATCGTGCTTTTGGACCACAAAGCGCAACTGAGTGTGTTTTCCAATTTCCCCTTTCGGTTCAGGGGTTTTGGAAAACCGGCGCTTTTTGTGATAGGCCGACAATCCCATCCGGATCGTTATTTGACACTGACCCGGCGGCGGGGACGGCTGGATTTTTTACGGCCATAGTTTTCCAAACTGGCTTTCAATAACGCCATAATATCGGCATCTTTGGAGGGACGAGGCGCCTCCGCAGCAGATACGGCAATAGGTTTGTGAGTACGGGCTTTTTCGTCAATCAGTCTACGCATGGCATCGTTATGGGTATCGCGATATTCCTCCGGATCAAAGTCCTCGGTTTGCTGATCGATAATGGCCTCGGCCAAAGCCACCTCTTTGGCGGAAAGCGTTTTGGATGAAGGCAAATTGAGCGTCTTGGTTGAGCGAATATCTTCAGCATAGCGCATTGTATTTAAGACCATGACGTCTTCCATCGGCTTGATAATGGCCAAATGCGCACGGGCACGCATAACAAACTGGGCCAAGGCCGCCCGATCAGAGTTGTCCAAGACTTTGCGCAGCAGGGCATAGGACTTTTCCCCGCCCTTTTGCGGTTCCAAATAGTATGGTCTTTCAAAATAGATCGTATCTACTTGTGCAACGTCCACAAATCGCAGAATGTCGATGGTGCGGGAGCGTTCGAGTTGCGTGGCGGCCATTTCTTTTTCGCTAAAGATCACATATTCATCTTTCGCGATCTGGTATCCCTTCACAATTTCGTCAGGCGATACCGGCTCACCGTCGGTCTTACAGATTTTTTGATATCCGATACGCCCCATGTCTTTTTTGTGCAGCAAATCCAAGTCGATCGTATGATCCTGGGTCGCACTGTAGACATTGACGGGAATATTGATCAGACCAAAACTGAGTGAGCCGGACCAAATCGGTCGCATAGATTGAAGTTAATACCCTTGTAACAGGCGAAAGATCACCAAGATCACAGCCAGAACCAACAAAATATGAATATACCCCTTAAAGGTATACGAGGTAATTAACCCCGCCAGCCACATAATAA
>CAYINU010000066.1:0-10709 GCA_964364855.1 uncultured Candidatus Marinamargulisbacteria bacterium | reverse complement strand
CAGAAATGCCAACAGCAGCCCGATAAAGGTCAACCCGATGGCAAACCCCAGTCCACGGAAAAACCCAATAAACAAGTGCATGGTGAACAATCGGCCGGGATTGGCCATCAAAACCAAGAATTCATCCAGATGGGTACGCTGTAAAATGCCAGACAACAAGCGAATACTGTCGGAGAACTCAGATAGGCTTTCGCGAGCCTCATCATCATCAGGATCGATGACAGAGCCTGCATAAAGCTGGTCTTTGACTTGATCAAATTCCGCCCTTTTGGCCTTGGCCTGGGCAGTGATCACGTCCGACTTGGACTGTAATTTGGCGATAGCGTCGCGAAGGGCGTCAGCGGAGTCCATCAGTTAGTCCTTTAATATGGCGATACCCGGGAGGGTTTTTCCTTCAAGAAACTCTAAAGACGCACCGCCACCCGTGGAGATGTGTGAAATATAGCTGGCGAGTCCGGCTTTTTGAATGGCTGCAGCGGAATCACCGCCACCAATAACGGATTTGGCGGAAGCATCGGCCACGGCCTTGGCGATGGCCATGGTGCCATGGGAAAAGGCGTCGATTTCAAATACACCCAGGGGGCCATTCCACAAAATGGTCTTGGCTTTGGCAATTTCGCGGCTGAACGCAGCCACGGTATCCGGTCCGATATCTAGCCCCATTTTATCCCTAGGAATCTGAGTGGCCGGGACAGTTAAGGTCGCTACACCAGCTTGGCAAGCATCAGCCACGACAACGTCGGAGGGGATCACAATCGTCGTGCTTGTCGTTCGGGCTTTTTCTAGGAGATCCTTGGCTAGTCCCACACAATCTGACTCGACCAAAGAACGTCCGGTTTCGTAACCCATGGCTTTGTAGAAGGTAAACATCATGCCGCCGCCGATGAGCAAGGTATCGACTTTGCCGATCAAGTGCGAGAGTATCCCGATCTTGGAAGACACTTTGGAACCCCCGATGATGGCCACAAAAGGGTGGTCCGGGTTGAGAAGAACGCTTTCGAGATGCTCCACCTCTTTTTGGATGAGAAAGCCAGCATAAGCGGGCAAATAAGACGCAACCCCTGCTGTCGAAGCGTGGGCCCGGTGGGCGGTTCCAAAGGCGTCGTTTACGTAGATATCTGCCAAACGGGCCAGCTTTTTGGAAAAGCTTGGGTCGTTGGCTTCTTCTTCTTTATAAAAACGAACATTTTCCAGCAGAACCACATCGCCGGCCTTGAGTTGGCTGCAGACCGCCTCGACCTCACTACCGACACAGTCATCCGTTTTTATCACCGGACGATTCAATTTTTCAGACAGATCCAACGCAACCGGTGTCAGTCTCAATCGGTCCGTTACTTGACCCTTGGGACGGCCCAAATGGGATACTACGATCACGGATGCGCCATGGTCTAGCAAATAGGAAATGGTGGGAAGTATCGCGACAATGCGGCTGTCGTCCGTAATCACGCCGTTGGTGTCCATGGGGACGTTCAGATCGGCGCGCAACAAAACACGTTTTCCCGACAGGTCGCTGGCTTGCAGGTCGTTGACGGTGCGCACGTGCTTCATGCGATTTTGGAAATCAGGTCGACGACGCGGTTGGAATATCCCATTTCGTTGTCATACCACGAGATGACCTTAATCATATTTTGACCCATCACCATGGTGGAAAGCGCATCAAAAACCGAGGAGTGAGGATTGCCCACAATGTCCGCAGAAACGATGGGGTCTTCGGTATAGGCCAGAATGCCCTTGAGATTCCCGTCAGCAGCTTTTTTCATCGTGGCGTTGACTTCGTCTTTGGTGACTGGCTTTTCCAGCTCGGCGACCAAGTCGGTAACAGATCCGTCCGGAATGGGCACGCGCATCGCCATGCCATCGAGCTTGCCCTTGAGTTCAGGGATGACCAATCCTACGGCTTTGGCTGCGCCGGTCGTGGTGGGGATAATCGACAAGGCTGCCGAACGTGCACGGCGCAAGTCAGAATGGGGCAGATCTAAAATATTTTGGTCATTGGTATAGGCGTGAATGGTATTCATTAAACCACGCTTGATACCAAAAGCGTCATGCAAAACTTTGGCCAAGGGGGCCAGGCAGTTCGTGGTGCAGCTGGCGTTGGAGTAGGCATTGATGCTGGGGGAAATGACATGGTCGTTTACACCCAACACGACGGTGGTGATGTCGTCTTTGGCAGGAACGGTGAGAATGACCTTGCGGGCACCGGCCTCCAGGTGGTCATTGTAGCCTCCCTTTGAACTGGATGCGGCGGTAAAAATACCGGTGGACTCGATGACGACATCAACATTGAGATCCTTCCAAGGCAAGGTCTTGGGATCGCGTATGGCAAAAATTTTGACGTCTTTTCCATTGACAGTCAGCGCGTCTTCTTTGGCCTCGACCGTGCCGTCAAAGCGGCCATGTACACTGTCATACTTTAATAGGTGAGCCAACGTCTGCGGATTGGTCAGGTCATTAATGGCTACAAATTCAATGTCTGGCCGTTTCAACCCAATTTTAAACACGTTTCGGCCGATGCGGCCAAATCCGTTAATCGCAACCCGAATCTTTTTACTCATCCTGGGTATCCTTTCCTCGTGGCAAGTCGTTTTTTGTGATCTTAATGAATTGAATAAACGTGTGGTACAGTTTGGCGCAAAACCCGTTCGCCTTTTTTGCGGAAAAGGGCCAAGGCCTGAGGAATCAAGATACAAAATGTTGCCTGAACCGTCAAATTCCAACGCGCTACACAAATTAGTAGCCGCAGCCATCGCCGAAGATGCGCCCGGCGGCGACATTACATCGTTCTTTTTCATTCCGGAAAAAGCGTCTTCCGTTGCCGAAATTGTGGCCAAGGCATCCGGTATTTTCGCGGGCGAGGCCGTCTTAAAAGCGGTATGCGATGTCGTTTCTGGACCGATTTCTTTACATCTCTATGTATCTGACGGGTCTCCCGTAAAGTCCGGGGATGTTATTTGCCGGCTGGAAGGGCCAACTCGACAGCTCTTATTGCTCGAAAGGGTTACTTTGAATTTTTTGCAACGCTTAAGTGGTGTGGCCACCCAAACCCGGCAATTTGTGGATGCCATTAAAGGCACCGCTGCCCACATCCTGGACACCCGTAAAACCACGCCCTTGTTTCGGGCTTTGGAAAAGGCGGCCGTCGTGGCCGGGGGTGGCGTGAATCATCGCGACGGACTATCCGATATGATCTTGATGAAAGAGAACCACCTATCCGCGATGGCAGCCGCCGGGACATTGGGTCAGCTGCGTCCCTTAATGCAAAAAGCCAAACAACAATTTCCGGACATTAAGATCGAAATTGAGATCGAGACCATGGACCAGCTCAACACATGGGACTTGTCGGCAGCGGATTATATTATGTTAGACAATTTTGGTTTTGAAACACTCCCTGATGCAATTGCCTTCATTCGTGCCCGGTTTCCCCGAGCCCAGGTTGAGATTTCCGGCAATGTTACGCTGCAAAACGTGAGAGAGTATGCGCTGTTGGGTGTGGACCGTATTTCCATTGGCAGCCTAACCCATTCTGTAAACGCCTTAGATCTGAGTATGCTATTTCGATCCCGATGATGGACTTAACACACCCCACTGAATTTCAGGCCTTGGACTTTCCGACTTTGCGTTCGGTGTGTTTGGGATGTACGCGGTGCGATCTGGCCCCGACTCGGACTCAGGTCGTATTTGGGACCGGACCGACGCCGTGTACCATGATGATTGTGGGAGAGGGGCCCGGCGAACAAGAAGATCTCCAAGGCCATCCGTTTGTAGGCAAAGCAGGCCAATTGCTGACCAAAATCTTGGAATCCGCCAACTTCAATCGCCAAACAGATGTTTACATCACCAATATTGTCAAATGTCGGCCCCCCAATAACCGCACGCCTCTGCCTGCGGAAGTTGCGGCATGCTCGGGCTACCTTATCCGCCAAATCCAGCTGATCCAACCGAAGATTTTGTTGCTTCTGGGTTCGCCAGCCCTCAAGACGGTATTGGGTCCGCATATGAACATCAGTGCATCGCGAGGCCAGTGGTTTCAGATGCCGGTACCCTATATGGAAGAAAAACTCTACATCATGCCGCTCTTTCACCCGTCCTACCTGCTGCGTAATGCCAGCCGAGAAAAAGGATCGCCCAAATGGCTGACCTGGCAAGACATCCAAGAAGTCCGCGTGGCCTATGATTTTTATCAACAGTCCGCCTCTACCTAAAACCCTATTGCTTGGCTATAATGCCCGGCAAGCGATGAAAAACGCCAACCCGAATGCCAATAGCCGAAAAGGCAACCGAAACCCAGGCCGGAATCGCAAGAAAAAGGTCAAATGGACCCATCGCATTTCCAGCCATTTTTCAGCCAAGGATTTTCAGTGCCGCTGTGGCCATTGCAAAGGCGATATCCGAGTGAGCATGGGACTGGTGGGCGGGTTGGAATTGTTGCGGACCAAACTGGGATCCCGTATTAACATTAAAAAAGGATATATGTGTCCGGCGGCCCGCGAAAAAGAAAATGCCTTAAACCGCAATTTCCACGCGGTGGGCGTGGCGGCCGATATCCAAGCTGAAGGCCGATCGGTGCGGGATATTTTTATGGCGGCTGAGGGAATTCCGGAATTCAAAGGATTGGGATTATGCATCGATGGCGACTTTGTCCATGTGGATACACGCAAGGAACCCGATCGGGTAGTGTGGGTATTTGACCATGGTAAAAAAATCCCCCTCACCCCCGAAAACCGTGCCCAATTCCTGGGTACGCCAGACCCTGCGGCTGCTTGACGCTTTTTTAGACTATCTGCGGCTGGAACGGCAATACTCACCCCATACCATCGTGGCCTACAGACGGGACATCCGTCATTTTTTGCAAACGGCCAAAATCCGCAACTATACCCCGGACCATGCGGCTTGCCGAGGCTATCTGGCTCAGCTACAGGATCAGCAGTACAGTCGACGCAGTATGGCGCGGATGACGGCTTCTCTGCGTCGGTTTTGGCGGTTTTTGGTGGACCGTGACGTCGCGTCATCCAACCCATGGTCTGTGGTGAGGACGCCCCGGCTGCCGCGGACCTTGCCCCGGGCGGTGGCGGCCGATCAGGTCGGAAAATGGCTGGATCAGTTGCCCACGGAGCAACCTACCGATTTGCGAAACCGGGCCTTGGTCGAGCTGCTCTACGCGACGGGAATGCGGGTGTCGGAAGTCGTGTCCTTAAATGCTGTAGATCTGGACTTGGCGAACCGGGAGTTGCGGGTATGGGGGAAAGGTCGCAAAGAGAGGGTGGTCGTGTTTGGCCGAATGGCGGGCACATGGTTGGAGCGGTATATCCGGGAGGATCGGCCCGCATTGAGACATGGACGGCCGCAATCCGCCTTATTTCTAAATAGTCGGGGTGGCCGCCTCACCGTCCGATCCGTACAGCGGATTATTCGTGGTTTGGCGGAACGCATTTTGCATCTGCGCGTGACCCCTCATATGCTCCGCCACTCCTTTGCCACGGATCTGCTCGGCGGTGGTGCGGATTTGCGGATCGTCCAAGAATTGCTCGGGCATAGCAGTCTTTCCACCACCCAGGTATATACCGCATTGAGTCAAGAAAAACTGATGCAGACCTACCGCCACGCGCATCCGCGCGCGTCCTGACGGTAAAAATACCACTTGTCATATATCTTGGATTTCACTAAGATTGAGCGCTATTCCCCAGCGTTGAGGTAGAAGATGAAAAAGCATGTTGCTTTGGACACCCCCTATGAGCAACCTGTGTTTTCACCATCGATTTGGACTCCCACACCGGAGGCAGGAGGAGCAACCGTAGATACAATAGGTCCTTTTCCATCACTTGAGGTTTCTCGTGCCGCTCTCGCAGATGAGCCTGAGATGAGAGTGTATATGACCGATTACTTTAACAGGGCAGTCGCCCTTCATCAGATGATGGTGCCGGCTTGTAAGGTAGCTATTGCTGGCATAGCCTACGGTCTCCCTTCTGTTTCTTTTGATGCGCCTTGTCCGCCGGGTGCCCACCCTGAAAATGATGGGGTAGAAGAAAAGATGATCCAGTTTTGCGAGCAGTTTGGGCTGTATCAGGAGTCAGATGTGATAAAGGCGGGTCTCAAACGGTCGGGACTGTCTTACCTCTTTGGTACGGTAGCGCCATTTTTTCCCGTTAAAGAACTTCTATTGTCTGTAAATTATTTAGCGGCATTATTTAATAACGACGATAAATTGGATGAGGTTTCACCAAGTCCAGAACCTGAGCAGCCCTCTACAGAAGAGGAAAAGCCAACGGAATCTCTTCACAGGCATAACACCTGGGGATTGACATCCCTCAGTTCCTTGGCGTTATTGGGGGCGCTTTCGGGAGATAAGGTTAGTAAAAATGCGCCTAGCCGCGTAAAAGCGATGGCAGCCTTATACAAGGATTTAAAGGAGTATGACATCGTCGATGCCGAGTCTGCGCCGGCTTTCTATGAGACACTGGGGCGATATCTACAGAGCTGTCAAGTTGAGCAAATCGATGCGGCCTCTCACTCGCGACGTGCCGTCGATGAGCAAAGCTACCTTCTAAATCGGGAAAAGACGGGAGGATTGCCCAATGTTTTGGCCTTTCAGCTCAAACTGATCGGCATTGAGATGGACCGATTGTCGAAGGAATATCCAGAATTTAATGACATGGTGGTAGCCCTTGCCGGCGCAGTGGGTGCGCTTAACGATTTGATTTCTCTTCCCAAAGAACTTAAAGAAGTTGAGGTTCAAGCCAAAGCTATTCTGCACCGAAAATATTTGGAAAAGAAAGCATCCTTAGAAGAGAAAGCCAAATCTTTTACCGAATTCCCTCAAAAATTCAAGGATGAATTAGAACAGTTGGCGGATAGAGCCGACCATCCGACAGAGGAGGATATCAAACGTGTGGTCTCTAGAAACCTGGTATTAATCAAATGGAAGAGGGGTGTTCCCTTGGGCCAGGCGATCGATGAGACACGTCAAAAGTATCAGGAGTATATCGAGTCTTACTACCGCAGGAGAGCGTCATTTTTGGCCGGAGCATCCCACAACCAAGATTGGGGAGCCAAACTCGCCCTCTTAATAATGGACGGCTGGTTGTCCGGTCATCCGGTCTGGGCATTATTGTCTGGAAGATATCATAAAATCGGACGACTCTCGATCCTCGCCATAAACGAATTCTGCAAGGAGCTCAGAAACACTCAGACTACCCAAATTAAAAGTGTTCCCGAGGTTCTCAGAATGTTTAGCCGTGTAGTTGGCACTTGACCTCGTCGCCCATTTTTGCCACCATTTGAGCTTGCCCCCCAGAAATGAAAATTGCAAGCCATGGCAAAGGAGTGCCGATGCTGACTGCAACTACGGCAACCCCTGAAATCGAACCCAACATTTTGCGTTGGGGTACCGACCCCGAACACCCCCGTACGGATTCAGAAAATCGGAGGGTCGTTTTAACCAATCAAATTTCCTTATTGCTATTGTTGGTCTCCGCGCCTTATTTTCTGGTCTTTTGGGGCATGAATCAGCCGTTGCTGAGTGTCATGATTCTGCCCTTGGATATTGCGTTTGTGTTGTGCTTGTTTCTGAATCGGGCCCACAAAACAGGGGCAGCTAAACTCCTGCTCTTGTGTGCCGGGAACGCAGCCGCCTTTTTATATGCGAATCTGCTGACCGAAATGGCCAATGCCCAGCTTCTGTTTTTTGCTTTTGCAGGGATTCCCCTTCTCCTTTTTTCGCACCGGGAACGCTTCAAAATGTGGGGTGGGGTATTGTTGTCGGTAATTCTCTATTTTGTATCGGATCTTACGGCCTATTCTTTGGTGCCATGGGTAACAGTGACACCAGAGCAGGCCACCATCATTCGTTACACGGCAGCAGCATGCACGTTTTTAATCATTGTTTTATATCTGCGGTTTTTGGTGCAGGGCAACCGGCAAGCTGAGCGCATGCTTCACAATGCCAATCACGCGATTTCAAACGAACGGGAAAAGCTGGAAATAGCCTATCACGATCTGCAGTCCAGCCGGTCCCAAACCGAGGCCGCGGTTCGTCGTGCCGCCGAACTCGAAGGGGTAGCCAAAACGGTTGTCACCATCAACCACGAACTCAATTCCCCACTCACCGCCTTGATCACGGCATGTAAAGCCCTCAAAAAACAAACTTTCGAAGACCCTGTCATGGAGAAATTAGTGAGTCTACTGGATATGGCCTGTGGTCAAATCACACGAATCGTTTCCCAGCTGGAAAAATGGGATTCCATTACCGACACCCAATATTTGGGTAAGGTTCGGATGTTGGATCTGCGCACAAAAATGGGGATTCCCCACATCGACCCTTAGGGCATCAACATGGCAGGGGGAAGAAGGGGTTCCACCAGCGACTCACAGGGCCGGGGCGAAAGGGGTTCGATTTGGAAGGGCACTGTTACCTGATCAGGAAAAAAGCGGGCGAGATTGCGGATCGTTTGATCAGGCAAGCGCAGAACCACGAGCCGGGGCAAAATGCCGCGGAGGTCATTTAAGTGAGACACGAGCAGGTGCAGCTGTTGAACAGTTCGCACAGAGGCGGTGTTTAGTGAGACTTCCTGGGCGCGGGAAAATGTTCTGAGAGTTGAAAGAAGGCCGTAGTAATCATTGACGCCCAAGCGGTCGGAAACGGGTAGGCAGTGAAGTTGCAAAATACCTTCCCTGGAACGAACGAACCGAGACAAAATGTCCAGCCATATTCCCGCCCCTCTTACCGGATAAGGAAACGTATAGGCCTGCACGAGCAATGTATGCAAGGTTACGTACAGCTGGCTTGCGCCACAGCCGGCTATATTTAGCGTATCGGGTAGTCGGGGAGGGGAGTAGCTGGAAAAAGCGGCAAGTTGAGTCACCACCCCCTCATCGGGTTTGGTGCTTGCAGCCAGCAATAATGTCCGAAATTTGCCAGCGAGCGAAGTGGTGAACCCAAACGATAAACGGATACCGTGAACGCGTAATGGCAAAACGACATTCCGTTCCAGTCCAGGAAGTGCAGCCTCGATCTGGGGTAAAAGCGTTTGTGCCGCTTTGATAACCTCTTGAGTGGTGGCCCCCCGCTTAATAGCCCCCATGGCAAATGGGGAATTCCGAGTCGCAACGCGGACCATTGTGGAAATAAGGGAAAACATCTGTCCCATCCTAAATACTGTGGACAATCCCTGTCAATTTTTTTCAGAAATTGCTGTTCCGACGGTAAAAATATGGCTATGCTTCCGCGTACGCGTGACAGAGGGTCAGGTATTCGTTAGGATAACCCTTATGAAAGAGATGTCCTGGGTCACGCGTGCCGATCACGTCATTTCTCCTGTCCTGGGCCACTATACCCAGGTTGAAGTGGCCTATGGCCGCGGATGTTATTTATATGACCGCCACGACAAGGCCTATTTGGATTTTTCGTCCGGCATTGCAGTCACATCAACGGGACATTGTCACCCGGAGGTCGTATCGGCGATTCAGCGTCAAGCTGCTCAGCTCATTCATGGCTGTATCGGCGTGGTATATTATGAACCTCCCGTGACCTTGGCCGAAACCATCGGTCGGATCTGTGGCGGCCGATTAGATACGGTTTTTTTCACCCAAAGCGGGACAGAAGCCATGGAGGCAGCCCTGAAGCTGGTGAAGTATGTCAGCCGCAAGCCAAAAGTGGTGGTGTTTGAAGGCGGATTCCATGGGCGGACCTTGGGCGCACTTTCTTTGACTACCTCCAACCCCAAATTTCGAGCCGGCTATGGCGCGCTGATTCCGGGTGTAGAAGTATT
Organism: uncultured Candidatus Marinamargulisbacteria bacterium; assembly: GCA_964364855.1. Taxonomy (GTDB): domain Bacteria; phylum Margulisbacteria; class Marinamargulisbacteria; order CAYINU01; family CAYINU01; genus CAYINU01. Next base: position 945 of record CAYINU010000066.1, on the reverse strand, counting down.
TCCTTATCCGCGGCAAGCCTCGGATTTTGAGCTTTTTGAAAAATGGATCACGCCGCAACTGTCAGATATTGGGGCGATCATTATTGAACCGATGTTGGGAGAAGGTGGATATATTCCCGCTCCCGACGACTTTTTGCGCCAGCTGTCGACATTTTGCAGCTCACATGGCGTGCTGCTGGTCTTTGATGAGATCCAAACCGGATTTGGCCGCTCGGGCACCTGGTTTTGGTATCAACAATTGGGCATTGAGCCGGACGTTGTTGCGATGGCCAAGGGCATGGCGTCGGGCATGCCCCTTGGGGCCATTGTGGCGTCACATGAGCTGATGTCCCGGTGGACGACAGGCGCCCATGGCGGCACCTACGGCGCCAATCCCGTCTCTTGCGCGGCCAGCCTCGCCACGATTGGCGTGTTGGAGCGGGTGTTGCCGAATGTAAGCACACTATCCAAGCTGGCCTTTGCCGCTCTATGTGAGCCATTGAAAAACGTTCCGCATGTCCGTGACATTCGCGGTAGGGGGTTGATGATCGGGATTCAGCTAGACACCACCGAACGCGCGACTGATGTTCGGAAAAGGTGTCTGGAAAAGGGTCTTATTGTGGTGTGCTGTGGCCGTGACCGCGACGTCATTCGCCTCATGCCTCCGCTGATCATCGATGAAGAAACCTTGAAAAGGGGATTGGAAATGAGTATAGAAGGCATTCATGAGACCCAATAATCTGCAGTATTACAAAAATACTGAGCGAAGCGAGGCAAGGCCCAAGGGGCCGGAGAGGGGGAGGCTCAAATCTGGCTTTGCCAGATTGAGGGGGCGACGCGATAATTTAAATTACGCTGCGCTAACGCTCCGCGGTCGCTGCCGTGCAGCTCCAAGTTACTTCCATATCTCCGAGCGAAGCGAGGCAAGGCCCAAGGGGCCGGAGAGGGGGAGGCTCAAATCTGGCT
>CAYINU010000065.1:0-10771 GCA_964364855.1 uncultured Candidatus Marinamargulisbacteria bacterium | reverse complement strand
CCTTCGGAGGTCCATGCCACATTGGGCAAGGCCCAAAAAAGGCCATCCAATGACATCGCGTTGGGCTTTACCATCCGGTTTGACATCAGATGCAGCCGAAAATAAGCGTCCTCGGTGCTGCGAATCGGCGCAGAAAAGTCGGAAAGCTGAAACAAAATCCAATCTGATTTTGAATAGCTGTTGGGAAGAGTGCCCCATTTTCGGTTAAACGGCATACGCGCAAATTCAAACACATCGGCCAGCAAATCACTGGAGATCGGTGAAAATCCGTTTCCTTTCGGAAGTGCACTGGCGATGACCTGAGGCAATGGTTGACCCGTATGCAAAAAAAAGGCCAAATACCACACCTCTAAGGTGGTGTCCTGCCGAGATCGCCTTAAGCCCAGCCCAATGAATCTTTTCGCCGCCACAGACTTTCCTCACAATTGGGTTATTTATTACACAATATGAAAAAGTAACTGCGTTGACAACCCGATAGATATCCTATACTTTTGAGACTAAGTCTTAATCTCGATAGATCCAAAGGAAAACTTGTGAGCAGTCAGACCGTTTCTCTAAGCCGTCTTTCCGATATCCACACCCCCGCACCCGTCCGTATTGTGGATATCCAGGCAGACATTCCTTTGTCAATGCGGTTGCGGTCGTTGGGCTTTGTTCCCGGCACCGAAGTCCGGCGTTTGGCGGCCATCGGTGGCAGAGGTCCGATTACATTTTTACTGCGGGATACCAAGATCGCTATCCGGCACATGGACGCCCAATCCATTCTTGTTAGCGCGTAATTATGAGCGCGCCTTCGCTCTGCATGGTATTGCTGGGTCCGCAAAATGTGGGCAAGACTACCCTTTTTAACCAGTTAACGTATTCTCAAAATAAAGTCGTTAATTATCCCGGATCCACCGTGGATTTTGCCCGCGGTACGCTCAAAGGCTATCCGCAGATTACCCTCATCGACACACCGGGCGTGGTGTCGCTTTTGGCCACTTCCGAAGATGAGCGCATTGCCTTGCGGGTCCTATACAATCCTCAACGTGTGTTTTCTGATCTTCCTACCACTCCGGATATGGTGATTGTACCGGTAGATGCCACCCAACTGGGGAGGCATTTGGTGTTGGTCCGACATTTGCAACGGATCGACGCGCGGGTAGTGGTAGTCGTCACGATGCTGGATCGCCTCGCCAAACGCGGTAAACACCTGGACCTTAGCACATTGGCATTGCGGCTGGGGTGCCCCGTGATTTCTGCCCAAGATGACGGTGAGATGGTCCTGGAGCTGGCCCAGACACTGCCCGACCCTCATCCCCTGGCACCTTTTACGGCGACTGAAAAAGATTTTTTTGACGATTTTAACTGGGCCAACGCGATTCAAAACACGGTAATACACACTGTGGGGGAAGGGCCTATTACCCCGCATTTTGATCCGGATCGCCTCTTACTGCATCCGGTGTGGGGTGGGGTTCTGTTTACCGTGTTGATGGGCCTGTTTTTTTGGTCCATTTTTGTGTGGGCCAGTCCGTTGATGGATGCAGTGGATACCCTCTTTGCCACTACGGCGGGGTGGGTATTGGCGTTGGCACCGCAAGCATGGGCGACGCGCTTGATTGCCGAAGGCCTTATTCCTGCTGTTTCGGGGGTACTGGTGTTTGTCCCTCAGATCGCCATTTTGTTTTTTTTGCTGGGGGTTTTGGAAGGAACCGGCTATTTGGCGCGTGGGGCGGTACTGATTGATCATCCGCTATCCAAGCTCGGTTTAAACGGACGCAGTTTCGTGCCGTTGTTATCCGGATGCGCCTGTGCGATTCCGGCCATTTTGTCCGCCCGTTCTATCCCCGGCCGCAAGGAGCGGTTAACGACCATGTTTGTGATTCCGCTGATGAGTTGTTCGGCCCGCTTACCGGTCTATGGGCTATTGATTGCTCTTCTGGTGGGACGGCAACATCCCTTGCTGGGCGGGGTGGTCATGACAGGGATTTATTTTGCCAGCATCCTGATCACTGCCATAACCGCCAAGGCAGTCAGCCGATGGGTGTTGGGTCAAGAGGAAAATGCCGGGTTTCAGATCGAGCTTCCCGCCTGGCGATGGCCCGCCTGGTCACTGATTGCCCGACAGGCATTGCACCAGACCAAAAGCTTTGTCATCAAAGCCGGGCCTACCATCATCATCATTGGCATTGTGTTGTTTTTCCTGACCCAAGTTCCCAGCCCAAAACACTCACTGGCCTTGCAGTTCGGACCGTATTTTGACTTTTTGTTCCGGCCGATGGGTGTGGATTGGCGCGTTGGTGTGGCGCTCTTGGTTGCCTTTAGCGCAAGGGAAGTGTTTGTGTCGGCATTGGCCGTGGTCTTTGCGGCTTCTGTTGTCGGTACATCTTTATTAGACAGTTTGTCTTGGGCCACCTTTACCGGTACGTCCCAGCTCATTTTCACCCCCGCCTCGATTGCGGCATTGATCGTCTTTTTTATGATTTCTATGCAATGCATGTCTACACTAGCCGTGGCCAAACAGGAGATGGGAGGCTGGCGGTTGCCTATGCTGATGACGGGGGTGTATGTGATCAGCGCGTATGTTCTCGCAGTGTTGACCTATCAGCTATTGCATTTGGTGGGTCTATAAAAACGGATATCCAATTCCATTCAAAACATTGCGTCCATCGGGGTCCTGTCACCGGGTCCGACTCCCCACAGTCTCGCTCGGCTTACCTCGGCTCGATGCGGGGTCCCCACCCGGCGCCACCCCTCTTATGTCCTGAGATGGGCAGATCACACGTTGCTATCGAGGAGGACTTGCCGCTGATAGCGACCGCACTGCTATGTTGAGGTCATACCCAACCGTTCGTAAAAGCGGAGGGCAACCTGGATGCCGTTGAGGTAATTCTCGACGGAGAATTGCTCATTTGGCGCGTGGATTTTGTCATTGGGCAAATTAAATCCCAATAACACGGTATCCAATCCGAGACTATCTTTAATCTCCGCGATCACCGGGATAGAACCCCCTTCGCCCTGATATAGCGCATCCACTCCCCACACGTCTTTGATAGCGGCCGCAGCGGCTTGGCAGGCCGGATGATGGATGTCAGTCTGTACCGGCTTTCCCGAAGGCAAATACCATTTCAGCTGAATTTGGGCATAGCTGGGTGCAAGTTCTCGAATGTAGGCATCGGCTTGCTTTAGGATTTGATCAGGATCTTGGTTGGCCACCAAACGCATACTGAACTTGGCATGGGCTTTTGCCGGAATGACGGTCTTAGCTCCCTCGCCCATGTAGCCACCCCAAATGCCGTTCACATCCAATGTCGGTCGTAACCAACGCCGCGCCAAAGCCGGATATTCCATTTCCCCAGCCAAGGCCGTAGACCCCAATTCTTTTTGATAAACCTCCTCATCAAAACCGAGGCGATCGAGATTTCGAATGACGTCCGGGGTCACCGGAACCACAGCGTCATAAAACCCGGGAATTCGCACTTTTCCAGAGGCCAATTTCAATTGTGACATGATCTCGATCAACGCCTGGATGGCATTGGGAGCCGCACCGCCATGCTGTCCGGAGTGCAGGTCCGTCGCCGCCGTTTGAACCGTTAGTTCTCCATACACCAAGCCGCGCAGCGAATAGCAAATCGAAGGACGGCCTCTGTCAAACATAGGGGTGTCCGACGCGATGACCACATCGGCTTTTAGCTGATCAAGATGATCGCGAATCACCTGACCCAGGTGGGCACTCCCCACTTCTTCTTCGCCTTCGATGAGCAGTTTGACATTGACGGGTAGCGCTTTTTTGGCCGCAAAAAGCAATTCAAATGCCTTCAAATGGCAATACACTTGCCCTTTGTCATCAGACACCCCGCGAGCCACGATTTGGCCGTCGCGAATAGCGGGTTCAAAGGGAGGCGTATGCCAGAGGTCCAATGGATCCGGCGGTTGGACATCGTAATGGCCGTAAAAAAGAACCGTCGGCTGACCAGGTGCGTGACACCAGTCGGCATACAGCACTGGAAACCCGGGCGTTTCAATCAGAGTCGCATGTTCAAATCCGATTCGGGAGACTTCGCCTTTCAAAAAAGCCGCACAAGATAATACACCTTCGCGGTATTTCGAATCTGCACTCACAGAGGGATATTTTAAAAACGACATCAGGTCCGCGATCAGCCGATCATGGTGCTGATCAATGATCCCTTTCATGCTAGCCAGTAAACGCCAACAGGTCTTTGGCGATGTCTTTGATGGCACGGACAACGACCGGATGTTCACCAATCGCGGGCAACATCAACACCGACAGTTCGGGGAAGGTCTTGCCAACTTCATCTACCAGAACGGGAATGTCGTGATCGACATGCCCCCCACCGGCCATAAAAAGCGGCAACACGAAGACTTCGGTCGCCCCTTCGTTTACGGCTGCAGTAGCGGCTTCAAGCAAGGTCGGACGGGCGATTTCCATGTAGGCCAACTTCACAGACGTGGCACCACAATCCATCTGCAAGGATTTTGTATGGGACTCGAACGGATAGCACCACCGTGGATCACGACTACCATGAACAATCAAGATCAGGCATCGATTCTTCGAGGTAGACATGCGCTTTATTGTACATAAACCAAGAACATATTCAAGGGGCTGTTGATGTTTTACAATGCCATTCATGCCTACGAAGCGCTTATGGTTTTGGATCATGATCATGAGTGTGATCGCGCTGTTGTTATTGGGATTTTTATTTACGATGTGGGCCATATTACCTAGCGCGGCACCGCGGAACACAACGCGCCTATCTGAAACGCCGGTTTCCCTGACGCCGGAGGAAAAGGCCTATGGCCAACTCCAATTCAAAGTCCGTTGCACCGCCTGTCATGGCATGCAAGGCGAAGGTACCCGCCGCGCGCCAGCTCTCACAGATGCCGTTTGGAGCCGTGGCGATGGCAGCGTCATTTTTATCGCCCACACCATTTCCAACGGCATCTCTGGCACCGCCATGCCAGCATGGAAAGACAAACTGCTCCCGAGAGACATCCAGGCCATAGCCGGTTATGTCCATTGGCTGTCGCATCCCGATGCAAAAGCGCAGTGACTTAAAATACAATATTTCAGAAAAGGGTGTTATCGTTTTGGACATGCTTGCAAAGCAATCGGTGGTTGTATTAACACCAACTTTTAATCATCCTGCCGAGTTTCAGCATTACTTACACTCCATTGAAAAGGTATTGAAAGCCCGCCCCGATGTTCAGTTGGAATTGATTGATAATGCTTCTGATCCGCCGATGCATTCTCAGCTTAGGGCTGTGGCCAATTCCCAGATCCGGGTGCATTTTTTAACTCGAAATGTCGGAAAAGGAAATGCGCTAAATGAATGGCTAAAAACGCATCCATTGGATGAGTCGGTGCAAGTGGTCGTTTCCATCGATCCGGACATCACCTTTTCACCCGACAGTTTCGACCGTTTAGTGGCAGCCGCCATTGACATCCCAAAGTTGGGATATTTAAGTATGCGTTACACCTCCAATCGGTGTAACCCGGAACTGGGTCTCTGGCGGGGACCCCGCCAAGTACTTGGAAAAAGCGGAAGGTCATACCGATTGCGATATCCGGTATTTGCCAATGTTGCGGGCGGAATAATCGCAATTCCACGATCCCTTTTAGCGACTGTACTGAACGGGGAACTTTACCCCAACGCTGAAGGCAAAACTTACTACGGAGATGAAGTTGCGCTTTATTTAAAGCTTAAAAAACAAGGGTATCGGTCAGCCTACTTAGAAGGAACTGAGGCAACCCATTTAAAATCAGGACCGATTCGGCTGATTTAGAGGGGGTCTGAAAAGCCCTCAGGCAAGGAACCCTTTATTGTTTAAGTGTACTTAGTTCGATAAAATAGCCAGATGACGGCCCATAAAGTAGTCATTTTAGCTGGGGGGTATGGCACACGATTAAGCGAAGAGACTGAACTTCGACCTAAACCTATGGTTGAGATTGGTGGGAAACCCATCTTATGGCACATAATGAAGCTATATTCATCTTATGGATTCAATCAATTTGTAATTTGTTTGGGGTATAAAGGCTATATCATTAAGGAATTTTTCAGCAATTATTTTTTGCACCAATCGGACGTGACTATCCATTTGGCTGAAAATAAAATGGATATTCACAATTCCAACTCCGAACCATGGGTCATTACGCTTGTGGATACCGGCGTTGATACGATGACCGGTGGCCGTGTTAAACGGATTCAGCCCTATGTCGGAAATGAGCCATTTTTGCTCACATACGGAGATGGGTTAGGCGACATTAATATGACCGACTTATTGGCGTTTCATCGCTCTCATAGGCGTCTCGCTACCATTACAGCTGTTCAACCTTTGGGACGATTTGGGGCCCTTGAATTAGAAGGGAATTTAGTTCGGCAATTTGAAGAAAAACCTCATGGGGATGGGGGTTGGATTAATGGTGGTTTTTTTGTGCTCAACCCTGGCATATTTGACTATATTTCAGATGATCAAACCATTTTGGAGAAAACGCCTTTGGAAAACTTGGCTGCCGATCAACAATTGATGGCCTATCCTCATCATGGGTTTTGGAAACCCATGGACACGTTGCGAGATAAAATTGAATTGAATCACTTGTGGGATAGTGGTCAAGCTGCCTGGAAAAAATGGGCTTAAAACCACTCACTCTTTTGATCACCGGTTCAACCGGATTTGTAGGGAGTCATTTGATTCGGCAATTAAACGCTTTGGGTCATCATTCCATCCCTGTGACCCGTACCCACGCCAATCCGCATGATCTGGAAGCCATGATTCAATCGAATTCGATTGATGGCATTATTCATTTGGCCTCTCACTATGTTTTTGATCATGGTAACGCTGATCAAATTCCAACTTTGATTGCCTCTAATATCGAACTTCCCACCCTGTTATTGGATATTGCCAGTCGACATAAAATCAAATGGTTTATTAATACGGGAACGTTTTTGCAGTATTACGACGGGCTTGCCTATAATCCCGTCAATTTATATGCCGCAACCAAACAAGCCTTTGAAACCATGATGACGTATTACACCAAAACATCCTCATTACAATGCACTACCATCGTGTTGCACAATACATTTGGACCGGAAGATACTCGCCCTAAACTATTTAATTTATGGGCGGAGTCTGCTCGAACAGGTAAGCGCCTCACCATGTCACCGGGTTTCCAGTGGATGGACATGAATTATATCGATAATGTAGTAGATGCCTACGTCGCGTTAATCACATTACTGGAAACCCATTCTACCGATATTACAGATCAGATATTCACAGTACGTGCCGAAAAAAGGGTAACGCTTAAAGCGTTGGCTCAATTATTTTCGGATGTCACAGGATTAACCCCTTCTATCGAATGGGGGGCCTCTCCCTATCGAGATAGAGAAACCATGATTCCCTGGGAAGCGGGTATCGTGGTACCGGGTTGGACGCCTCGCGTTTCACTCGAAGAAGGCATCCGACGAACATTTGGTGAAAGGAAAGCATAAATGCAAATTAGTGATACCAAGCTCCCCGAAGTTAAATTACTCAAGCCTAAAATTTTTTATGACCATCGCGGGTATTTTTATGAAAGTTTTGAAAAACAAACCTTAGCCGCTGCAGGTATTACGGATGAATTTGTGGTGGATAATCAGAGCTTTTCTAGTCAAGGCACGTTGCGTGGCCTGCACTATCAGATGCCTCCCATGGCACAGGCCAAGTTGGTGCGTGTGGTGCATGGGACTGTCTTTGATGTGGCGGTTGATATTCGAAAATCGTCGCCTCGTTTTAAACAATGGGTGGGCGTGACACTATCGGCAGATACTCACGATATGCTATATATTCCGCCTGGATTCGCCCATGGGTTTTATGTGCTCAGTGAGTCCGCTAAATTTGTCTATAAATGCTCGAACTATTACTCCAAAACGGATGAAGGGGGTATTTTGTGGAATGACCCTGAACTGAATATCCAATGGCCTATTTTATCTGGAATTGACTTAAAATTATCTGAAAAAGACACGGTTGCGCCATCCCTGACCCATGCTTTACTGTTTGAATCATGAATTATCGCGGCAAAACCGTTCTGGTAACGGGTCATACCGGATTTAAAGGCAGTTGGCTATGTACTTGGTTATTACAATTGGGGGCCACTGTTATTGGATACTCACTCCCCCCTAAAACCACTCCCAATTTATTTGAACGATTGGACTTAAAAAATAAGCTCACTCACTACGAAGCCACTATTTTGGATGATTCAAATCTAACCGCTGTGTTGGCCAAGCATCAGCCCGATATTATCTTTCATTTGGCGGCTCAACCATTGGTGCGTGCTTCTTATGTAGACCCTATGGAAACGTACAAAACCAATGTGATGGGAACCGTGTGTGTGCTTGAAACCGCTCGGCACTGTGGTTCGGTGAAAGCGGTTGTCAATGTGACCAGTGACAAATGTTATGAAAATCGAGAAGTCCCTTATGCCTATCGGGAATCGGATCCTATGGGGGGATTTGATCCGTATAGTTCGAGTAAGGGGTGTGCAGAATTGGTGAGTCAGGCCTACCGGCGATCTTATTTTTCAACCGATGACACTCTTTCACTAGCGACTGTCCGGTCTGGGAATGTCATGGGTGGTGGAGATTGGTCGGATGATCGGTTGGTTCCGGATTGTATTCGATCTCTGATTGCCAGTCACCCCATCTCTATTCGATACCCGAATGCCATTCGACCTTGGCAACATGTACTTGAACCTCTTTCCGGATATTTATGGCTGGGGCATCGCCTATTGGAAACCGGAAAATTATACGCAGATGCCTGGAATTTTGGACCACTCCCCTCAGTTCCTACCCCTGTTAAAACCATTGTAGCGCAAGTCATACAGGAATGGGGATCGGGACAAATGATCGTTTCTTCGGAGCCGCATCCTCATGAAGCCCATCTTTTGGCCCTGGATATCAGTAAGACCGCTCATTTGCTGCACTGGGAACCCGTTTATTCTGTTGCAGAGGCGGTGTCTCATACGGTCTCTTGGTATAAAGTTCATCGCGATGCATCCACCCCCCAAACCATTTGGGAAAAAACAATCAATGATATTGCCACATATACGCACCGTGCCAGAGAAAGAAATATTCTGTGGGCTCTTTAAAATCATCTCTCTTAGAACCATTGTTCCGTGCTTTGATTCAGGGGCTGATCCGCTTTTATTTTTTATTTTTTCGTCGGCCAGGACCCAAATCCTATATTCCGCCATCCGGAAAATGTTTGGATGCAAAAGATCTCAAAAACTTAATTGATGCGTCACTTGATATGTGGCTCACTGCGGGTCGATTTAATGATGCATTCGAAAAAAAATTGTCTGATTTTGTTGGGGTTAAATATAGCCTGACCGTCAATTCGGGATCTTCCGCCAATTTAATTGCAATCACAGCCCTAACTTCTCCTAAATTAGGAAAAAAAGCATTGAAGCCGGGGGATGAAGTGATTACTGTTGCCGCTGGATTTCCGGCAACCATTGCGCCCATTATTCAAAATCAGTTAGTCCCTGTATTTGTGGATATTGACCTTCCCACGTATAACATTTGTACGGATCAGGTTAAAAAAGCCATTTCCTCTAAAACCCGTGCCATTGTGATTGCCCATACGTTGGGTAATCCATTCGATTTAGAGTCTATTTTACAGATCGCTAAGCAGCATGATCTGTGGGTTATTGAAGACAATTGTGATGCATTGGGGGCTCGGTATGCCGGTCAAATGACAGGATCTATTGGCCATATTGGCACACTGAGTTTTTATCCCGCACATCAAATGACTACTGGGGAAGGAGGGGCTGTGCTGACTTCAGACAAAACCCTTTATACCATTATGATGTCGCTTCGGGATTGGGGCCGAGATTGTTGGTGTCCTTCTGGCAAGGACAATACATGTCAGGCTCGATTTAACTGGCAGCTGGGATGCCTACCGAAAGGATACGATCATAAATATACCTACTCTCATCTGGGGTACAACTTGAAAATGACGGATATGCAGGCCGCCATTGGCCTTGGCCAATTGGAAAAAGTGCCTGGATTTGTCCGAAAAAGACAGGATCATTTCAACGCATTGTCCCAGCGTCTCAAACCCTATGAATCTGTTTTTATATTGCCAAGCCCTACGCCTCAGAGTGACCCGTCTTGGTTTGGGTTTTTGATTACGGTTAAATCAACAGCTCCCTTTTCGAAGCATGATTTGGTTGTGTTTTTGGAACAGAATGGGGTGGGGACGCGTCAATTGTTTGCGGGGAATATGCTCCGTCAACCGGCATTAACATCTACTTCTATTGCGATCAGAATCATCGATTCCCCACTCCTTCTATCCGACGCCCTGACGTCTGACCACTTTGCCATGCTACCCCACACAGACATTGTGATGACGAATACATTTTGGATTGGGGTTTGGCCAGGGATAACATCTGCTGATTTGGATAAAATAGAATCCGTTTTCCACTCTTTTTTTCAGAAATATGCCAAATAGGCCTGCTTGATTTTTTGCCATATTGAGAGACGATTGTATTGATCTTGGATGGCTTGCATCACTGTCTCGGATAGGGCTCCGCCGAGCTTGGTTTGAATATATCGACAGAGTTGAATCGGATTCATTCTCTTAACCCGCTTATATTCCTGGTAATTGGTTTTAAAAAAAGGGTGAGTTCCCTGGCTATCCATCGTTCGAGGATGGCTTAGGTGGATACAATACGGATTGGAGATCCTAAATGGCGGAAACCCCACTTTGGAAAATCGCGTTACAATTTCATTGTCTT
>CAYINU010000064.1:0-10954 GCA_964364855.1 uncultured Candidatus Marinamargulisbacteria bacterium | reverse complement strand
CTGGGACTGTTGAGTTTGACCTGCGTGGCGTATCGGTTTCGGAATACCCCAATTTTCCCAGCACAGAGTCTGGTCAACAAATTCAACTACCTATCGTTGAGTTGCAGTCTTTGATCAAACATACGGCGTTCGCGGTTTCAACTGACGAAACCAAGCAATTTCTAAATGGTGTTTTGGTCAAGGCGGACGAGGGGATATTGTCCTTTGTTGCCACAGACGGGTATCGGCTGTCCTACAAAAAATCCACTGTGGCAATTGCCCAAGATTTTCAGTTTATTGTGCCGTCCAAGTGCATTAACGAACTGAGTAAAATTTTATCCCAGTTGCCTCAGTTAGAGGCCATAGAGATGAATATTGCGTCCAATCAAGTGTCCTTTAAGGCAGGAACGCTGCTGTTGGTATCCCGGTTGATCCAAGGACAATTTCCGGACTTCAGACAAGTTATTCCTTCTCAAAAGGCCGTTGAATTCAAGCTCTCGCGCCGCCCCCTTTTGGAAGCATTGGATCGCTCACTTATCATTGCTTCGGAGGCCAATTATGTTGTTCATTTTATTTTAAGTGCAACACAATTGGGCATGTATTCTCAGGCTCCGTCGATGGGTGAGTTCAAGGAGTCCATCGCAATCAACTGGATCACCGGCGCACAGGACATGCGGTTGTCTTTTAATGTGAAACTTGTCTTGGATGCAGTGCGACTGTTAGAAGATGACGATGTCGTTTTGGGATTCAAAACACCCACTAGCCCTACGCTGATCAAGCCCGTCCACGATGATACTTATCTGTACGTGGTTATGCCCATCAAGACCGAGGCTGCCTCGGCTCCACAATCCGCACCTGAGCCTGTCGCGGCGCATGGATGATACGTTCGGTATGGGTTAAAGGGTACCGCAACCTGTCTGAAACGGTATTGCCATTCCCTATCGGCCAACCATTGGTGGTCTGGGGAGATAACAATCAGGGGAAAACCAATCTGCTGGATGCGATTTATTTTGCGGCAAACGGTCAAACGACACTTAAAGCAGCAGATCATGAATTGGTACAACTCGGGCAGGAAAAAGCACAGGTAGGCCTCTTGTTTTCCAATTCTCACGATGAAAACCACCGTCTTTATGTGCAGGTCACTCCGGAAGGTGAAAAACGTATCGTACTCGATCAACGGATCGTGCGCCGTCGAGGCGATGCCTTTTCGGCAGTGATGGTTGACTATTGGTCTGCGGACCTGATTCGTCTTTTTCAAGACGCGCCTGAACAGCGCCGTCGGGAGGTGGATCGATTTGTAGGCCATATCCAGCACGGATACTCCCAATTGCTCCAAGACTATGAACGTACCCTTCGGCACAAGGTGGAAGTGCTAAAAGGGAACACCTTTTCAGGGCTTGAGTTGTGGAATAAAAAGCTGGTGTCATTGTCTGTGCAGATTGTCGAGGCACGCCGAAAGGCCCTTGCGCTGCTGGAGTCAGAGCTAAAAAAATGGTTGCCCCAGATAAGGCCTAGTTTGAATGGCCAAATCCAGATCCGGTATACGGCAAAACATGTTGGAGTAGAGGACTATGAAATTAATCTTGTACAGGCCCTGGCGCATCATAGTGAGGCTGAAAAAAGCCGGAAGCAAGCCTTGGTTGGTCCGCACCGAGACGACTTTGATATTGTGATGGATAACAAGCCCTTGTTCACCATGGGATCCCGCGGCATTAACCGCACGGTTGCAATTGCGTTTGAATGGGTGCAATTTTTTTTACGTACCCAACAAAAACCCCGGCCAACGCTGTTGCTGCTAGATGATATCTGCGCTGAAATTGACGCGACGGGAAAACGACAGTTATTGTCTTTTTTTGAATCACAGGTTCCACTGGTTTATGCCTCCACTGCCTCGGATCGGGCCTATTTTTCAAACGCCGTTATGGAAAGGCAAATGCGGGAAGGGCGATTGGTTGAGTGATCAGTTGCGCCATATATTGCAGGGAAACAAACTACTCAAACCGTGGTCTAGTGCTTGGGAGCAGTCCCAAAAACTACAGAGCCGGTGGGCCGATATTTTTGGCAAACTCGCCGACCAGATTTCATTTTCGCACATTCAAAAAAACGCCTTGGTAGTAGATGTAACAAACCCCATGTGGGTTACGGAAATTCGGCACTACGAAGCCACCGTTATCGGAAATATTCACACGCAAACCGGTGAAAAACACATTCAGCATATTATCGCTCGGTACAAAGCCAAGACGCCCTTAAAAAAAATGACAGCGCCAAAGCCCCAAAATATACCGCTGGAAGATAAAATTGCCAAACGATGGAGGGAGGCCTTGCGGGATGGTTTTAACGTCTGCCAGAGCTGTAAAAAGCGGCTAACGCGAGAGACCGAATGTATTGTCTGCCGCTCTTAAGCATGGGAAAGTAAGGCTCTATTTGCTGCGGGGAGGTGTGAAGTGGGAAGTTTGATCAAAAAGCGCCGCAAAAAAATGCGCAAACATAAATTCAAAAAATACGGAAAGAAAATGAAGGCGCGAAAAGGTTAAAACCAATGTCAGCGAAGATTTTAATCGTTGATGATGACGAAGCCATCGTAGATGTAATTGGCCTGTTGTTGGAGTCGGAAGGGTTTGAAACGCTAACGGCTTCGAATGGCAAAGAGGCATTGGAAGTGGCCAAAAATCAACGGCCGGATGGCATCATTTTGGACGTCATGATGCCCAAAATGTCGGGGTATATGGTGGCCAGCATGCTGCAAAAAGAAGAAAGCTTAAAACACATTCCGGTGTTACTGTTAACGGCGGCGGCACCGATGGTGGGCAGCATTACATTACACTCTCCAACCAAGTTTCGTCTGGCGAAACCGTTTCGGCCGCAAGACTTGGTTCGAATGGTATCTAAAATGATTGCTGATGCTAAGGTGTCGACGTCAAGCACTGCAGGTGCAGCAGAAACGTCGAATAGATTACCTGCCGCGGACGAAGTGCAGTCTCTTTAAATACCATCAGATTCTGCAACACATTTTGGCGTATGGCCGGATTTTGCATAAATTCTAGAATACATTCTGCTGTTTTTGTCCGTGTGATATGGGCAATGATGGGCATGCGTTTGTTCTCTACCAGCTTTTGGTAGAGATAGACACGTTCGATTAGCTCGGTGACATGGGTAGTCGGCGCCGAAAAATAGGGACAGATTAGGACGGCTTTTCCTTGGCGGTTTTTGATGGCAAGGTCTTCGGGGAAGAATTTTTGAATATGGCGAAGTGTATACTGTAGCTGGTCGACGGGAAGACAGGACATCAGCATCGTGACGTATGCCAAGTCCGGTTCCTTTTTTAGGAGACCCTTTACATTCTCGGATTCGGCCAGCAGGTTGGACAATTTCTCGTCTGCGGCATGCAAATCACGCAGGTAATCCGACAGTTGCTCGGAGATGATTTTAAACAGCACGGACAATTGGGCGATCTCTTCGTAAGGAAATTTGAGGTTGAGTAAGGACACAATGTCAGGAATGTCTTTGGCTGTGGCTTCGGCAGTTGGGATAGCGGCCATTTGGCCGTCATGCCACTGCAAAAACCACCCTTCATGCTGAACCAGGCCGGTGATATCGGAGCATTGTATCCCGCCGGACATGGAAAATGACATCAAACCCATGGTGAGCACGTAGCGGACCCATACGGGATCCAGCTGCGGAATATCTTCCCAGGCGGCGTCTGATTGAATAAATGTGCGAAATGCCTTAAAGGCCTCTGAGCGTACGTTCATTACGGGAAGCAAGAATTGCAGACGCTGGGCAATGGTTTCCAACAGCGCAACAGATACGGGTAGTTGTGACATGTCAGTCATGAGTGGCTATACGGTGCAACGGTATACGGATGATCGGAAAACAATCGATGCGTGGTGACAAATTGCGTGAAGCTTGGCAATGAACCCGAAACAAAAAAGGAGATGGGCGCTGGAGTACCACTGGGTTCTTTGAACGGGGAGAAGGTCTGGCTCACGACATCAACCAGGGCTGGCGCAGGGTCTACCCAAGCTAACGGGCGAGAGGAAAATGTTTGTAGAAGGGGTACCAGATAAGGATAGTGGCTGCAGCCCAAGATAACAGTGTCTGCCCCAAAATCGTTGACCTTGGTCATATAGTCCCCACATGAGGCCTTGCAGTCGGCAGAGTCCATGCGGTCGGCTTGGATGAGCGGTACTAGGGCGGGACAGGCCACTTCAAGTACTTCCACGGCGGGGTCAATGGCGTTTATGGCGGCGGTGTAGGCTTTTGCCCCTGCCGTAGCCACGGTAGCCAGCACCGCGATCCGTTTGTTTCGGGTGGTTTGAACCGCGGCCTGTGCCCCTGCCTCGATTAGCCCCCATACCCGCACTTCAATTTCTGGCATCAGTTGCGGCAGCACCGTGGCGCAAGTGGTGTTGCAGGCCACGATGAGATGTGTCATGCCCTGGTCCTTCAAAAACGAAATAATTTCCGAACCGAAGGCCCGCAATTCGTCTTCGCGTCGGTCACCATACGGCGCGCGTCCCGCATCGGCAACGAACCGGTAATCAAGCGCAGGAAACCGCGAAACCAGGGGGCCGAGTACGGTCAATCCGCCGAAACCCGAATCAAAAAGGCCGACAATAGGCTGGTGTGGCATAAAAAGTCATCATAGCGCTAACGAAAATACGCCTCAAGTCCGTCATACAATGCTTGGGCAATCCGTTGTCGGAAGTTCGGATCACCTAGCAAGGACTGTTCTCTCGGATTACTGAGAAAGCAAGGCTCAACGAGAACGGCCGGCATCCGGGAGTTGCGCAGGACATAAAGTCGATTTTCTTTTAGCCCCAAGTCTTTTAGCCCAAGTGCCTTGACCAGTTTTTGATGGATGATCCGAGCCAGGGGCTTGTCCATGCCCTTGTAATAAAAAGTCTCGGTTCCGTTCGCATAATCCTGAAAGAAGGAATTGATATGAACACTCACAAAGACGTCCGCTGACTCCAGTTGGGCCTTTACCACCCGCTCTTGAAGCGATGGGTTTTGGTCGCCCTCACGTACCATAATGACTTTGGCTCCCTGTTTTTCTAATAGGGTTTTCAGTCGATGGGAAATATCTAGGGTAAAAAATTTCTCGGCGGGCTCTTTCGTGTTGCTGGGAGCACCCGGATCGCTGCCACCATGACCGGCGTCGATTAAGATGCGCTTGTTCTCCAGTCCAGCTGCTCGGAGTTGCGCGGCGCGAATGGGTGTGCGTTGTGTCAGCTTGGGTTTTGACAGGGCTGGCCCTTCTGCGGCCAGGGTTATCCTAAAATTGCCGCCCTGCCCGCTTTGGTGGATGGCGTACTTTTGGCCGGGCCGCAACCCGATTCGAAGTTGAACGCCAGTGGCGGAAGAGTCCACCTTGAAATACCGAAACGCAGTCGTGGAAAAGGTGTACTCTGAGGGAGAAACCGGGGCAATCACACTGTCCATCGTAACGACCATTTCATCGCGATTTTTCACAGATGGCGGTAAATCCAATGGACGACTGAGCTCCACCATCAACTGCTTTGGCGGGTCCATCAGAATGGATCTGAGTTGGTCCCAAAAGATCAGTGTGCCTGTTGACGGTACCCATTTTGGGGATGTGCCGGTGAGCTGTAACCAAGCGGCCAGACTCACGTACCATTTGCCCTCCAGAAACTCGGCAGTACCGGGTTCGAAACGCAATTCCTTGCCGCGAAGTGTAACGGCAGGCGACTCTTGGCGTAGCGAGACATTGAATGCGACCGCCAGTGCCATTGCGGGCAGGTACAATTGTCCGTTGAGGTATTTGACTTGACCGGAAATGGGGGTGCTTTTACCCCGATAAGCCAAGACAATGGACTGATCTTGCTCAAAAAAGGGCAGTTCACTACTATCCGCCGGTGGAGCGTAGGTGGTGAGTCGAAGCTCGGATGATGCCGGAGGTGCATTTAGATTGGTGGAAATGTGGTACCCCTTCTTGTCATGGGAAAAGGGCCAATCCAGACCCTTTAAAAACGCATCTAGAGGAACGTACAGCTGGTTTTCGATGCGCCGCGTGTTTTGTGGAAACGCACAGGGAATGTGCTCTACCCAAAACGTGCTGGTATTTTCAATCACAATGCAAAACTGACCGGTTTCCCGATGGTTCAATCTGTAATAGGTGTCCTTGGGTAGATAGACCATGTTGAAATTGAGTGCATCTGCGATGTCCCGCAATGGTACCCAATACACGCCCTGGTTTTGATAAACAGGCGTAGATAAGTCTAGACGACGCCCATCTATAAAAACGGCTTGTTCGGTGGGAGAAAATGCGGACACGCTGGTGGCTACCACCAGACTGATCAGCCACACGCCGACAGCGAAGCATCCCCATTTAAGGCAAGTCATAAGGACGGATGAGTCCGAGCAATTCCGCCAGCGGAGAATGGTGAGCATCGTTCCAACGCAGATGCACCAGCGTACCTGGGGCCATGTCAAAAATGGGCGGACCATTTAACGCCGATTGGCAAAATCGGGGTAGAGACGGGTTATGCCCGACCAAAACAACGTGCTGGTAAGACAACTGAGACAGGAATGTAATTAGCCTTTCGGAATTTGTGCCCGGAGCGAGGTCTTCGGTAATGACTTTTTTTCCTTTATAAAAGCCACCGATACGCAAAATGTCCGCTGTCTGTCGCGTGCGAAGCAGCGGTGAACAAAAACAGGCTTCTGCGCGAAGACCGAGTTTTTTCCAGAGTCGGACTTGCCGCCGAAGAACGTGCTTACCCGCCCGGGAAAGGGACCGCTCAGCGTCGGCTGTGGCGGACACCGGCTCTGCCACACCATGCCGGACGACAAAAATCTCCATAGCCCCCATCATACACTGGGTAATAGACAATTCCGAGGGTAAAAGACTACAGTTTTTTTTATGGGCGTTGATGACTATCTTCTTTCTAGCTATGACTTTGATGTGCCGCCCGACTTAATTGCCCAGACGCCCTTGGATACGAGGACGGATTCCCGGCTCATGAGAGTGGACCGGCGGACCGGGGAAATCTCCCATTATTTTTTTAGCGACTTACCGGAATTGCTGTTGCCCACGGATCACCTGGTGCTAAACAACACCAAAGTGATTAAGGCAAGACTAAAAGGTGTGCGACCGTCCGGCGCGCTGGTTGAGATTTTTGTAGACCGCATCTTGAGTCCGGATCGGCTGAGCGTCTTGTTGACACCTGCCAAACGGATTCGGATCGGAGACTATATTCGCTTATCCGAAACCGAGGGCATGCTGGTGTTGGAACGGTCCCAAACAGGGCCTGTTTTTACCGTGTCGTGGGAAGGGCGGTCCACGATTTGGGAAGCTATAGACCGATTGGGCTCTGTCCCTCTCCCACCCTATTTGAAGGCAGCGGGCGAAGCTAACCAATGGGAGACCCGTTACCAAACCGTCTATGCGAAACGACCGGGGGCCGTAGCGGCGCCAACGGCTGGCCTGCACTTTGACGGCACGCTATTTGACCGGCTGGCTGCGCAAGGTATTGGCACCAGCGACGTTACGCTTCACGTCGGGTGGGGCACATTTCAGCCCATTCGCAGTGTGGATATCCGTCAGCACCGCATGCACCCTGAATGGTATAATATGCCAGAAAGGACCTCGACCAGGCTCGATAAAGTGCGTCAAACTGGCCGAGTTATTGCGGTGGGTACGACCGCTGCTCGCACGCTAGAAACGGTTTTTGACCATGAAGGCTACCAACCCGGTTCGGGGATGACGACGATGTTCATATACCCGGGTGTTCCGGTTAAGGGTTTTGACGGATTGATTACCAATTTTCATTTACCGAATTCGAGTTTGTTTCTGTTGGTTTCCGCATTTTCATCACACCCGCTCATGAAGAAAGCCTACCAAGAAGCCATTCGGGAAAGGTACCGGTTTTATAGCTTTGGTGATGCGATGCTGATCCTATGAAAGCGGGGCTGTGGTTAGTGCTGCTGCTCGGGATGGCCACACCTGTATTTGCAGGTACTCCCGATGTCCAGACAGCCACTTCTTCGATGAAAGTGGTCACTAACAACACCGCGATGCTATTTCGCCCGCGAGCCAGTCTGTATGACACCGTCACCGTGCAGGGGTTTTATGAGCAAAAATTCAGCCAACGTAATTTTAACCCGCGTACGACTACCGGTGATCTGTGGCAAACCATCCAAAACGACCCTGCTTACAAGCGCTTGCCCTCCGACATTACTCTGGGCCCCTTGCGTCAAGAAACCGCTTACCATTTTTTGATCCAGGGCCGCGTGGACGAGCACGTGGGCGTGTCCTGGGACGTCGAGCAGCAGCCCGATTTTCCTCTCAAATCCAATATCACCATCACGTATGACGAGTCTTCGTTGTCCTTTGGACAAGTCGATGTCACATTTAACAATGGCGAATTTTTTCAGGTTAACCGTGCGTTAGATGGCGTGCGCGGTATATTAAAAGTCCCCCAGCATGAGTTTAAGGTGGCACAGGGGCGTGACCGATCCACGCCCAAGCAAATTCAGTTCTACGGCAATGGCGGGCGGCTATATACCCTACCGAACCCATTTATTTTGTCGGGGTCTGTTCGGGTCTTTGTAAACAACCTCGAACAAACCGAAGGTTTGAATTACACACTTAATTACCAAGAAGGCACGCTTTTATTCACCAATCCTCAAACCTCGGATGTGTCGATCCGAGTGATTTATGAGTTTACGGATCCGATCGCTGATTTTTTGCCTGTGTTGGCCCGAAAGCAGTTTTTGGGTGCGCAATACGAATGGGCGCCCCAAAAGATTAAACAGGTTTTGGCCACCCAGTCAGTTCAGGTGACACTATGGCCGGTGACTACTGATCAAATTACCGAGTTTAGTCCCACTACCTTTTTGGTCGCGGGTGCGCCGTTTGTCAGCGGTAGCGACAGGGTTCAAATCAACGGGAAAGTCATGACCCCATGGCTGGACTATGAATTTGCACCGCTAACGGGTCAGTTGCGGCTCAGGCGGACGGGCTTGGCACCGGATGAAACCCTTGGCGTATCGGCCACGTCGTATGTTACACAAAATGTCACCCAGTCTTTGGTGGGCGCGGATTCGGCAGGGCCTTACCAGCTCACGGCAACACCGGTTGAAGGAAGTCTACAGGTCTTTATTAATCGGGAGTGGATATCACCAGATGCCTACCGAGTGGACCCCATTGCCAAGCAATTGGTATTTAGTGTGCCCATTGCGCATCCTGCTGAAATCGATTTGCAGTATGTCGGCTATATGACCGACACTGTCACCACAAGCCTGGCGGAAAGCCCGGTTCATGTCGCCGTCACCTATCTCGGGGAATTTACCAATTCACCTGTGGAGGCCCTGATCAAAGAAGTCAACGGCGAGCAGCAAGTCGTTACTGCGGACAACAGCATCCGCCTCAATTTCAACCCCCTAACCTCAGCCAATGCCGCTGTGGTGTTTGATGCGAACGGACTCATCGTACCCAGCTCCGATTACACCATCGCCTCGGGAGACGCCTACCAGGGCCGGATTGCCTTTGTCAGTAACCGCGTTGGCCAAACCGTATCGGTGAATTACACCTACAGTCTCAGCTTTCCGTCTCAAGTTAGTTTTTCCGGCATAGACCTCTATGAGGACACGACCTATACCGCTGGCACAGAGTTTAATTTGATCAGCAGCCCCATCCAGTATAACGGTGTCCAGCACGTGACATTGTTTGGAGGACCTGCCTACCCTGTCGAAACCGAAGTTCAGATCGGACGAGATGTCCTGATTGACTACGGCACCGATGGCAATACGGTCTCGTTGCGTTTTGTGCGGCAGGGAGACATCGGGGGCGGTGCATCGCAATTGCCCGCTTATCCGGATGCGTCGACCACGATTCGATTGCGATATCTCTACACGCCTTCTCGCAGTCCAGACGAAGGGTTGGTGAATCAAAATGTGCTGGGATTTACCGTGAGCAATCAACTCAATGACTATTGGTCGGTCCAGTCTGAAGCGGCCATTGCCAACCACAATTTTTCGAAAGTCCGCCGCCACAGCAGCAATATTTTTTCCGGTACAGGGGATGCCAGTTCGCGGTATACGTTGACGGTTGGTGGGCAGAACGTGACGGTGGCGGAAAACTCAGAAACCGTATTTTTTAATGGGAGCGTATTATCCAAAGACCGCGACTACTTTATAAACTACTCCCAGGGCACCCTACGGTTCATCAACCGAACGCCGTCCCCACAGGATCAAATTGTGGTGGAGTATGACTACTTTTTAGATAACGGCGGAACAGTTGCTGGAAACACGGTTACAGGTGTCGCCTACAAGGTCAGCACGAACTACCAAAAAGACCAATTATCTCTGTACGGGGATGTTAAAAAGATCGACTTTAATTTTTTGCCTATCGGTAATATTGCCGAGCAAAAAGGCACCTTTTCTTGGGGAGGGGTAGCTGGCTGGGCATTTACTGAGGAAAATCAGGTGGCAGCGTCATACCGCCGGCGGGAAATTCAAAAATCAGTTGCGGATATCCCCGTTCCTGTTTCTTTGGATCAAGATGATGTCGGACTCCATGCGACCTGGTCTATCCTAGAACGTGTGGATACGGCACAAGAAGTCCATTTTTTAAAGCAAATCCAGCCCAATATCAATCCTACCGCCAGCCAAGGGGCTTACGAAACAGACTCCTTGCAAATTTCGTATGCAGGGCAGGCGGCGTTTGGCGCGGACGATCTGCGCACAACAGTGACTGGAAAATGGGCGGACACTCGAAGCGACTATCTGGATCAGCTGGCACCGGGTATCGAAACATCGACGGTCTTGGGTATCCGAACGGATTACAGGCCGTTGCAATTCTGGGGGTTCAAACGCCTGACCTTTTCGCCGTTTTACAATCAGTCTCGGACAAACTCTCAAGTAGTGGGGCAACAGCTGGCCTTTCGCAACGTAAATGAGGTGGGCTTTAATACATTTGTTAGCTTTACGGATGCCTTGCGAACACAGC
>CAYINU010000063.1:0-11371 GCA_964364855.1 uncultured Candidatus Marinamargulisbacteria bacterium | reverse complement strand
CCCATGGTGGCCACACCCCAAAAATAGCCCAATTGCAGATCGGGTTCGCGGAAAAATTCCAGGAAAAACCGGAATGTGCCATAGAGGACCAGGTACAGGGCAAACACTTGGCCGTCTTTAAGCCGGCCCCAACGATGTGCCATCCACAGGCACAAAAAGAGTATCGGCCCTTCCAAAACGGCCTCATACAATTGGGAAGGGTGCCGAGGCAAGGGTCCTCCCGTCGGAAAAACCATCCCCCAGGAAACCCGTGTGATGCGCCCATATAGCTCTCCATTTATAAAATTACCGATGCGTCCCAACGCCAACCCCAACGTAGACCCCATGGCCAAGTAGTCCAAAAGCGGGAGTAACGGCACCCGATGGGACCGCGAAAACCATAGCAAGGCCAATACGCAGCCCAATGCACCGCCATGATAGGACATCCCGCCACGCCAATACGCCCATATTTCCAGCGGATGGCCCAGGTAGTAGGCCAAGTCATAAAATAAAATGTACCCCAGACGCCCCCCCAAAATGATGCCCACCAGCAGCACCGTTACCAGCGTCATGATCTGGTCGCCGGTAAGTCCCAGGCGCCGTTTCAGAGGTCGTTTGAGCAACAAAATCGCGCCTCCAATGCCGAACAAATACATCAATCCGTACCAGCGCACTTGAAACGGGCCGGTGGAAAACGCAATCGGATTTAAGTCAGGAAAACGCAACATATGACAATTGTAGCAGGGGAAAGAAAAGGTTGGTATAATACGCGCCATGACGGTAATAAAGCGCAAATCAAAGCCGAGCACTACATTTGCCGCTCCGTTTTTGTCGGTGCCCCATGACCTTGGGCTATCGACTGCGGTATTACGAAACCGCCCCATGTCGCAAAAAACCGTACTCGCAGAAGTCAAAACAGCAAGACATGCAGCACCCCCCGTTCCGAAGTACGAACCGGCTCCCCTTCCGGGGCCTACCGAGGAAAGCAGTCCGCATCAAGAGCCAAGCTTAGATCCGCAATGGGTCGCCCAACAGGTCCAGCAGGCCGTGGCTACCGAAAAAGAAGCGGTGCTTCGCAGGGCCTATGAAGACGGATTTGCCCAGGGGCGTGCAGATGCCGAGGCCACACTAAAAAGCCAATCTGAAGAACTACTCAGCGAAATTGCCGGTTTGTCCGAAGAAAAACGAGAGGTTATTCGCGCCGCACAGCGTGAAATTTTGCAACTGGCCATCAAAATCGCCGAGCAAATTCTACGCAGCGAAATCTCGCTCAATCCCGCCGTCACGGCCAATATCGTGTCCGAGGCCATCGAAAAAGCCACCAACCGGGATGAGGTTATCGTCCACGTAAACCCGCAAGACATTTCTTATATGGAAACCACCCGCGAACGCCTCCAACAATATATGCGCGACATCAAGCGTTTGGCTTTTGAGGCTGACAATAGCGTGGATTCTGGTGGCTGTATCGTGGAAACCAAAATGGGCTTTATCGACGCAACTGTGACCACCAAACTTGAAAACATCAAGCGGGCGCTGGGAAAAGCGCAAGATGAGCTCGAGGCCAGTGGCGATACAGCCGACGCCTTGTAGGGTATGAATCTCCAGTATTACCTCAAAGCCATCGAAAAAGCCGACATGATCAAGATCGTCGGCAAGGTCACTCAGGTTGTCGGGCTGATCGTGGAGGCACAGGTTCAGGGCGTGTCCATCGGCGAAATCTGCAAAATCGAATTCGACAATTCGTTTGTCTTGGGCGAAGTGGTCGGCTTCAAAGAAGAAAAAGTGCTTCTAATGCCACTGGGTCCCTTGAGCGGCATCCGGCCGGGAGCCAAAATATTTGCGACCGGTGTTCCGATCCGCGTGGGCGTAGGTCCCAGCCTGCTGGGTCGGGTCATCAGTGGATTGGGTGAGCCGATCGATCACAAAGGGCCTGTGGATATCGAGCAATACTACACCATCGACCGTGATCCACCCGACCCCATTTCCCGTCCCCGCATTACCGAAGCCCTGCACCTGGGTGTAAAAGCCATCGACGGCGTGCTTACTCTGGGGAAAGGCCAACGGATTGGGATCTTCGCCGGTTCAGGTGTGGGCAAGAGCACGTTGATGGGGATGATTGCCCGAAACACCGAGGCGGATATCAACGTTATTACACTGGTAGGAGAACGGGGCCGTGAGGTAAAAGATTTTATCGAAGAGTCCTTGGGCGAAGAGGGCTTGCGCCGCTCCGTCGTCATTGCCGCAACATCTGACAACCCACCGCTCATCCGCCTGAAAGGCGCGCTATTGGGTACGGCCGTTGCCGAGTACTTTCGTGATCAAGGCAAAAACGTTTTATTTATGATGGACTCCGTAACCCGTTTTGCGCTAGCACAGCGTGAAATCGGACTGGCTACCGGCGAACCTCCCACAACCAAAGGCTTCACGCCCTCTGTTTTTGCCATGATGCCGAGGCTGATGGAACGGGCGGGCACATCTGACAAAGGCAGTATCACCGCCATTTACACCGTTCTAGTCGAAGGTGATGACACCGAAGAACCCATCTCTGACGCCGTCCGGGGCATCTTGGACGGGCATATTATTTTGAGCCGTGATCTGGCCGCACGAAATCACTACCCTTGCATCGAAGTGTCCCGTAGCGTGAGCCGCTTGTTCCCTAACGTCACGACACCGGACCAACGAAAAGCAGCGGGGACCTTGCGTGAAGTGCTGGCACGTTATGAGGAAGCCGAAGACTTGGTCAACATCGGCGCCTACGAAAAAGGATCGAACCCCAAAATTGATTTTGCCATTGATAAAATTGACGCCATTAATCAGTTCTTGCGGCAGGGGACCTATGAAAATGTACCGTTTAACCAAACCGTGCAGCAATTGATTCAGCTGTTTCCGAAATGAAGAAACCCCAAAAAAGCAAAAGCTTCAAATACAACCTCGAAACCGTTTTGAAAGTACGAGAAATCCGACAAAAGCAACAAGAAGAACGACTGAGCAAGGCCCAGAAACACCTGACTGTCGAACAGAAAAAGGAAATGGAAATCAAAGATTTTCAGAGTGAAAAATTTACCGAGCTGCGTGGGATATTGGATACTGGGAAGACCATCACGGACTTTTCTGAAATCATGCGACGCAAATCGCATCTGGATGTCGTAAAAGAACAAGTCGTCGCTCAGGAAAAAAAACGCGTCGAAGCCGAGGAACAGCGCAACGACGAGCGAAAAAAACTGGTCGCTGCCAACCAAAAAAAGCAGGTTATGGAGACCGATAAAGATAAAAAAAAAGTGGCCTGGCGTCGTGTGATGGCCCGTGAAGATATCAAAAGACTCGATGATATGACACAGTCTCGCTTTGCCAGAAAGCCAAAGGACCTATAGGCAGGTTACATCCACTTCAATCTGCGCTTTGAGCGCGGAAACAGAGGGAAATTTTTGCTGGTCGCGAACCTTGCGCTGGATGCAGGCGGTCAAGTAAGACCCATACAGATTCTCCGTCCAGCCCCGGATGTAGACCTCACACACCGGTACCCGCCCGCCAAAGGTAGGCTGATTACCGATCGAAATCAAGGCAGGCCATTTTTTTCCATGGCGTAACACATAGCCTTTGTACACGCCATCGCGAGGCAAGAGCTTTTCAGCAGGGACTTTTAGGTTAGCGGTGGGAAATCCCAATTTCCGCCCCCTTCCCTCGCCTTGGACGACCTTGCCGATGACCACATAAGGGTGACCCAGATCAAGCACCGCTTCGTTAAAACGGTCGTCTTGGAATTTTTGGCGAATGGAGTCGCTTTTGACCGGCTGTGCGTTGCGGTAAAACGGCGGAACCTCCAGCACCCGAACACCGTGACGCCCCGCCCAATCAATCAGGGTATGGATATTACCCCTTTTTTTGTGACCAAACCGAAAATCGTAGCCTACCACAATGGTTCGGGGGGCAATGTGCCGGGCAATCACGTCGTCTAAAAATTGGTCCGGGGACATCGCCGCGATGGCAGGGGTAAATTTGAGGGTGATCACCGTTTGAATAAAAAAGCGCAGCTCGCGACGGGTGGTAAGCCGGGGGATGGCATCGCGTTTTTTAAGCACCGCATCCGGGTGTGGATAAAAGGTCAGAATACCGTCACACAGATCCATGATCTCCTGATGGCCCAAATGTACACCGTCAAAAACCCCAATTCCTAGCGCATCAACGGGCGTGGATGGCAATCCGCTTAAACTGATCGGTACCGTCATGGGTGTAAAGGTTAGCGAATATATCAGGCAGCGTCCATCGATCTGCCGGCAAAGCCAAGTCGATATCAACGCCTCCAATCCGACTGCGTTGAAGGTCTTTGGCATAAGCGCCGCAACCCAGCGCTCGGCCCCAGTCTTTGACCAGCTGACGGATATAAGTTCCCTTTGAGCACCGCACCGTCGCACTGACCAGGGGAAACGGAGTCCAATGAATGTGATCCAACGTCGCATCGTAAATCGTAATTTCGACAGGCTCCAGCTCGACTGCTCCGCCTACCCGCGCGATCTCATAAGCACGTTTTCCGTCCACTTTTTTGGCCGAAAAAAGCGGCGGCTTTTGCAACTGCGTGCCGCAGGACCCTTCGATGACCTCTCGAATCCGGGATTCAAAAACATGAGGTGTCTGCACCGCTTTCACCACACCCTCACAGTCTCCGGAATCGGTGTCGATCCCACAAACAAATTGCACATGATAGGTCTTGGGTGCCGTCATAAACCGGTCTATTTGTCGGGTGTATTCGCGGCCGATGGCCACAATCAAAAGCCCCGTTGCAAACGGATCCAGCGTCCCCGCATGGCCGATTTTTTTAACCCCCGTGACTTTGCGGAGATGCCCCACTACCTGAAAGGACGACCATCCCAATGGCTTGTCCACCGCCAAAAAACCGGAGGTCATGGCTGCAAATACCGCCTCAGCGCACCGATCACGGTAGCCACGGATTGGCCCAGATCGCCTGAAAGGGATATCCCGGAAGCCCGCACATGGCCACCACCACCGAATTGGTGGGCAAACGCACTGACGTCCACAATGGATTTTGACCGTACATTGACCTTGATTTTTCCATCATTCTCGCGGAAAACCAAAAACACTTCGATACCGGTCAACGTGCGAACAAAATCAATGACATCCCGTCCCATCGAGGCCGGACATCCGGGCAGTACCGTGTACGCATACTTGAGCGACCAATCCACTACCAAATGGTCCAGGCCCACCTTGATCCAATTTAAGGCCTCAATTGGTTTTTGCTCATACAATCCTTCCATAATGCGAGCGTGGTCAGCGCCTCGGGACATCAGATCTGCTGCTGCGGCCAAGGTATCGGCCGTCGTATTGGAATATAAAAACCGTCCGGTATCAAATGAAATGGCAGCCAATAAACAGGTTGCGATATCGGCGGATATCGCATCGCCGGAGGCAGCCAGCCACTGGTACAACATCTCTCCGGTACTGGACAACTGAGGCAAAATCCAATTGAAATGGCCAAAGGCCGAATTGTCCGGATGGTGGTCGATGTTTAAAATGGGCAACTTCAGCTCGTGAATAAAGGCGTGGCCGGGGGTGCGGGCCCATTCCGCACAATCCAAAAACGCGACCAGATCAAAGGTGGCTTGAGGCTGTTGCCCTGCCACACAGTCAAAACCGGGCAAAAATCCCAGGCTACCCGCCTGGGCATCCGGCAACCAAACCGTCGACTGAATACCGCGACCCGCCAAAACCATGGAAAACGCCAACGCCGACCCCGCCGCATCGACGTCAGGATCCTCGTGAACGACAACCAGCACATGTCTGGCCTGGCGTAACGCCGACTCTACCGGTTCAAACGTTGTCCGGATCGCTGGGTGGTTCATCGGTAAATAGCCGATTGAGTTTGCCTACAATACGAGAGCCTCGCTCTACCGACTCGTCAAACTGGAAACGCAGCTCGGGCATGCTTTTCATATAAAAATGTTTTTTGATCTTGTTGCGAATATAGGGTGCCGCGTAATTGAGGGCGCGGGCCGTTTGCTTTTTCTGGGCATCTGAGCCCAACTGAGAATAATAAATCGTTGCATAGCGCAGGTCTTTGGAGACTTCTACGGTGGTCAAGCTCATAAAGCCGATCCGTTCATCCCGGATATCCCGCAACAGCACCTCTGCGACTTCCCGCCGGATCTGTGCCGCAATTTTCTCCAGGCGTGACATGCCAGACTACTTGCGGCGCTTTTCGCGCCGTTCCATTAAGATGAGCCGGTCGCCCACTTCCACGACTAGGGGGTCAGCCAGCACCACACCGCACTCGTAGCCATGTGTGACCTCTTTGACGTCTTCTTTGAAGCGTTTCAACGTCTCGACTTTGGTGTCGCCAAGGACATTTTTACCGCGCATCACCTGCACGCTATCACCGCGTTTCACCCGCCCGGACAATACATAGCTACCCAAAATAGTACCGACCTTAGAAAAATGATAGAGCTGCCTGACCTCAACTTGACCCACTTCGACATCTTCGTACTCGGCTTTAAACATCCCCACCAACACTTTTTCGATGTCGTCTACGATCTGATAAATAATGGTGTAGGTCTTCACTTCGATGGCTTCGTCCTCGGCCAAGCGCTGCGCATCGGCGTTTACAGCCACGCCAAACCCAATGATAATGGCCTCGGATGCTCGGGCTAAAACAACATCATTTTCGATAACAGGTCCTGTCGCCGCATGCAGCACATTGATCTGGATGTCGTGGGTTGGAATTTGCTTGATGGACTCCAAAACCGCTTCCAATGACCCATTCACGTCTGCTTTTACGATGAGGTTTAAGCGACGCACCTGTCCGTCGTGGATACTTTGAGACAGACTCTCCAAGGAAATATTTTTAACCATCCGGTGGGACCGATCAGCTGCATTTTTGTGGGCCTCGACCACCGTTTTGAGTGATTTTTCCGAATCAACAACTTCCAAAAAATCACCGGGATGCGGAACCTCGGCCAAGCCTAAAATCTCGGTCGGAGTACCTGGGCCAACAATTGTCACCGGCACGCCCAGGTCATTAAGCATAGCCCGTACACGTCCGGATATGGTTCCCACGGCAAAAAGATCTCCCACGCGCAACGTACCCGTTTTAACGATAACCGTGGCCACGGGTCCTTTGCGCCGAGAAAGGCGCGACTCAATCACCACAGCCTGGGCAAAGGTGTCAGGGTTGGCTTTGAGCTCCAGCATATCGGCTGTCAATAAAATCATATCCAAAAGCTCAGGAATGCCCTGGCCTGTTTTGGCAGAGATGGGAACCACAACGGTTTTCCCACCCCAATCTTCGGCCACCAAGTCCTGCTCGGCCAATTGCTGCTTCACTCGGTCGAGATCGGCATCAGGCTTATCCATTTTGTTAACTGCAACAATAATGGGGACTCCAGCCGCCTTTGCGTGATCCAGGGCTTCGACGGTTTGGGGCTTCGTGCCCTCGTCGGCCGCTACGACCAAGATGACGATATCGGTGACCTGAGCCCCTCTGGCGCGCAGGGCCGTAAACGCCGCGTGGCCCGGCGTATCCAGAAAGGTCAATTTCCGGCTATGAAATACGACTTGATAGGCCCCAATATGTTGGGTAATACCCCCGGCTTCTTTGGCAATCACATTGGTTTTTCGGATCGTATCCAACAGTTGGGTTTTGCCATGGTCAACGTGACCCATAATGGTGATCACGGGTGGCCGGTCCTGCAAAGACGCGATGGACTCCATCTCGGTCTCTTCGATTTTTTCCAAGCGTTGGCGGATATGGGCTTTCTTCTGGGGGGCTTTGCCCATTTCCAGTTCAATGCCAAGGTGAGCAGCCAATTCGGTTGCCACTTCCGCGTCCACGTTTGAATTAAGATTCAACGCCATGCCTTTTTGCAACACAGCACGCATTATGTCTGACAGCGGGATATTAAGCTTGCTGGCGAGATCTTTAAGATTAATACCATCCTGATCAATAACGACCTTGCTACCTTCTGCGGCAGGCTCGGCCTCCGCAGCAGGAGCATCGTCTTTAAATAGGTCACGGACAGCAGAAACGGTCTCATCGTCAAGCTTGGTCATCGGGGATTTCACCTTGATGCCCACTTCTTCTAAAAGGCGAATAAGATCCTTAACCGGTTTCCCCAGCTCATCTGCAAGGTCCTTGATTTTCATACCGTGGGTTCAGACTCCTTTTCGAGCTCTGCCTTTGCCAATTTGAGCTTTTCGGCCAAAGACAGTTGCGGCACGGGAGCCTTGATATCGCCGGAACGTTCCCGGTATTCGTCTTCGCCCAAAATATCGATTTTCCACCCGGTGAGCTTTACGGCCAAGCGGACATTGATCCCGCCACCGCCGATAGCCAAAGACAATTGATCTTTCGGCACAACCACAACAGCCGACTTTTCATCCTCGTCCGTAATGATGACCTGAGAAATTTTGGCCGGTTTTAGGGAATTGGCAATAAAGTTACGGGGTTGCTCGTCCCATTCGAGAATGTCGATTTTTTCGTTACCCAGTTCCTTGATAATGGATTGGATACGCCCCCCCATATGACCGACACAGGTCCCCACAGCACCGATGGAAGGATTGTGGGATTGCACTGCCACCTTGGAGCGCTTTCCGGCCTCACGAGCCACACTTTTGATTTCGATAACCCCATCTTGGATTTCGGGGATTTCCAATTCGAATAGGCGTTTTAACAAACCCGGATTAGAGCGCGAGATGTGGATCATAGGGCCGCGGGTCGTGCGTTCCACACCCACCACAAAAATACGGACCTTCTCCTTAACAACAAACACTTCGCCTACGATCTGATCGCGGGGACGCAGCAGGGCTTCAATCCGGCCCAAGTTGATGAGGTAATTTCGGTTTTCTACGCGTTGAACAGTACCGGTCATGATTTGGCCGATTTTGTCTTCGAACTCGTCGTAAACGGAACGTTTTTCTGCCTCCCGAATTCGCTGAACAATAACCTGGCGGGCGGTTTGTGCAGCAATACGCCCAAAATCTTCAACCTCAAATTCGGTTTCGACCTCATCGCCAACCTTGGCCTTGGGATTGATTTTTCTGGCGTCCGCCTTGGAAATTTCCATGTGCGGATCTTCAGCCTTCTTATCTACAACCGTGCGGCTGTGATAAAGCTTGACCTGGCCGGTTTCCGTATCCAAATGAGCCCGAATGTTGGCTTCTTCGGATGTTTTTTTACGGCATGCCGATACCAACGCTTGTTCAATAGCATCGGTAATTTCTTCTTTGGTCACGCCCCGTTCGCTTTCGATTTGGGCCGTTACCTGAGCGTAGTTGTCAATAATAATCACGTTAGTCCCCCACAAAAAAAGGTGGGCATAACCCACCCCGCTGTGCGATTTGTTATGCGAAAAAACTTAGCATAGGGACGGACATTAGACAACCCTTGGCACTACCCTGTCTGGTCTTTAATATGAATTGATGAGCACTTCCCCTTTTGTGCATTTGCACTGTCACTCCGAATACTCCCTGCTCGATGGTGCCATTCGAATACCGGATTTGGTTAATGCCGCAAAGGCCGCCGGCATGGACGCTGTGGCCTTGACAGACAACGGCGTCATGTTCGGTGCCGTCACGTTTTATTTGGAATGCAAAAAGGCCGGCTTGCGCCCCATTCTTGGCTGCGAGTTAGCTTTGGTCGACGACATTTCCCGCAAAGACAAGGCCCAGAAGCGCCTCGTGTTTTTATGCCAAAATAAAACGGGTTACCAAAATCTGATTCAGTTGATCACGACCGCCAATCTGGACGGATTTTATTACACGCCGCGTATTGACTGGTCCACGTTGACTGGCAAAACCGAGGGATTGATCGTGATCTCGCCCGGATCGCGAGGACCCATCGCCAATGAAATCCGACAAAATCAGCCTGCCGAAGCCAGAGCCTGTGCCGAGAAACTGGCCGCGCTTTACCCCGGTCGGTTTTATGTGGGGCTTCAAAAAACAGGCTCGCCGTTTGAATCGGTGATGACCGATACCGCCATTGAAATTGCGCATGCCTTGCAGTTGCCTCTGGTGGCCACCAACGACGTGTATTATCTCACGCCCGACCAATCCAATCTGCGCAATATTTTATTTTGTATCCAAACCGGGCGCACCCTGGAATCTGATACCCGGAATCGCAATGACAATCCCGAGCAGTATTTTAGGCAACCGGCGGAAATGGCTGCTGCTTTTTCCCAAGTTCCCGAAGCCCTGGAAAACACGCTAAAAATTGCCGAGCAGTGCGATGTAAAATTGGAAAGTGAGCAGGTCACCCTCCCCGCCTTTGATTGCCCGGATGGCCTGACTCCCGAACAGTATCTGGAGCAGCTGGTGTGGGAGGGTGTGCGCCACAAATACCCGAAAGTCACGGACCGCATCCAGTCGCAAACGGAATTCGAACTCAGCATCATCAACAAGATGCAATACGCCATTTACTTTCTGATTATTTACGATTTTCTGGCCTTTGCCCGCCGAAATGGTATTCCCGTGGGGCCCGGCCGGGGATCTGCAGCGGGCTCCATTGTGGCCTATGCCCTGGATATCACCCGCATCGATCCGCTGAAATACAATCTGCTATTTGAGCGATTTTTGAATCCTGAGCGAATATCGATGCCCGATATCGATATCGACTTTTGCATCAAGCGCCGCAATGAAATCATCGACTATATCATTTCCAAATATGGCGAAGATCATGTCTCTCAAATCGTGACATTTGGAACAATGGCCTCCCGCGCCGTGGTGCGCGATGTGGGCCGGGTATTGAATATCCCGCTAGAGGACGTCGATAAAATTGCCAAACTCATTCCCTCAAATCCCACCAATCCCGTCAGTATCCCCGAGGCCATAGAGACCGTAGCAGAGTT
The DNA here is from genome assembly GCA_964364855.1 of uncultured Candidatus Marinamargulisbacteria bacterium. Taxonomy (GTDB): domain Bacteria; phylum Margulisbacteria; class Marinamargulisbacteria; order CAYINU01; family CAYINU01; genus CAYINU01. Next base: position 542 of record CAYINU010000063.1, on the reverse strand, counting down.
GAAGCAGCTCTACCAAAATGATCCGGATACCAAAAATTGGTTGGACACCGCCGCGCAGCTGGAAGGCTTTTCCCGTCATACGTCCACCCACGCCGCGGGCATCGTCATTTCCCGCGAGCCGCTCAAAACTTTGGTGCCCCTCATCCGAAACGAAGGCCAAACCGCGACACAGTATTCGATGACGGATCTGGAGAAATTGGGTCTGTTAAAAATGGATATTTTAGGCCTGCGCAACCTCACCGTTATGTCCGAAGCCGTAGCCCTGATCCAGGCCAATCGTGGGATCCTATTGGATCTAGACAATTTGCCCCTCGATGACACAACCACCTATGCCATGCTCAGCGAAGGTCATACCTTTGGCGTTTTTCAGCTGGAAAGCCAAGGCATGCGCCAACTGATCCGAGACCTAAAACCCCAAGTATTTGAAGACATCATCGCTCTGTTGGCACTCTATCGGCCAGGCCCGCTGGGATCCGGCATGGTGTCAGACTTTATTTCCAACAAATCCGGCACCACCAAGATCAAATACGATTTGCCACAGC
>CAYINU010000062.1:0-12718 GCA_964364855.1 uncultured Candidatus Marinamargulisbacteria bacterium | reverse complement strand
CACAGATAGGGAATCACAGGGTCACCGCGATAGCCTTCGGCATAGGATGTCATCAATGACCAAGCAATGGTGGCGTGACCCGATGGCAGACCGCCGGAGCTAGGCAATTCCCAGATGGGACCGGGGAACTGTATGACTTGGCCCTCGATCCGCCGATTGATCACGTTTTTAAGCGATTGGGCCACCAACGCCTCTAAGATTAAACTCTTTACGGCGAGTTCCGTGGCGTTTCGGAGTTTCGCATCTTGGACCAGTACGCTAAAGGCCCAAGAAAATTCCAAAAAATTGGTGGCCCGTTCCCAATCTCCCAGTTCAAAAAAAGGTCGTAACAAGCTAGGTTCGGTCTCCAGATCCTGTTGGGGAAGGGCATAAAAAATAGGATAGTCGACCGTAAAAAGCAGGGCTGTAATGCCCAATACAGCCCCGGCTGTCATCCACTGGCTATTGTCCCAGCGCAGCGGAGATGTCCAATAGGGGATGTAGTCATTAAAGCCATTGGTGACCCGCGAAAAAACATAGTCTTTTACCAGGGGTTCCGGATGAGGCTGGGTCTCATAAAGCAGGGGTTGGATATCCCGATATCGGATTCGGACGGAGGAGACCTGCGAATGGCCGGGCTGAGCAAATATCGAGGGAAGATAGAATTGAATGGCCGTGGGTAGTAGCACAAAATTTTTGAAATCGGCCGTTGTCAGACCGGCAGAAAGTGCGGAGATCCAAGGAAGTTGTGCCAGCGTCAACCGTTCCAACTCAGCACTATAGTCTGCCGTCGGTCGGAATACTTCCTCCAAGGAAACAGTCGTATCGGCATGATAGACTAGTGTGCGAATAGCAGTTGTGGCGGTCCGGGACCCGCTAGCGATTTCACTTTTAAAGACGAGGTTGATGATATCACCAAACCCCCGTTCGATGCGGCAGCGGAATTTGAATCTAAGCTTGGCGGCAGAGCCTGGCGTTTCTGACAGGCGCAGTCGGAATGCGGCCAGCTGGACCTCGGCTTCTTGGGTGATGGCGGCATTTATGGTGGCCGAATTTAGGATGGGGTACCGGACATCGATCTGATAGGTCGGCGTATGCGCATAAATAACTTGGTCATGCCACGACCCATCAGCCCGAGGGAAATCCGCATAGACACCGGCGCTCATCAAGAATAGGCTCAACATACAGCCCCTTACAAGGGCACGTTTCCACACGGTGTTCTCCTGAAAAAGTTACCCTATGATTGCAAAATTATCAGGGGATTTCAATTTTTCTATCCGTCATCGGACTTCTTCGGGTTCGCGACGACCGGATTTCCCAGGCCTGCGACCTAGCGTTTTTTCTTTTCGGCTTTAGCGGCACGCTTCTCTTTGAGGGTTCTGGTCGGTTTCTTTTTCTGGTCCTTTTTAGCGTCCATGGATTTTGACATCAGCGCACACTCCTTTGATCAAATGTAAGGAATAACCCATTTATCGTACCATCGATCTTGTCTTGTTTAGAAGCCATCTCATAAATGCCCCGGCGTTATTGCTCGCATGCCAATCCTCACATAGCGCTGCTATGCTCCGGTTGCCCCGAGACCAGCTTCAGAACTCAAATCCGCCGACCAAAATACCATTGGCAGAAAAGGAGCAGGAATTGGCTTGGCTTTGATTCGTGCATTGCAGTTGAAGATCGTAGATCTCCAGCTCCGATTGCCCATAGGTAATAAAAGCAATGGTGTCACTGCCGGTTGTGGTCAGAATCGTATCTCCCTGCCTTAAAGCCTGAGCGGTAATGATGCCGCTAGGTGTGATCACAGGCTGGTCCAACGTGACCATGAGCATGGTTCCTAACTGGGTGGAAATAAAAACAATCGTCTCTTCATCGCCAGGGGAAACAAATTTTTCTTGAACCATAATTGAGGTTCCATTGCCACTTTTCAAGAAATCCCCTTTCTGAACCATTTCAATAGGTTGAGTTCCTCCGCGATACATCATCACCAAACTTCCTTGCGCAACGCCAGCACAAACTGGCATGCTGACACCGCACATTGCCAGAACGATGGATAGCATCATCACATGTCGTTTCATGCCTGATTTCCTCCTAGGAAAAGTGCTGGATTCAACCAACTCTCTTTTGGACCTGTCAGAAATAGTATACCACCGTCATCGACTCCCTTTTTCTTATCGTGCACTACAAAGGGGTTGACGATTTCGGAGGTTAGAGACCTATACTGGCTCCGTTACCCTTTACCCAAAGATTATGGAAATTTTATACATCGCTCTACTCACCTTGATTGCCGCCACCATCGGCACCATTACGGGATTTGGGACTTCCACGCTGATGATTCCGGTGTTGTTGCTCTTTTTTCCGCCGGTGGAAGCCCTATTTTTGGTGGCCATCATTCATTGGTTTGGCAACGTTTGGCGAGTCGCATTATTTCCCGCTGGCATTCATTGGCGGTTGGTCCTGCTGTTTGGCGCAACCGGCCTTGCGACCAGTATCTGGGGCGCGTCTATTTCCCTCGGCGCGAACGAACTGCTATTGCTCCGACTCCTCGGTGCGTTTCTCGCAAGTTACGCGCTTTTTTTAATGTTCTGGTCCACATTCAAAGTCCCGGCCGGAAACCTAAGCGCACTTTCGGGCGGTGCCCTGTCTGGCTTTTTTGCCGGTCTCTTCGGTATAGGCGGCGCCATCCGCAGCATGTTTTTGACCGCCTTTGACTTGCCAAAGGCCGTGTATATCGCGACTGGCGGCGCAATCGGGCTTCTCGTTGATTCCACTCGGATCATCACGTATCTCACCGGCGGCACCACCCTTCCAAAGGAATTGGGGTACGGGTTGCTCCTCTTCATTCCGATTTCGTTTATGGGCGCACAGATTGCGAAACGGATGGTAGACAAAATTCCGCAGAACAAATTCCGGGTTGTTGTCGCGGTATTTCTTCTCGCAATTGGACTGAAATTGATAGTGCTCCCTTAGAGGGTGTCTGAAAAGCCGTCAGCGCACACCGACATTGTACAAGGCAGCAGTTTCCGTCATTTTATTCCCGATCGGTTAAAAATGAGGTATTTATCTTTTTCCGAGCTATATTTTTCCTGATCGGGAAAAACTACGGGTCTGATATTTACTAATCAACGAACTTGTATCGCTAGCTAACGCTGCAGCAGCCGGACGAGGAATCGGCAAAAGCCTCGCGGTCGCCGCCGTGCGGCTCCTTTTGATTTCTACGCTCAGCAATGGCCTCGCGGTCGCCGCCGTGCGGCTCCTTCGCGTTGGCAGGGGAAGGCCGGTATTCCAACAGACCAAGCACATGGTGGTTCTTTCTTGTGCCGGCCAGCAAGAGGTTGCGAGGACCTGAGGGAAGTTCCCAATGAGCTCGGACGTTTTTTTGGACAACCGTCTGGGCCAGTGACGGGAATTGGATTTGGATCAAGTTACCCGCATCAACCAGAAGAAGGCAGTCGACATCGATAAAGCGGGGCAGCACTTCGGGAGCGGTGGGTGTCACCATTCGAAAATCCCTGCTGAGCAGCACACCCCCTGTCTGCCAATCTAGCACCAGGACTTTGCGGGCACCGGATCCCAGAGGCGGGTGAGCCGTCAACACCAGCAACCGGCCATCGGGGGAAAAACCGACCTGATCCCAAACCAAGTTCGGAATGGTCAAGGTGGTCAGGGAGTGGTCACCCAGACTCCGGACATGGACTTGATTGCATTTGGAAAAGGGAGGAGTCTGGAAAAAGGCGAGCCGATTTCCGCAGGGAGATAGCGCCCCATGAGCACAAGATTCCCGGTGCATCCCATTGGGATCGGATGACAACACAATAGCCATGAACAACGCTTCCCCACACAAGACATTGACCAGAGCCCTCTGACCATTGTCGCTCCATGCCATGCCATAGATGTCCCCGATTTGGTAATCCTTACAGGAAAACAAGACCTGGCTTTTTCCGGTTCGCAAATCAATCTGGCGAATAAGGATAGGGTTGGCGGTATCGCCCTGGGCTACCAGGATTGACTGGCTACTGGGATGAAAACAAAACTGATCGGATGCGTTTCGTATCGAACAAAAAGGCATAAAACCATGTCCCTCATTACGAAAAACAATCAAAAGGAGCTGATTGCCAAGGTTAGGAAAGCCGATGGCCAGAAATTCGCCGTTTTGAGAAATGGCGGCGTGCTCAGGGGCGTTCAACGTTTCATCGTGAATTTCTAATAACGAAGGGGAAGCGAGGCGAAGGGTTTGGTGTTGCTTGTCCACCACATAGGTCGCGGCCGTCCAGTGCATCGGCTGCGTCAGTTTGCGGAGTTGCAAAAAGGGATAGGTCTCATGAACGCGGGTTTCTCCCGGCAAAGGAAAGCGGGTAAAAGCAGGCCATAATGTACGCCATCGCGTATTCCACGGGGACTGATTAAGGATTTCGGAAAAGACCCGCCGCCATTGTTTGGATACCGCGCCAAAAGCAAATACCGCTCGCTGTTCGTGGGCCGTTAGGGAGCGAGCAAGTAAATCAGCGACAATGCAGGCGATCATGTCGTCGGGCAGATCTGTCATTTTAGTCGCTACGACCTTGCGCATAGTGCCTCCTGTCAATTGGCGTGATCCATTATCGGTCTTAGGTACACTGGTGTTTCATTCCACCTAATAGGTATAGCCGTGATGAATGGCCAAAGAATCTCGTGGATCATCACCAAAAAAAATGGGGTTTTTCAGCCAAAAATGGAGTCGGCTCCGGCCCGTCACCGTCTGATAAAACCCGGCCCCGGTCAGGGCCACCCACTCGGGCCAGCCTGCATTTTTCATGATAATGGCCCAGATCACATTGCCCATATAGTCGCGCAAGTATGCCTTCCCGTGGAGGATATACAGGTCTTGCCGGCCAAGTTCCTGTTTGTAGTCCCACGGCCTGCCCTCCGGAGAGTAGGCCAGCAATTCCCAGAGATCCAACTGCCGGCGACGCATTGCGGCAATCGCCTGTAGCTGGGACTCAAAGTCATCGTGGATATGCCGAATCTTGCCAGCCTTGACTAACTTTAGGGCAGCAGACTCCACCGGCCAATAGCGCCGATTTTGATAAGCCACGACGGCACCATCGGAGCCTTGGAGGAAATAGGCTTTTTGGGGAAAAAGCGCAGGGCTGCTTTCCACACCCATCACCCTGCCGGAACGATCGTAATACACTTGGGTATGGCGGCCTACGCAGCCCGACAGGATGGGCACCCACAGCAAAACCAGACAAAAAACGGTTTTAGTTTCCATCGTTCATTTTCCTTTTGACTAGCCATTTTTGGCGGATTTGTGCCACACTACCGTATCAGATATTTCCCGGAGGATGACGATGACCAACGAACAAAAAATCAAAATTGTATATTGGGTTTCCACTATACCTGTCCTGTTGTTGTTTGCCATGTCGGCCGTAATGTCATTTTCGAGTAGCGCCGCTGTCTCGATTGCCACAATGGGCTATCCGGTCTATTTCATCAAACTGCTGGGTATCGCCAAGGGCCTCGGCGTGATCGCCATTTTGGCAAATCGATTTCCCCGAATCAAGGAATGGGCGTACGCAGGATTCACGTTTGACGTGATTTTCGCAGCTGCATCCATATTGGCTATTAACGGATCTCCCATGGACACCATTTTCCCGTTGGTGGTACTAGTGTTTCTGGCGGTGTCCTACTTTTCTTGGCACCGGTTGGAGAAGATCTAGATCTAGATCTAGATCTAGATTGGATAGAATCGATTCAATCACTCTTCAACAGCCATTTCATCTCGGTGAGGTCTGCTCTTTGGTTTTTGGCCGGTCTTAGCTGAGTTCTCGCAGCGCCGATGCAACCTCGTCGATTACCCTGCCCCAATCACCAAGAGTCGGCTGGCGAAAAAGACGCGCGGTGGGGTACCACGGGCTATCCGTGCGACCCAGCAACCAGCGATGGTCCGGACAGTAAGACAACAAAACCCACACCGGTTTGCCCATCGCTCCGGCCAAGTGAACCACAGCCGTATCCACAGCAATAACCAAATCAAGGTTTTCGATGAGGGCCGCAGTCTGAGAAAAATCGGACAAGTGCTGTCCCTGCAATTGCACATTGGGATGATGGGCCAACCGCACCCTTTCCTCCGGCGAAACAGTCAATTGGAAAAAATAAAAATCCGCCTCAACGCCAAACAATGGAGCAAATACGGGCAAAGAGATGCTGCGACGCCTGTCCTCGTTGTGGTCGGGATTGCCGGCCACTGCAAACCCGACTCTCAGCCGCCGTTGCGGACCGAGCTTTTCTGCCCATAGACGGACCAATTCGGGATCCGCAGACAAATAGGGAACCCTAGCCGGAATAGCGGTGGTTTTGAAAGCCGCCGGCAAACTCATCAGCGGTGATTGATAGTCAAATTTAGCGGGCAGGGGAATCCAGCTTTCAACACGAATACGAGGGTCCACGGTACGGACCACATCCCGCGTCTGTTCCGGCCCCAGCAAGAGAACATTGGCCCCCAAGTCTTTGACCAAGGACGTATATCGACAAAATTGGAAGGTGTCACCATACCCTTGCTCGGTGTACAGCAGGACGTCCTTGCCTGACAGGTCTTCAGCGCCGGTCCACAAGGGACAGCTGATCAACTCCCGCGTGGTTCCCAGGGAAAAACGCCAGGAATAGAGGGACCAGCCATTTAGAAAATCCCCCTCCATCAACAAAATGTGACTTTTGCTCCAATAGGCAGAGGCCTCGTCTTTATTGATGGCAATGGCCAATTCAAGATCAGCCTTGGCAGCCTCCAAAAATAATTGTGCTTTGTAGGCCATGCTTCTGGAGAGATAGGCAGGTGTATGGCAGGGATCGATGGCAATGGCACGGTTGAGGTCGGTGAATGCCTTGTCAAGTCTATCCCGGGCAGACCATTCGTTGCCCCGGTCCACCAGTGCCGGCACGTAAGCGGGATCGATGGTCAGTGCCTGGGTAAAACTGTCCAGAGCCGCATCAAAGCGCTTGAGTTTAACCAACACCTCTCCCCGAAAACGGTAATGTTCGGCCAGTTCGGTGCCGGGAGGTATTTTTTCCCACTCTGCGAGTACGTCGGCCCAGCGGCCCAGTCTCTGAAGAATGGTAACTCGGCCTTGTCGCGCATCGCGGTACTGCGGATCCAGGGCCAATGCACGGTCAGTGGGGACAAGGGCCTCCTCGTACCGATTGAGGCGCATCAAGGCCAGGCCGCAGTTGCGGTGCCAATGCGGATTTTCGGGATCAATCGCTGCCGCAGCCGAAAAGCAATCCAACGCTTCCTCCCAGGCTTGGGAACGTGTATAGGAAACCCCCTCTTCATTGAGCTGTTCGGCTCTTTCCTTACAGGATGCCATACGTCGCCAACGCCTCCTGTAGTCCAAGAGCGTTTTGTGCCCACGAATGCCTCTGGGATATCAGAGGACTATATGAAACGGCCATATCCTTGTAGATCTGGCGCTGAGTGTAGACCGCTTCGAGAGCCGCCACCACCTCGTCCACATGGCTTTCTCCCCACCCTTGGGTGGTGGGCAAACCGTCTATGCAGGGCACGGCTGCCTGGCTTTTTAATATGAGGTCGGTGGGATGTTCGGGATGAATAATTTCCAGGTGTCCGGTATTGGCCGACAAAATGGTGGGGATTCCCGACGCCATACACTCCAGTGCCACAAAATTGTGACCGCCTTCGCAGCGGTTGGGGAAAAGGGCCACATCAGACTCGCGCATAAGAGGCGCACAGGAGCTATTCGGTGGCGGCACCCAGAAATACTCCTCGGAAATCCCATGAGATCGTATCCACGCCGCCAAATCAACCTCATCCCGCCAGAGGTTGTGCCAGGTTGCAATCAAAAACGCGTCCGGGTGTTTTTTAACAAAAATCTCAAAGGCTGCCGCTACAATGTCTTGGCCTTTTCGGAGTTCAAATTTTCCGCCGGAAAAGATAACAAACCGTTCGCCAAATACCCCCAGCTTTGGCGCAGGGAAATACCGAGCAGGATCAACGCCTTCCGGATTGCAGACGGCCTTGATTCCAACGGACTGAAGATAGTCGGTAGTCCAGCGGGATACTGTCAAAATAAGGTCAAATTGCGCCGCATTTTGTGACAACATTGGACCGACATGGGGGATTTCAAATACGACTTTGCCCACATTGGCCATGCCCCAAAACCGATCAGGCACAAAGTCAGACTCCAAAAAATGTTGGCCCAGCGAATGCAGCACAGGCACCTGAAGCTGGACCACCGAGCCAGGCACCGTCGGGGGAAGGGCCTCCAAAAAAAGATCGGTCTCGGCAATGGATCTGCATAGGCCGTATTTCAAAACAGGGTCGTCTTCGAGCAAGGCCGGCCGCTTCAAAAGAAGCGGGTGAACCTGCTGACCGGACAACAGCTGAAGGACCACATTGATCGAATAACATCCCCACCCGAAAAAGCTACCAAGCTGAGTATTAAACCCCAAAATGGCAGTGGGGGGCGGCACTTTAGTGCATTCCGGCCTGCGTAGGGTGGGAGGCGGGAGGTTTGGCACTCAGGAAAAAGCCGGCAATCACCGCGGCCAAGCCGGCTAACACCGCACCGCCTAAAAAGGCCACATGGTAGCCGCTGTTAATGGCAGCCAACTGCGATACGCCCATCGCCGCCTGACTCATCATCTGTGCAGCGGCCAAACTGGCCAAAATCGCCAATCCCAGTGCACCCCCCATCATAAAGGCTGTGTTGACGACACCCGATGCCAATCCCGAATCCTCCGCCGACACGTCGCTCATGGCCGACAACAACACCGGGTTAAAGGCAATGCCCGCACCCAACCCCAGCAATAGCATCGGCGGCAATACGTGCATCAAAAAAGTCCCGTCCAAAGGGGCACGAGCAAACAAGAGCAGCCCCAGTGCCACGATGAACATCCCAAGCACAACCGGCATACGGTAGCCCCAACGCATGACGATTTTGGCAGATAGTCCCAGAGAAAATGCCGCCATGATCAAGTTGGACGGCAAAAACGCAAGCCCTACTTTTAAAGGTGAATAGCCCAAAATGAGCTGCATATAGAGTGCGGAAAGAAAAAACCATGCAAACATCGCCGCTGCCCACAAAATCGCGATCACGTTTGCGGTGGCCACATTGCGAATGCGAAACAGAGCCAAAGGGACCAACGGTCGGGCAACACGGGACTCAATAAACAAAAATAGGATAAAAAGAATAACGGCTAATCCCAGCAACGACACCGTGGGAGCGGAGGTCCACCCGGTGGTGTTGCCGTTGACCACCGCATACACGGCCAGCATCATCGCAACGGTAATGGTAAATGCACCGCCCACATCCAGGTGTTTTTGTTGCTTGGCAGCGCGATCGGCGGGGAGCAAGACGCGGCCCAGAAAAAACACACCTACCCCAATAGGCAAATTGACCAAGAAAATCCAGTGCCAACTCATTGCCGAAGTGAGGAGCCCACCTAGCAATACGCCAATACTCCCACCGCCCGCACCAACAAATCCGTACACACCCATGGCTTTCGCCCGCTCACCAGGACTGGAAAACAAGTCTATAAGGAGAGATAAAGCCACGGCAGCCACAACGGCACCCCCGACACCCTGGACAGCACGGGCTGCAATCAACACCACCTGAGACGGAGCCAGTCCACAAGCCACCGATGCCAAGGTAAACAACGTCACCCCCCACAAAAACAGCCGGCGATGGCCAAACAAGTCCCCCAACCGCCCACCCAGGAGCAAAAAGCCGCCAAATGTGAGCATATAGGCGTTCACCACCCACACCAGCGCCGTTTCGGAAAAACCCAGATCACCACGAATGGAAGGCAAGGCGACATTCACGATCGTGGTATCCAAAACGATCATCAGTTCTCCGATGCATAAAATAGCGAGACTGAGCCATTTGTTGGTAAGGCGGTGTGTGTCCACAGGATACTCCGTTGCAAGTTATATGGTTTTTACATTAAAGCGGATCACAAAGGCAGGAGCAAGTTCTCCTTTACTGCAACTTAAACCGCACCGGAACGTCAACCATCGTTTCCACTGGAATGCCGGCCACCGTGGCGGCACGGAATCGCCAACGTCTGACCGAGGAAATGGCGGCGTTGTCCAGAAGCGGATAACCGGAGGTTTTTTTGAGATCGACATGGCGGGGCGTGCCCGCCGGAGTCACGGTGACGGCCAAGAGAACCACACCCTCTTGGCCCAGGCGGCGGGCGCGCTCGGGGTAGGCGGGCGGCGGATTTTCCAGATACAGGGGTTTTGCAGTGGCTGTTCCGCTCCCCTGCCCCGGTCCGCCGCCCGTAGCGCCACCCATCGTCTCATCGCTTTTCTGGGCCTGAACGGGCGCAGCAGTCGCAACACTTTGCGTCGTTTTTTCCACGACACCATCGGGATCAGAAACCGACTCAGGAATCGTCGCGGGTAACGGAGGAATCAATACATGGGAACGCACCGCAACCTCAGGTTCCGAACCCGTTAATTCGACGGAGATGTCGCCACCCGTACGCATCTGATACTGTAGCGGAGAAACCAGCAAAAACGTACCCAGTCCCACTATCATCGCGTGGACCGCTACAGATAGAAACATCCCCCAGTGACGGTCGGTCATGACGGAGATTGTGTTCGAATGGCGACTTTGGTGATACCCAAACGCCGGACCGTATCCAATACCGACACCGCATTTCCGAATGAGGCATTTTTGTCGCCGTTGATAATAACTTTGACTTCAGGATCCTGAGTCCGGGCAAGCTCGAGCCGTTCAATCAATTCCGTTTCGGTGACCCGCATTTTATTGAAAAAGACGTCACCGTTTTCGGCCACCGTCAATGTGAGGGTCACGCTGACTTTTTGCGGCAACAAGGTTGCTGCAACAGGTAAGTTAACGGACAGGCCCTGGTCCTTCACCATCGACAAGGACACCATCGCGAACGTGGCCAACAAGAAAAACACGATATCAATCAAGGGAATGATCTCGATGCGCGCCCGTTTTTTGGAGACGGGAGAAGGTATTTTCATCGTTGTTTGGTCAGCAATAATTCCACGTAGGTGCCCGCGTCTTCGATCTCCTGGCGGGCATCCTCGGCCCGTTTGTTCAGATAATTAAACGGAATGAGGGCAATAATGGCGATGAACAAACCAAACGCGGTGGCAATCAAGGCTTCGGAAATGCCTCCCGTAATGACTGTGGGTGCATCCAATCCCCGATCTCCCAACAGCCCGAAAGCATGGATCAACCCTGTCACCGTCCCTAGCAACCCCAAAAGCGGGGCCAGCGTGATGATGGTATCCAAAGTGGAAAGTCCGCGGCCAAACCGTTTCAACTCCGTATTGGCTGAAACCAACAGGGCATTGGCAAACGAGTCCTGACGGTGCGAGAGACCGTAAACCAATGGCTTGGCCACAAAGTCCTGGGTGTCTTGACCGGCCGTAACAGCAGCAGCAATCTTTCCGGATTCGACGTTGGCCAAAATCTGCTTCACCATCCTGGGGTCTCGCTGACGACTTTCCCTTACCAAAAAAATCACCCGTTCAATCACCACAGACAGGGTAATGAAGGAAGTCATTAACAGCGGCCACATCATGGGCCCACCTTTGACAAATAAAGTGATCAAGACCGCCTCCTTATTGTGCTTTGCGGCTGATCATAATAAACGGTGTCGGCCAAATTGTAGACATCCCCCCAAAAAACGGCCATGACCCTGGGCCGCTTTGGGGGGTTAGGGCTACGCTTTTTCCACCGCAACCAGGGCTTCGTCATTGATGCCTTCGGCAAAGACGGAGCCTGTCGCAATCTCGGTTAGCTTTTTGTCAGCCGCCTTTTCCTGGTCCAGGATTTTGGCCAACTGGTCTTCATAGTCCGGTTCTTCGAGCAGTTGGGCATAGGTCACTAACGTGCCATACGCCGCGATTTCGTAGTGTTCGATGCGCTGCAATGCAGAAATGATAGCGGTATCTCTGACGGCCGGATCTGCATCCAGCTCCATCGCTTCTTGCACTTCTTTTTTGAGGCCATCGATAGATTCGCATTTTTTGGACCTGTCGCTGTTTTCGTCTTGCAAAATACGTTTCACCGTTTCCAGTTGACCTTTGGTTTCGTCCAGATGCCGTTCAATGGCCTCTTTGAGGTCATCATGGTTAATAACCCTAATGACTTTAGGCAAGGAATCAATAATGACTTCTTCGACATATTTCATGTCCTGAAGTTGCAAAACGAAAATATCATGTAGGTTTTGTGCTTTCATTGTTTTCTCCTTTATCGAATGGTCATTCCGATGGACTTCCCTACCCTCCTTTCCGCATCAAATGGGATAGGCCCGCATCATAGCGATTTCGGAATCGCGATTCAAATCGTATCTATCCGCCTAGCGCGACGTATAAAGACGCAATCCGTTAAGCACAACGATGATCGTCACGCCGACATCTGCAAAAATAGCCAGGGCCAAATGCACCACACCCCACAGGGCTGCCACCACAAAAACCACCTTCACCATCACTGCAAAAAGCACATTGAACCGAATCATCGCCACCGTGCGCCTACCTAGCGCCACCAGGTCTGCAATGACCAGCAAATTGTCGTTCATGAGGGCAATGTCGGCATTTTCAATCGCGACGTCCGACCCCACGGCCCCCATGGCAATGCCCACGGATGCCGCTGCCAAAGCTGGCGCGTCGTTGATGCCATCGCCAACCATACCGACATGGGCGTAGTGCAAAATCTGGTCCCGCAGAAAGGCTTCTTTTTCATCGGGCAACAATCCGGCTTTGATT
>CAYINU010000061.1:0-12725 GCA_964364855.1 uncultured Candidatus Marinamargulisbacteria bacterium | reverse complement strand
CGCGGGCGTGGCTGATGCGCCTGGGATATCAGTATTCGCAATGTTACTGGATGGATCTGACTGCGGCGGTGTTGCGCTCCACCCCGCGGACATCGCCGTTGGTGGCGCAGCTAAAGCATCGGCAAAAGCAGGTCAAGCGGTGCCGATAGCAAGAAACTGAGGCCGACGCGGAGCCCCGGTCTTTGACTTTGTAAGGACATGCGATATATTACTGTCCCCCTGTCACCCACCGCCCAATGTTCCGGTCTTTGGAATCAAATTCTACCCCGATACCCCAAATGGGCTTGTCGGAGTTCTTGTACTTTTGTGCATATTCTTTTGTTTGGATTTGTTGAAGCGCTTCCTCCGCCGTCCCTTTTAACTTGAACTCGAATAGATACACCTTGTCCTTTGTCTCGATTACCGCATCGATCCGCCCTTTGTTTGTCTTCACTTCGGCTTGAATATGTAACCCCAATAACGTGAAAATCATATAAAATATGCTTTGGTAATATTTTTCGTTCGACAGCTGAATGTCATACGGAACGTTGGCGAAAAATGATTTTAATATACTGAAAAAAACCTCTAAATCCGATTTCTTCAGACTGGTTTCCAGTTGATATAACAACCCTTGTGATTCCGATAACCGCTTCTCAGTAAACCGGGCTAATACATGATCCAAAAAGGAAGATTCTACTTCATGGTTGGGAAACCCCAATTTGAACCGTTGGTCTTCTCGATTATACTCAGCAATCGTGAGATAGCCCGTTTGAAACAACAGCGCCAATGGATCTAGGTTTTCTATCTCGTATGTCGAAAATCCCGATTCGGGGAGGGCCTGTTCTTCCGTTTGTTCAATACTTAAATTGGTCTTTTGAATTAACTCTACCAAAAACGTCGGTGTTCCCGTTTCAAACCAGTGTGCTGTGAATCGTTGTTGGGCAAATAACAACAATGTGGAAAACGGATTATATACTTTGGTACCTGTCTCCGAAAACCGATAGCCATTATACCACTTTCTGATCTTTTCCAACGTCTCCGGAATACTGATCTGTTCCGCTTTCGCTAATGCTTCTATGTGAGCCCCGAAATTCGTTTCCAATTCCTCCTGCGTGTAGCCCAACATCGTCGCATATTTCGTGTCCATCGTTAAATCCTGTAAATTATTCAACCCCGAAAATACCCCTACCTTTGAAAATTTACTCACTCCCGTCATGAATACAAATCGTAAAAATTCGTCTGACGCTTTGATGATCGTGTAGAATTCTTTTAATATCTCTCGGTTTATTGCCGCTTTCTCCGGCTCTGTTAAATATTCGATGATCGGTTTGTCGTATTCGTCGATTAAAATGACCACTTTGCCTTGCTTAGACAGCTCCCGAATTAGCCGCTCAAAACATATCGAAAACCGTATGTCATCCGAAAACGGTACTTTGTACTGGTTAGCAATTACCCGTATTTGTTCTATCAGAAACTCGATTAACTCATCTCCACACGATTTTCCGGCTTTTGACATGTCAATTCGGATGACCGGATGGATTTTCCAGTCATAACCGGTTGAATCGATGTATAATTCTTTGAATAAGTCCCGCTTCCCTAAAAAAATGGCTTCTAACGTGGATATCGTCAGACTCTTTCCGAATCGCCTTGGACGGGAAAGGAAGTAAGTGGCTTTTTCAGGGTGTAACAATTCGGAAAGATATTTCGTTTTATCTACATAGACAAAATTTCCTTGAATGATATCTGAAAATGTTTGGGTTCCTATCGGTAAGTCTTTTAATCGCATGCGGGGTATTTTAACACAGCGCTAATACCGGGGCTAATTCGACATAGCGGTCCCAGGGCAATCGTTTTACAAAATTGAAAAGCAAAGGCAAAAACAGGTTATGCGCTGCCGATGAGATGGTCCTGAACGGTCATTCGAGGCGGTTTGGTAAAAGCATGGCGGGGATACCCTACTGCCACGATCATGGCCATATAGATCTCCGGTGAAATGCCGTAGGCCGCTTTAAATGCGGGTTCCTGGATTTCATGGGGGGTGATCAGACAGCTGCCCAGATTGGCGGCCGTGGCATACAACATCATATTTTCGGCAGCCACGGCTGCATCCGCCACCAGCCGGTCATGTTCATGGGCGTGATAAGACCGGCTGTCCACACCCAACAGCACTAACAATGGCGCGTGGGCCAAAAAGCCGTGTTTGACCAAAGCACCGATGGCGGCTTTTTTTTCTGCTGAGCGGACCAGAAAAAACCGTATGGATTGCCGGTTGGCCGAAGTAGGGGCGGCAATACCGGCTTCCAATAACCGCTGGATATTCGCTTCAGAAAGGGACTCTGAAGTCCACATCCGGCAGGACTGGCGGTGGGTCAGCAAGTGCAATGCTTGTTCGGGCGTGACTGCGCAGGGGCGAAAGGGAATGGGTTGCAGTTTTGAATCCAGTACCTGCTGCGCCCAAGCCATGTCGGGCGGGGTTACGTTTTGGCTCTGATTCCATTGCGACAGTGCGGCTTGCAATTGCCGGGCTAGTGCACGGCCTTGCCCCCGATACCATTTGCCGGCAGAAAAAAAACTTTTTTCATACCAATGCGCCAATTGACGAATCCAAGCGCGAAGAACCTCGGGAGACTCTAGGGTAGCCATATGATGTCATGATAAACCGGATGTTGGGACAGGTCCCGAGCCAATGTTTCGTCTGTGATCTCCACGTCCAGACCCACGCTGCGCAGTTTGACCAGTGGGTTTTCGTAGCCACGGAACAGCTGATCGGCTTGGGTCAATAGTGAGGGTTGGGACATACTGGCTCCCGCCATCAGCACGGCCCAAGCGCCCCGCAAATCCAGGCAGGCCATGATGGCGGGATGGAGGAAACTGCCAGTGACAGTGCTGCACCCACCCGTCTGAGGGTTGATCTTGATTTGTGCGCCGGCACGTTGCAATTCACGAACATAGCCCCATCGGTTGGGAAAAACATGATCCTCGACTTGCGAAGTACCCGTGGCCCAGCATAGTGCCGTGGTCGCGATAGGCTGGAGGTCTGTGGGAAATGCAGGGTGGTTGTCGGCCACGACGCGCATGGGCAAAAACAACCGGTCCAGATTGGAAATATGCAGCGTGGTCGGAGAGAGGATGTCGATGGCCAACCCCATGTCCTGAAAGAGTTCTACGATGCGATGGATATCCCCAGTGGGAACCTCGGTTAGAGTCAGGCGGCTACGCTTGGGCGTGGCCGCCAACAATCCCATCCAACTACCGGCTTCAATCCGGTCCCGGATATTGGTTTGCCCAATAGGTAGACGGTAGGTTTTTTCGGTGTACTGCATGTGGATCACGCTGACGTCAGACTCACCTTCGCGGATAACGTCCATCTGGACATGCAACCCCATTTTTTTTAAAAACTGCAGCAGCAATATGACTTCCGGCTCGGTAGCCGCATGAATCAACGTAATCGGCTCGTCGGTCAGCATGGCGGCCATGATGGCCGATTCGGTAAACCCCACGACATCGTCGCGGCGGGGGTCCAATTGGTAACTAAATCCACGGGGTTTCCGAGGAGGGCGCACGGTGATGCTTTGGGACGTTTCGGTGATGTCATACCCCATCAAGGCTAGGGGCTTGAGATGGCAGTCCAAAGACCGGTCCAGCTTACAGCCACCGGGCAAGGGCAAGGTGACAGCCCCGAAATGGGCCAGTAGCGGATAAAGCAGCAGGATCGAGTAACGCAGCGTATGAAAATACGGGCTTTTGATCAAATCCATCTGTGACAGTCTCCGCGAGTCCAGGCAATAGGTATGCCGATTCACCCTGTCGATGACGACACCCATTTCCTTTAATAGGGCCACCATATGCAGGGTGTCGAGCAAGATCGGAATATCGGTGAGGGTAACGGTCTCATCCCAAAACAACGCCGCTGCCAGCAGGGGCAATGCCCCGTTTTTGGACCCGCTAATGTCAACCGTGCCTCGGAGAGGTTCGCCGGTATTGCGAACCTGCAAACGGAGCTGATGGAGCTCCGGTATCATCGCTAAGGTTCGGAGAACTCAGGCGCTGACGGCTCCAAGCCTTCGTGGATCAGCTGCTTGGTCAGACGGTCATTTTTGTGGTCTTTAAGTTTTTCTTTATGCTTGATGATTTGCGCTTCCAGCTTCTCAAGTAGGATGTCGATGCTGGCGTACATATCGTCGCTGATGCCCTCCGCATAAAGCGTGGCTTGAGAGGCTAGAATGTGGGCCTTGGCGGACTGGCGCTTCGCAGGATCCGCATGGTCGACGATATTCAGTTCAACATTAATTTCCACAATATTTTTGAAATATTTTTCTAGCTTGGCCATTTTCTTTTCGGCATAGGCCTTCAGCGCAGGGGTGATGTCCACGTGGTGTGTTCGCACTTTAATTTGCATGGGTGGCTCCTATCAGAGAGGATTGCTGCATTATAAAAAATTTAGGCATAATCGGCCAGACGCGTTGTTTGCATATAAAAAGTTTGTAAAATCCACGTTCGATCCTTATTATGAACGTAATGAGGAGTCTCAAAGCGATTATTTTGGCAGCGGGAAAAGGCACTCGGATGAAATCTGAGCTCCTCAAAGTGGCTCACCGTGTCGCAGGAAAGCCCATTATCAACTTTGTGGTGGATGCGGTTTTGGAGGTTCCGGTGCAACAGGCGGTTTTGGTCGTGGGGCATCAAGCCGAAACCATCCGGCAAATGACCCAGCATGAACGCGTCAGTTATGTGTTTCAATCCGAACAGAACGGTACCGGTCATGCGGCGTTGATGGCAGAACCGGAAATGACACGGGATGAAGACGAAACCATTATTGTTTTGGCCGGCGACTGTCCGTTGATTCAAACCGACACGATCCGCCACTTGCTGGATGTGCACCGCGAGACGAACGCGGCGGCCAGCATTCTCACGACCCGCCTCCCTGATCCTGGGAGTTATGGCCGTGTCTTGCGGGGCCGCATGGGGTCGGTGGTCGGCATCCGTGAGGCCCGAGACTGTACAGAGGCCGAGCTGAAAATTAACGAAGTGAATACAGGCGTGTATTGTTTCCAGAGCCGCTTGCTGTTCGATGCGCTCCACCAAGTCCGCCCCGACAACAGCCAGCACGAATTTTATCTTACCGATGTCATCCAAATTCTCAAAACTTCTGGCCATGCCATTTCGGCCTATTGCACGCCGGATTCGGACCAGACCCTGGGGATTAACACCCGCATGGATTTGGCCCGGATCAACCAGATTATTTATCAACGCAATAACCAACATTTCATGCAAGAAGGCGTCACGTTGCTGGATCCGTCCACGACATTTATTGACGCGACGGTAACCATTGGCCGAGACACCGAGATCTATCCCTTTTCGATTATTTCCGGCAATTCAGTCATCGGTCAAAATTGCCGTATAGGGCCGCATGCCGTTATCCAAGACAGTGTCTTGGCAGACCACACTGTGGTGTTGCCATTTCAGCACATTGTTAACCGGGCCTACGTGACGGCCAATCGATAACGTTGTGCAGGGGCTGCGCGTGAGACCCTGGGCCGTAGCGACTTGGTTAACCGATGAAGATGCGGCACGTTTTTCGGCGAAAATAGCGAGTCATTTCATGCCGGGTAGCACGGTATCCCCAGTCGGTTTGACTGGGGACGGTGTGCACGACTTGGGTCAAGTCATGCCGGATATTTGGCTGGTGGATGGGCAGATTGTGAACACCCTGTCTGCCCGTCGTTGGAAGGCGGCCCGGGCCTTGTGTCACAGCGTCGTGATGGTGCACCCCGAACGGGTGGATGCGACGCGACTCAAAGAGGTGGATGGCATCGTGGATCTGGACTGGCCCCCCGCCGTTATTTCGGCTTGGCTGGCCCATTTGGCTACGCACCAGCGCGAATGGACACGGACCCGAGACCGTATGCGCCGCCTGTCCCACCGGTATCATGGCTTGCAAACGCAACTGCAGGTGAATACCTACTTGTATGACATGCTGCGTGAGCTGGTGACCGCGACCCAGGATGTCATCCCGGGCCTTCAAAAAGTCGCAGCTGGCCTGGGTGAATTTTTAAAAGCAGAGTCGATTCGGATCGTGGTAGTGGATGTCATGAGTCGGCAATTGGTCGAAAGGGCGACCTGGGGGGGCAACGCCACGGGGGCCTACGAATGGGCTGTGGGGCCGATAGGCCAAGCAGCCGATAGGGCTGAAGCCATTAAGGACGGCCCTACGACAGCCTTCCCCTTGATTCATGATGGGGCGGTGCTCGGGGTCCTGGCCGTAACCCGGTCCGGCCGGTCGGCGGCCTACACCAAATCGGACATGCAGCTGGTCCAAGAGGCGACCAACCAGCTGGCGATTGCGTTGTTAAAAGGACAATTGTATAGCGCGATCAAAGAACTGGCTGTCCGTGACGGACTCACGCATAGTTACAACCGGTCTTATTTTCAAAATGCCTTGCAAGACGAAATGGCCAAGGCGAAGCGCCTGGAATACCGGATGAGTGTATTAATGGTGGATGTGGACTATTTCAAATCGTTTAATGACGCCTACGGCCACCTCGTCGGAGACGAGATTTTAAAACGCATCGCACGAGTGCTTGAAACGTCGGTACATTCCGGTGATGTGGTAGCCCGGTTTGGCGGTGAGGAATTTGTTTGCTTGATCAAGGGCGGCTCAACGGGGGCGACCATGGATTTGGCCCAAAAAATGCGTGCCCGGGTCCAGAGTCTGGCCCTCTATGCCGTCCATATCCGGTCTGCCAGCGGCAATATCCGGCATATGTTGGTTGAGCGGGAGCCAGATGGGAATTTGCATTGTTTGCTATTTCCCCTCATGACCGCGGCCCATGAGTCTGCTGAAACGGCGGCCGTGGAACGGGATTGGATCGAGTCGATTTGGCTCAAAAAAATCGAAAAAGACCTGGCTGCCAAAAAAGTAGGCTTGGTCAGTCCCCAGCGGAAGCTGCAGATCGAGCCTCTGGAAATCACCGTGAGCATCGGCGTGTCGACGTATCCGGACGATTTTTCGCGGAAAAGTGCCAGCTCCCGACGCCTGGAGTCCGCGGCCGAAGATCAGGATTTATTGCTGTATATGGCGGACAAGGCATTGTACAAAGCCAAAAAACTGGGCCGGAACCGGGTGCTGACCTACGATGAAGTCCAACATATCGGATTGGCTGAGCCCAATCGCGTTTTGGAAGGAGAGGCGCTGAGGGAGTTACTGACCCTTCTGCGACGAAAGGACGAAGATACCTATGCCCATAGCCTGCGGGTGGGGCGTATGGCGGAACTGCTGGCTAAAAAAGCGGGGTTAGATGCCGATATGCAACATATTACGGGCTTGGCGGGCTATCTGCATGATGTAGGAAAAACCTTTATTGCCGACACCATTTTAAAAAAAGATGGCCTTCTCACCCCCGAAGAATATGCCATGATGAAAACGCATGCCGCCAAGGGTGCGGAATTGCTCAATAAATATCCGCCCTTGCATGCGGCCATTAACGGTGTGCGTCACCACCACGAACGCTGGGAGGGTAATGGATACCCTGAGGGACTAGAGGGGGAACGTATTCCCATAGAAGCCCGGATTATCGCCATTGTGGATTCCTATGACGCCATCACCCGGTCCCGGCCCTACCACCCGCAAAAGCCAACGGATGTCGCCTATGCCCAAGACGAGATTCGCAAAAATGCCCAGATCATGTATGACCCGCGTTTGGTGGATCATTTTTTTGCGCATTACGATGCGCTGGTCGGTGTTCAAACCATGGACCAGGATATCGAGTTCCACTGAGTGCTATGCCGCGGGTTGTGGTCATCGATAATTACGACTCCTTTACCTATAACTTGGCCCACGATTTGCTGCGCTTGGGTGCGGAGGTTCAGGTTTTTCGCAATGATGCGGTTACGGTGGCGGACATCTGGCAGCTGAATCCCTCTCATCTTGTGTTGTCTCCGGGGCCGGGTCGGCCGTCAGATGCTGGGGTGTCGGCAGAGGCTGTTCGGACGCTGGGCGGCCATGTCCCGGTGCTGGGGGTATGTTTGGGCCACCAGGTCATCGGCGAGGGTTTTGGGGGACGTATTATCTCTGCGCCCACGCTGATGCATGGGAAAACGTCGGCTATCTTTCATGACGGCATGGGACTTTTCAACGGTTTGCCTTCCCCATTTTCGGCGACGCGCTACCATTCGCTAGTGGTAGACCCAGATGCCATTCCGGCAGAGCTGCTTGTCACCGCTCATACCGCCGATGGTGTAGTGATGGCCTTGCAACATCGGTCACTACCCCTTTACGGGGTCCAGTTTCACCCCGAATCGGTGCTGACGGAAGGGGGGATAACCATCTTGGACAACTTTCTAAAAACTGGTATAGTGAGTTAATTATCGCGGGGTGGAGCAGTGGTAGCTTGTCGGGCTCATAACCCGAAGGTCGCAGGTTCGAGTCCTGCCCCCGCTACCAAATCGTCAATATTCGCATTTTCGCTTCGGGTCTGTAGCTTCCGCTACTATCCCCTACGCGAGAAATACGAATCTTGGCGATTTGGACACCAGACATGGGTTCGGGGTTGTGGCTTTCGCCACTCCCCTCGCTAGAAATGCGCATATTGGAGATTTGGATTCTCTGATGAAAGGCTATCCACCAAACTTCCCTTCGTCCGGTCGTTTAATAATCAAATAATTGTCCTGAAATTCGTCTAAAACCTGGGTCATTCGAAGTGTCTCTCGACTTAATTTACCCACCTTCCCTTCAACCAATACGCTTTCGACTTTTTGGTTGGTTTTCAAAACTTCAATCTCAGCTTCTATTCGGCGGACACGTTCATTCAATAAGGTGTACTCTGGTGTTGATGAAATTTGATTGCGCAATTCAATAAAAGCTTCAATAATTTTTCGGTTTACTTCAATCGCAATGGTGCTATTTAAAATGGATGCAAGCATAAGGGTTCCATGTTCAGTGAAAACATAAGGTAGGGAACCACCTAAGTATTGTTTAGAAGGTATCGCATTTTGCGAGACCATGACATTAACCTCACTTTCAGTGAGTTGAAACATATACTCATTGGGAAAACGGCTAAAATTACGCTTTACCTGTTCTATCCAGCATGACACGTTTACCACGAAGGCTATAGATTTTTGATCGTATAATTTGCAACTCTGGGGGTATCATTTTGAGAAATTCCTCTTATTATGGATTTTGCAAGTTTACTGGCACCCGCAGGAAATATAAAGTTCTTGATGCTTCCTGCCCCAGCTACTAAAAAAATAGATGGCATTGAAAACCTTTGCTGATATTCTTTCTCGCATGACGGACCTATCCGGCGCAGTCGTACTTCTATCTGGTGGACAAGACAGTGCGACGTGTCTGGCGGTGGCCTTGCGAGATGAAGTCGGACCGATCTATGCGTTGGCCTTTGACTACGGTCAGCGCCACCGGGTGGAACTGGACTGTGCACGCGAATTGGCTACCATGGCCGGGATTCCCATCCGAATGATCGATATGCGCTTTATTGCCCAGCTGGCGCCAAATGCTCTGACGGATGCCTCGCAAGACATTTTGGCCATGCCAGGCGAATTGCCCTCGACGTTTGTGCCCGGGCGGAATTTGTTTTTCCTATCTGTGGCGGCGGTGATGGTCCGTCAGTGGGGTGTAGGTAAGATTTATACCGGTGTCTGTCAAACCGACTATTCCGGCTATCCGGATTGCCGGGAGGATTTTGTACAGTCCGTGCAGCAAACGGTGCGCCTGGCGCTGGATGAGCCGGCCTTGGAGATCGTAACGCCGCTCATGCATCTCACCAAGGCCCAAACGGTGCTGCTGATGAAAGACACCGGTCATTTAGACTGGTACGCCCACACCCACACGTGTTATGTCGGCACGCGACCCGCATGTGGCACCTGCCCGGCCTGTGTGTTGCGCCTGAACGGCTTTCGCGAATCCGGAATCACCGATCCGCTGGCCTATGCCTGAGTTTCCTGCATGTAGTCGGACACGATGGTAACGATTTTTTGAATGGTCTTGTTGCAATTTTTAAAAAGAACATTGTCCAAGACAGTGTGGGTATATTTTCTGAATAAATCGCTAATGAGTGAATGAACGAAAGACTGCGTTGCACCGTCTATCCCTTCAAAATCAAGAGTAACGGTTTCCCCTTTGTCCAAAGCTGGGATAATTTGTCCAAGGCGGAGTTCCTTGGCAATATCTTTATTTTCCGCAAAGCTTCCCACATAGTCCTTTAAACAAATATGCATGTTAAATAAACCTCGGTTTTTTGTACCGTTGCCGTTTACGTTCTCTGACACTTTTAACATAGGTGTTTCGAATGAGATCCAGCAGGGATGAAAATTCCAGTGTATTGTCCAATGAAATATCAACGCCGATGACGGTTCCTTGCCAATACGGCAAGTCTGTTCTTTTGGAATGCTTGTCTTCGAAAGGATCTGCAAACAGGCGGATGATGGTGTGTTCGGGGCGTTTTAATAGTTTGTACATGGTATTCCCACTATAGATCATGAAAAAATTACGATTGACCTTGGCAATGGATTTGATAAAAAATAAGCCTGCGCCGGCATTGTAATCCGTTCCCCCTTCGCGGCTGGTTGTGCCTGTCACGCCGGGGGTTAAAGCCAGCCTAATGGCTTCCAAATCCGTTGCAGCACGGTGAGATTGGCAGATTGTACGCCGAAGTCCGACACCGGCATCTGAAATCCCAAAACGGATACTGTTGCTCTTTTTATAATATTGCGCACAAACAATGGCACCGTGAGGAGAGTCGGCATGCTCTAGGACGTTTCGAACCAACTCGCTTACCACATATTTGATCGGACTGGCTTGTGCCTCGGGCAGATGTAATAAAGGGATCATATCCCTAATAAAATCAACCAGATTTTTGGAATTGCGAATTTGAGTTAGGGGGATAAATCGGCCGGAGGGGTCGTGTTCATTGATGGTAACGGTCTCTTCAAGGCCTAACCATTTAAGAAGCCCCATCCGATGCAAATAATGTTTGGATTTTGATTCCAGTTTTTCGCAATGGATATTTCCCCGGGGAATAGAAAGGCCCAATGACACGATCATGGTCAGTACCACGGGATGGATAGAAAACCATTTCTTGTTGGCTGAAATCTCTAATTTTGATGGATCGGTTGCCTGAAATAAATCCAAAAAGGAATCAATATTGCCCAGAAATGCGCTGTTTGGGATATGAACTTTCATGCCTATAATCTACCGGGAAATGCGTTTGAAATCAATATAGATTTAAATTACCGGGAATGCCGTCTGAAAGACATTTTGAAAAATTTACCGGGAATGCCGCGTGAAAGACGTTTTTCAAAATTTACCGGGAATGCCGCGTGAAAGACGGCGCTTAAGGCCGCGTTTTAACGGCCTGGGCGATTTGCCGTTTGACGTCTTTTTCCTTGATGTCACGGCGCTTGTCGTAGTGCTTTTTGGCTTTGCCCAGGCCCAAGGACAATTTGATGGCCCGGTTCTTCAGATAAAGGGCCAGGGGGATCAGCGTCATGCCCTTTTCTTCCACTTTGCCGATGAGCCGTTGGATTTCTTTTTTATGTAACAAGCATTTGCGATCGCGTCTGGGGTCGACGTTGAATCGGTTGCCCTGCTCGTACGGATGAATGTGGCAGTTGACCAGCCATATTTCATTGTTTTTGACCCGTGCATAACTTTCGGCCAGACTGGCTTTGCCTTGGCGTACGGACTTTACTTCTGTGCCGACCAAAACCAATCCGGCCTCAAACGTCTCGAGGATTTCATAATCATGTCGGGCACGGCGATTTTGGGCGAACTGCATCATATCCCTCATTGTGGCAAATAGGGTGGGAATTGAAAATGGAGGGATCTACAATCCAAATTCATTTGAAAATGGTTGATATGAGTGGGGATTAATACTACACGCAAACCTGTTGTTGCCAACCGTGGCGCAACTCGCCCGTTGAGTCAACCTGCGTGACTTGCTATCTTGAACGTATGAGCTTGGTTATGCAGCGGGAAGCCATTTTGGCGAAATTCCAATGTCAAAATAGTGGCAACTGTTGTCGTAGGCCCGGCTATGTCTATGTCGATCCCCCGGACGTTGCGGCCATGGCCCAGATTTTGGGCGAGGATGTACCTGCCTTTCGCCGCATGTACGTGAAGCGCGACGAGGGATGGGAAGTGGTCTCCACACCCCGATTTCGGGTGGGGTGTTTTTTAAACGGGGAAAATAAATGTGATGTGTACGAGGCCCGGCCCCATGCCTGCCGCACCTATCCGGATTGGCCGGATATTTGGAAGGATGACCATGCCCTGCGCGAAGAAATGACCTCGTGTCCTGGGCTAAAGAAAGCCGTGCACGACGTGTGTGGCGAATGAAAGTTGCGATTTTCGGGCTGGGGTATGTGGGAACGGTGATGGGCGCATTGCTTGCCGACAAAGGGTTTCCCGTTGTGGGGATTGACCCGAATCCCCAGAAAGTAGCGGCGATTGGGTCCGGCATCTCACCCATTGTCGAGCCCGGCATCCCCGAACTGATCGCCAAAGTCGGGGCTTCTGGCACCGGCTTATTTCGTGCTGATGCGCAGGCTGATGCTGCGCAAGACGCGGATTTGATTTTTATTTGTGTGGGCACGCCCAATACGGCCAGGGGCGATATCGATTTGGGTGCGGTCAAAGCCGTGTGCCACCAGATCGGCCGCCTGATTGCGCAAGCTGCCACTCATGTTACGGTTGTGGTACGCAGTACGGTTTTTCCCGGGTCGACAGAGTC
>CAYINU010000060.1:10697-12726 GCA_964364855.1 uncultured Candidatus Marinamargulisbacteria bacterium | reverse complement strand
AGAACCCCTCTCATAAATCCCAAAGGCCGTCTCAGAATGGCGTCAGGGTGTTCTGGTGTGAGCACAAAACGCGGAGCATAGTGGCGCTATGTGTGAGGAGCATAGCGACGGAACCGTAGACTCGAGGTGCCCAATGGCACGTCGGGTCAAGGCTGCCCGGCTGGGCGAAGCCCATGAAGGGCATTTTGAGCGGAGCAGAGGGCGGCACGAGTACGGTTGTGGGTGGGACTTGAAGCCGATATAATAGGGGGATGAAATTTTATCTTGCAAAACCCCGACATGAACAACTTGCACTGGTGTATGGTTCTGTTGCGTTTAGTACCTCTTTGGAAGAGGGGATGTCGGCTATTGCAAAAAGATATTATGACAAGGCGAAAAAGCTTCGTGTAAAAAGCAAGGATTCCACAAATTCCAAATCGGTCTAAGCGGGTACAAGGCTGCTAAAGATAGAAATGAGTTTGTCGTAGTTCCCCGAAAGCCATAGATGTCGGATGGCAGCGTAATATTTTTTTCGGAAACGGTGATCGTTTAAAGTAAGGGAAATGGATCAGGATGAGATCACCGTGAATGCGAGCCAATTTCTCGATCATAGATGACCAAGGTATTGCGGGGGAAAAGGGTGTCCAATCCTGAAGAAGGGCATGCGCTTTTCGCATTTCGGACTCAATATATTTTGCGTGACACCACCGAATGCCTTCGGAAGAGATATCCACTGTCCGATATTTGCCAGCCCAGCTGAAAAGGGGCTTTAACCAGACGTGATGGATGAGGGAAACATCATTTTGGCCAAAGCGATGGGTGTCTGGAATAAGCGAAAAAAGGCGATCTGATACGGCTACCAGCAACTCGGTTTCTTTTTCTTGAAGCTGGTGTTCGTCGGTCATCCCCAGTTTATTAGCCAATATGCCAGCCGCGTTGGTATATGGGTCGTTGGTGCGATATCGAAACGTCATGAATGAAGAATTAAGTATATTGCAAATCAGCTTATAGATGAACCCCAGAGCAAGTCGGCGCCACTGCCCTCCCGCGAACCTGCCATCTCCGCATTCCCCTAAGATCAAGTTGGCAGAAGATTCATGCTGTGGGAGATGCAAGCTCATTTACGAATTCGTAAAAAAGAATTATTCTCCGTGATATTAATAACGTATATTTTTCGAAATATCTTTTGTTGAGGTGTTGGATGAATTTTTTGTTGCGCTGGGGCGTACGAGTGGGCGCGGCATATCTGGCGGTCTGGTGGGCCTATCTATATGGGTCGTTTTCTGAGGCAGTGGAAGGCGGGCCGCTGCCCGCCAAACAGTACGTGGTGGCTGTGTTATTTGGTCTCTTGCCCCACGTGCCCATGGTACTCGCCACAGTAGAGTTTAAGGGCGTGCGGAGATGGTTGGTGGGCCTATCTGCGTTACTGATCGGGCTGATCTATGTCTATTTAGTGATCAGCAAGCCGCTTCTGCCATATGCTCTGGGGGTAGCTGTGAGTATGGCAGCTATGGGTTGCTTGGTTGTCCAAATAAGGAGGAAAAGTGAGTAACATATTGACGCTTATTCGAGAGGCTGAGAAAGAGAGCTACGGTTATTTCGACGCTAACATTCGTCGCTTGCCGAGAAATAAATCTGGCGAAATCGATCACAGTCTTCCAGGGTTTGCGGATAACGACGTAGATGCTTTCAGGCATGCCTATGTGAGCGGAAGATATGTTCAAGAATTCAGCATATTCACTGCAAGGGTCTTGGGGGATTTTCAAGAACTCATGGGCGGCAATGGCAGCAGCACCAACCGGTCTTGGGAATCACGCAACATGGACTACTGGAACAATGCAGTGGGTCGCAAGTACGGAAAAGTAGTGCGGAATAAAGAGGAGCTCCTCCGGAAAATTCACCAGTCCCTCAAAAAAGGAGAACTCGTCATCGACTTAAATGATCCACGACGATACGAGGGTGACATCAGCCAGCGCGAGATGGACCGTGAAAAGTCAGTGGTTGTTCTGCAAGAAGAAGAAACGGGGCGTAACGAAACGTATTTGGACAC
>CAYINU010000060.1:0-10687 GCA_964364855.1 uncultured Candidatus Marinamargulisbacteria bacterium | reverse complement strand
CACGGTGACGGGGGATAATATGGACCGCGAGGCGTTTGTGCATGCCATCGAAACGGGGCAATACCCGGGCTATACCCTGGCCCAAATGAACAACCTGGCCATCCCGAAGTCGCGCTCGGATGGGGTGGTGGGGAATAACTTGGGGTAAGAAAGGGTCCTTTTCATCCACCGTGTGGGAAACAGGGCGGCGCGGCTATATATCTACAGTAATGAGTTGGCGGCGGAGGGGAGTTAGGTAGCCCTAAGGGTTTGCCTTGATTTAAAGAATGCGCTCCATTTTTTATTGGAGAGCGCCATTTTTTCCAAGCGGCGCGCAAGTTCTGCAACATCTTGCCGAGGGTTTTCATCAAAAAAAGCATTTCGGATATCGCGTTGAAGTTTTACCGCATTTATGGACGTATTTTTACTCATGAATCACCTCCGAGGGATTTCGAATATCAAGCAAGGGGTAACCTTGGGACAAATTGACAGAGTTAAAGTGCATAATCTTTCTGACGTTCACGATATGCTTGAAGTTCCAGCTAAGCAAGATATCGGCTTTGGCAACATGATTTCGGCTACTGTAACAGAAGAGATAATCGCAATATGCTCCCCCTGCCGAATTTCATGAAGGAGCTTAAGGGAATCGCAATCAAATTCCTTGTCCAGGCAACCGCCGATGACCGACGCATCTAAATACAGACGAAGTTTTTCACAGCGATTTGAGTATAGCACCCGACTTTTTGCCCAGCTAGCCTGATGCTCCCTTCGGCAGGCGTGCCGGCACTGAGTGCCTCCTTTTTGTCATCCTCGGACCTTGATCTCCGATGAAAGCAATTGTGTCCTGCACCTCGCATCCTCCTTGCGTGACCGTCCGCTCACCTTGCAGAGGAGGCAACTTAAGAGGAGGTAGTATGCGAGCTACGGCACGGAACAGTAACGCAGTCGTCACTCGCCACTCGACGACGTGAGCCATTGCAGCTGGCCCAACCCCGTCAAAAGCCTCATATTGACACAAAACCATAACGTTTAATAAAGTGGGGTGACATCCTGATTTTTAGAGAGCAGAAGGCAGTGGAATCAGAACGGACAAAACGGATGAGGATGAGAAAGAAGGCCCATCGTGACTGGGCCACCTATGCTCGTACGGTAACAAAGGATATAGATGGAAGTTAAGTCGATCTGGGAAATAAAAGGGCTTAAGCGATTATTGGTGCTGGTTTTTATCAATACTTTCATTGACCTTGGCCATAAGGTATTGATCCAGAACCTTGTTTTCAAATATCTCAATGGGCCTGCGCAGGCTATGTTGATCGCTGTGCTCAGTCTACTGGTTATTTTTCCATTTGTGTTGGCTTATTGGCCTTCCAGTTACCTTTCAACGAAATTTTCGGCACGTCGGATCATCCGATGGAACATGGTTGCCTCTGTGGTTATTGCATTCATGATTTTGCTTTCTTACGCCACGGGGAAATTCTGGGTTGCATTTGGACTCACCTTTGTTCTGTCTTTTCAGGCGTCTCTCTTTTCCCCTGCTTTATATGAATATATAAGAGAGCGGTTGGGCAAACAGAATCTTGCCGAAGCCAATGGATATATCGGTGCGGTGACTCTGGTGGCGGCCATGTTGGCCATTTTTCTGTTTTCTGTGTCGTTGGAAAGCCGGACCGGCAAGTTGAGCACGATATCCTCTTCGCTTCAGGGTATTGTAGATTTTGGTGGCGTTTTAGTACTGCTTTCGGTCCTTCAGGCGGCCACTGCAATTTTCTTGCCCAGGCCTGATCATTCCACCTCGCTTTTGTCTTCGTATGCTGAAAATCCGGTGAAGGTGGTGAAGCGAAGTGAAATTATTTGGCTGAGTACGGTGGGGCTCGGGCTATTTTGGGGGATTAATCATGTGGTCATGGCGAATATCGGGGCCTACCTAAAAGAAGCAGCGGCGGTGAATAATGCCGCAGCGGTGCAGTGCCTATTGGCATTGGGAGGGTTGGGGATCGTCGTGGGCTCTTTTTTCGCGGGACGAATGTCCCGAAATTATATTGAGATTGGGCACATCCCGATCACCGTACTGACGATGGCAAGTTGTATTTTTTTATTTCCAGCTTTTTACTCGCTTCCCGCAGTTGCCATTTTTTTCTTTCTGTTCGGGCTTGCTGGTGGGTTTTTCATTGTCCCTCTTAATGCCCTCATCCAATTTAACGCCGGCGAAGGAGGCGTCAGTACGGTTACCGCCGCGAGTAACTTGGTTCAGAATTTGGTGATAACTGTGGCACTGCTAACGACCACCGTTCTGTCCTTTGGTCAGGTGAGGCCGACAGTGATTTTTCACCTTTTATTTGGGGTTGCGGTGATATGCCTCATTTACGTGTTGTGGAAACTGCCCTATTCGTTCTCAAGGTTTTTGATGATGAAATTGTTTGCCCGGCGGTACAAAATCCTGGTGGAAGGAATAGATCATCTTCCTTCAGAAGGAGGGGCGCTTTTAGTTGGCAACCATGTGACGCTCATCGATTGGGCGATTCTGCAAAGTGCCTGCCCGCGCCCCATTCGATTTGTTGCGCATCGAAAGGGCTTGGACAATTGGTTTTTTGCCATTTTTCTTCGGTTAAATCGGGCGATATTAATTTCATCCGGACAAGCCAAAGCACCAATCCAAAAAATAACGGACTGTTTAAATCAAGGAGAACTAGTGGCTATCTTTCCAGAAGGCCATTGGACCCGGACCGGTCAGCTTTCTGAATTTCAGCGCGGATTTGAATTGGCAGTAAAAAACACACCTGCACCAATTATTCCTTTTTATATTCATGGTTTGTGGGGGAGCACGCTGTCTCATGCCCCCAAGCAAAATCGCGAGGCCCAACATATCAAGAGGTTTAGAGATGTGTATGTTTTTTTTGGAGAAAGTCTGCCAAATTCTTCGACTGCATTGGAAGTCAAAAAGGCAGTAGAGAAACTGGCAATCCATACATGGAAGGCCTATGCTCAGCATTTGAAGTCGCTGCAGTTTACTTTTTTGGAAATGGCCAAAAAATGCCGATCGCGGACTGCAGTTATCGACTATGACAACAAAAGTTATTCTTTTGGCAAGCTGCTCTGCATCAGCTTAAGTATTGCCAGCCAGTTTAATAAAAAAACGACCGTCAATAGGCGTGTCGGCATCCTACTTCCCCCCAGCTTCGCGGGAATAGCGGCAAACTTAGCGGTTTGGATCCATAAAGGTGTGTCAATTAATTTCAATTACACACTGAGTCAGCAGGGCCTTGCGCAATGTGTTGAGCAGGCTGATCCCTCCTGCATCATTACCTCTCGGCGCTTTGTCGAAAAGCTGAGAGGCAAGGGCATGGATGTCTCGATCGTTCTGGAGAAAACACAGCTCCTTTATTTGGAAGACCTGGTCTCCGACAAGATGCATTTTCTACGCGCTTGGCTTCTTACCTTATTACCCAATTTTATATTGCGTTGGCATATCCGGAGCGGGGGTATTACTGAAACGGCCGCCATTTTATTTAGCAGCGGCAGCGAATCCGTTCCCAAAGGCGTCGAACTGACTCACCAAAATATTTTATGCAATATCAAGCAGGTCAGCATGATCGTTGGCATGCAGGAGACAGATGTCATGGTCAACGCGTTGCCCTTATTTCATGCCTTTGGATTGACGGTCTCGTCGATGATGCCCCTCTTCTCCGGTTTACCGGTTATTTGCTGCCCAGATCCGACTGATACTTACGGAATAGCCAAGATGATTGCCCGGCACAAAGGAACCATATTGCCTGGCACCTCCAGCTTTTTACGGTTGTATGTTCGGAATCATAAAATTCATCCGGCATTGATGAAAACGATTCGGTTCGCGGTGGCGGGCGCCGAGAAGTTGTCCGAGGATGTGAGGCAGCAACTTAAAGACCGGTTTAATATCGTGGTGTACGAAGGATATGGCGCTACCGAAACCAGTCCAGTTGCGAGCATCAACTTGCCTGACGAAGTGGTTGACGAGTCTGGCAGAATACAGATAGGGAATAAGCAACGTACCGTAGGGTTGGCATTGCCCGGATGTATGTTTCGAATCGTGGACCCAGAAACGGAAGCGGAACTTGCGAACGGCTGCTCCGGACATGTTCTCATTGGCGGAGTCCAGGTGATGAAGGGTTATTTGAATAATGCAGAGAAAACAAGGGCTGCCCTGTTCGAGCAAGATGGAGTTACGTGGTATCGAACCGGTGACAAGGGCTTCCTTGACCAAGATGAATTTCTGACGATTGAAGACCGATACTCTCGATTTGCAAAAATTGGAGGCGAAATGGTCAGCCTCGCAAAGGTAGAGCAAGAGTGTCTTGCCTTATTTTCGGGGTCTGATGTCGCGGCCCTTACCGCAGCAGATCCGAAAAAGGGAGAGATGATCCTGCTCCTATACGCGGGACCGCTTGAGTCGGAAGCTGTACGCCGCGCCATTTTGGAAAGTGATTTGTCACCTTTGATGAAGCCCAGGCATATTGTAAGGGTGGATTGCATTCCGAAGCTGGCTAGCGGAAAGACGGACTACCTTAGCGCTAGGGGTTTATGTCATATGGTGTTACCACTTTGACGACTGGAAAAAGACCTTGAACAAGAGCGACCCCTTATCTCAGGCTTCTTGACTGGGGGCAGTATAGTATTTCTTTGAGTACAGGCTGAATTTAATAATAAAGATAATAAATGAGATGAAAAAAAAGGGGGGAGGAAAATGTAAGGCTATCAATCCGGTCTAGGACACCACCATGGCCAGGTATTAGCGACCCTGTATCCTTTATCCGCATATCACGTTTGACGGCTGAGATAGTCACATCACCTAAAAAACCAGTAAGCGCAATTAGAATGCCCGCGAATAGCGATTGTACCCAATTAAACGGAGTTAAAAAATGCGAAAGGCAGAGACTGGCCGCGGTAGTTATGCAGATCCCGCCAATTAATCCCTCCCAGGTTTTGTTGGGACTGATAAGCGGCAAGACTTTTTGTTTTCCTATCAACTTGCCACATGCATATTGCGATACATCATTAAACTGACTCAAAAAGACGAGAAATATCAGGAGCTTTGGCCCGGCTAATGCGCTTCCATGCAGAGGGGGCAGCGAAAAAAAATAGGCTAAGTGACTAATCGAATAGACACAAATCATGAGCCCCCAATATATAGAACCGGCCGCTCTCAAAAAATCCTCTGTTTCTTGGGTAAGAATAAGTCGAAATGAGAGTAACAAAAGGCCGTAAACCGGAATAAAGACTATGAACATCCCATACCATCCGATGGCCGTCCAATAGAATTGAAATAAAACACTGGCATAACCCCACAGCAAGACCCGACTATCTGACTTTCGCATCGGAGTCATCCGAAAAAATTCTCGTAAGGCAATGAAGCTGATCCCCGCAAAAAGAATAATCGTTGCCGTTTTTCCGCCTAATACAGCGCCGGTAAAAATGGCGAGAAGAACCCACCAACTTTTTGTGCGCTCAATAAGGTTGGCGAAATCTTTTTTAGCTCCGAATCGGGACAAGATTGCAACAAGGGTGGTCGCGGCAATTAGTAGTGTCCAAATTCCCGCAAGCGGAATCCAAAGAGAACGACTAATTGGCATTCTGAGCTTGTGCCAGGGTGGCTTTGATGCGATTAAATATTGTCAATAGAAGAAAAGGCAGAATAACGATTATTGCAATATTTATTCCAGATGAATGGATGATGCCCAGCCCAAACAACAATCCCAGGCAACCTAAAAAAACCGCACGATCACTTTTCCCCATTGGCCCATCGTAGCGACGTGTTTTGCCCATACAGATTCCCAATATCCCGGCCATTTCCGCTAAGCTGATTAATACGCAAGCGATTAAGATAGGCTCCCAAAAAACACCGGCAATGAGCGAAATTGGAAAAAAAAAGAAAACATCCGCGACCACGTCCCCCAACTCATTGAGAATCAACCCTAGATTAGATTTCATGGAGAACTCTCTGGCCAGCATCCCATCTATAGCATTAAGTGCCATCCGAATAAAAAGTGCCAGAGGGAGGATTAACCAGGGACAGGGTTTATTTGGCATTAACGCCATCCATGCAGAGAAGATTCCTGACATGACGATAGAGAAAACCGTTATACTATTGGGCGTAATGTGATAGTGGTGCAACACTTTGACCGCCGGCTTTAAAACAGATTGGAAACGAGGTTTGAATTGATATGTACTATGCATTTTGCCTGCCTACATAGCTGATGATTGGGTTTCGTTTTCCTGTTAAAGTTTTTTCACACGTTTCTACAACCTGGACCTTAAAGTGAAGGGGCTCAGCGAAAAAAATCATGAAATTGCTGGCTATATTTTGTTCAATATTCACATTCCATTCCGTGCTGGGGACAATTTGAAGCTGAATGTCCCCCTCGCTTTTCTGTATCAAGCAAAACTCTTGTACCGCATTTCTATGGGTTAGCAGCATGCCATAAGTCGCATCCAAAAGAAATCCAGAAGAGATAACTTTGCCAGACGGCAAGGTGAAGCAATCATTTTTTCTGCCCAAAAAATTTTCTAAAATCCGAAAAGATCTTCCGCATTCACAGGTTTTTTCCGAGATCGTTCCTAAGTCGTTCTGTTTGTATCGAATCATGGGCATGGCAAAATTATGCAAATTTGTTCCTAGGATTATCCCGTCGTTGCTTTCGATATAATTGATGTCCTCAAAAACATGGTAATTTTTATTTTGGCATTGGGCGGCAATCCTCGTGAGTTCTTCGGAAGAATATTCGTCTAAAACGGGACATCCAAAAAAAACCTCCATTTCGTTTCGTTCCGCCTGACTAGACATTTCCGAGTTTAAGGAGATAACTCGCGGGCGGATTTGCAATCTGTCTTGGACTGTCATGTGTGCCATGATTTGACGAAGGTGTGAGGGATAGCAAACCAATAGGTCAGCTTGAAAGTGTTTCATTTCTCGGATAATTATTGAAATCGGGGTCAATGTTGAGACAAATTTGAGAGGGTATAACCCAAAGAAAGAACGAAAAGGATAGGGTGAGGTGTAAATATAAAGTTGGCGATGCCAAGGTCTATAGTTGAATCCCATTTGGTAAAGACGTAATCCAGCCAGCACGTATATGTTCATCGCTTCGCGGTCGTAGGCAATATCTAATACCTTACCGCTAGAACCGCTGCTTCGCGATATGAATAACTTTTCAACAACTTTATTTGAGGCAATCGTTTTTAGCGGGTAATTGGCGATAACTTGTTCTTTAGTTACGATCGGCAGCCTGTAGAAGTCTTCCCATTTCTGGAGATCGTTTGGGGTAAAACCCACTTCAGAGTAGAGGTCGTGATAAAACGGTACGTATTGATATGCAAATGAAACCAGCGATCGAAGTTTTTGAAACTGCCACTCTTTTATATCTTCTATTGGCCGCCAAGGCATGCGGCGTAAAGCTATTCCATTTTGAACAAAACTTGATGCAACCGATAGGTATTCGAGAGGAGAAAAGTTGCGCATTTCCTGTTCCTAGATTGCAGACCAATACAATATGTACACAATGATCCAGTATGTGAGATGTCCAATACCTCGAAACACAGGGAGGCTTTGGCGAAAAAGCAATCCAAAAAATCCAAACAGCAACCACGTTAATGCCAGCCGTTCGAGTCGGGCAGGGATACTAAAACATAAAAACGTAGCAGGGCTCATATATTTCGGGGCAAGGGTTGCGTAGATTTTATAGGGAATCCCCGATAAGGGGCCCTTGAGCATCGAAGATGCGCCAGACGTTTGGTAGTCGGTTTCAACTTTTCGGAACATCGATTGCTTAACAAATGGAATGGCTTTCATTGTCGAAATTAACTGGCTGGGGTGGGCGGTGGCCAGAGAGAATACCAATAAACCTCCCAATAGAGAGCCTGCTGTTGTGCTTAGTAAGCAGTGGGTTGACTTTTTGAACGAAAATAATGCGACAAATGAGATCAGGACATCGGGGACAACAAAAAAGAGTGTAGCTTCTGCAAAACCCCAAAATACAGCTATCCACAATGAATGATCTATAAAGGGAAGTATAAAACGGCTACTTTTCATGAAATACTCAAATGCTTGATTTTAGTTGTGAGCGTGGCTGACAAAGCTGGCCATTGTAGATAATTGATGCGGATAATGCGCGCTTCTGGGTCTGTGCCCCATCGAGAGTAGATGTGTCGCCAGTCCTCCTCAAATTCCGGTTGCGTTTCGCCTAACTTTTGAACCAAGCAGGCATAAATAATTTGGTCAACCTCCCTTGTTGGGGCTTGTCCCTCGCGCAGCTCCAAATCCAATGCTAGAAATTGGCGGTTGTCGGCATATTGGATTTTCGCGTTAAAGAGTCCTGTAAGGTAAGGCTGCAGCTGCGACGAACGCACTGCAAATTCCAGCATCCCAGCAGTTATATTCGTTCCACATAGGACTAGGCATTTGTCCATGCGGCCATATACAGCGATTAGTGGTGGCAGATAAGGGGAGCCAAAAAAAATCTTGCGTTGCAAACTTTTTTGGAGAGGATCGGTGGTTGAAAGACGCAGCGCCATTTCACGTAGTAACTTCCAGTCGAACAGGTGCACCTGATCATGTAGGTTATATCGAACGATAGGCACACCCTGCCAGCGCGTAACATATAGCTCGTGGTTGATAACTTCCAAAAAGGCTTCAGGCGCACAGTTATGAAAAAAAAGCGGAACTTCATTTTCGATACCAAACTCTGCACGCAGGTGGGGACTGGTGCATATCAGTTGACGAAGCGCAACAGAGCCCTGGGATTCGACCCCTAAAAGCCCCGTATCTGCGCTACCGTACATGGAAAACATACAAGGATGATGACTTTTGCCCGATAACGATACACGCAATTCTTCGGCAAAGGATTCGCCTAGAACCAAATATTTAAATTTATCGAAGATCAAATCTTTTCCTTGGGATGTTGCCAATTGCTTAAGATTTCCAATTGCCGAAGGGCATGCGATTAATAGCAGCTGATCCACGCAGGAGTATTTGGATTTGGCAATTTCAAGTATTTCATCATGTCGGTTTCCTGGAGAAAAGACTGAGAAAGAATACGGTGTTTGGAGCGCACACTGTTTTAAGATGGAAGACATTTGGTCTCCGCCGACCCAGCTGCCTAAGGAAAGCCCAACAATCGCCAACGTTCGTTTTTGGTGAATTTGAAAGGTATTTTCTAGATAAATTTGTAAAGCCCAACTGGAAAGCCGATGCGCGCTTTTTAATTGGGGCCAATACACTGACTTTCCAGTTGCCCCGGAAGAGCGAAAAATGGTGTGCATTTCGCTGGCGTTAGGGGCCAGGATTTGCGAATCCGGATACGCTAAAATATAATTTTTTTTGTCAGATAAAGGAAATGCAGTCCATTCTTTCGGGCATATTTTAGTGCCGCAATATTCTTTATAGGCTGGCACTTCCATGAATGCGGCTGTGGCGATTTCTCTGGCTTTTTTTAAGGACCCTATGTTGGTCAGCCGAAAGCATCCCGATCTGTATCTAAAATCTAGAATAAATAATGCAGAGTTTGCTATCCATTTACAACGGATAAACGAGACTACCCAGTAAAGGGGATGGAAATGCGCTGCTTTTAGGGCATTTAATAAATGTCTTTGGTGACGTCGGGCTATCGTGTGGTGCTTCATGAGTACACCAAGATAACCTAGATGTTAAATGCCGTAAAGATTTTATATTTCAAATACATACATAACCTTATGAATAATAGGCAGGAGTCTTTTTTTGTCTAAAATTGCCAAATTGGAAAGCAGGGCGTGCAGAATTAAGTGGGACACTGCCAGCTGCGTTTGTATAGAGTTTTCTCGAGCAGGCGCGGGAGGATTTTAAGGGGTGGTATTTGAGTAGTGATAGAAACAAAGGTCCAAATGATGAACCTATTTATGAAAACACATCCCAAGTCCCCGACACCGAAGTCCCAACAAAATTCATCTTGATCACACACAGCATGGGAAACATGGCAGCTCGGTTATATATCTACAGTAACGAGCTAGCGGCCCAGGGAAAATATTTCAAGGAGGGATTTTATCAAAACGACGTTCAAAAAGCGGTCTTTATTGTACCGCCGTTGGAGGGAACTGAGCTGGCCTATTTTTCAGTTCTGTCACCGTTTTTAATGTGGGGCGGCGTAACGCCTGAGCAGATTCAAAGGCTAAGCCAATCCTTTTCGGATGCGGCGGCCGGAGTTTCTAACAGTCTAAAGGGACCCATGTGGAATGGGAGTGTGAATGTGATGTGGCCATATATTGGGTCTGTACAAGCTTTGGAGCTGATTTATGATATCAACCAGCTGAAAAACAAGAAGAATGTGTTGTGGGGATATATGGGGGTGGACACACCACCGCGGTTTTGGAACCAGGCATCAGTAGAGCTGATGCCGGACGAGATGTCAATTAACCCGCTGGGTCAGGACATGTTTAAGATTGTGGCGCCACTGAGTGCGGGTCGGATCATCGGGGATTTGAAGCGGGTGGGTAAAGCGGCGGGGGCGCAGGAGCCGGGGTATGGGATTGTGTATGCGACGGGGCCTGGGACGATGCGGTTTACGGATTCGTTGATCAGCGTTGGGACGAAAATTCTTAGGCCAGACGCGCTACTGTCGCAGCAGGTCGCACAGCCGAGTTTTTGGCAGTTGCCTAGGTCCTGTGGACATTCAAAACAAATGATGTAAGATTAAGCCATGAAGGGAGT
>CAYINU010000059.1:0-12996 GCA_964364855.1 uncultured Candidatus Marinamargulisbacteria bacterium | reverse complement strand
CGGTATAGGCAATCCCGGCGGCCACGGACAACACACCGACCAGCACGATCGGCCACCCACCCCGAATGACCAGGCTGAAGCCCAGTACCACTGCCAATACAAAACAGCTGACAAAAGCGTTGCGCATGGCAGTAGGGCTGATGAGGCCAGCCTGGGTGGCGCGTGTGGGACCCAGTCGAGCAGGCGTGTCTCCACCTTTAATGAAATCAAAATAATCGTTGGCCAGGTTAGTACCGATCTGGATCAGTATGGCACAGAGTAACGCGACCAGAACGGGCCATCCGATGGTATAGGTATGGCGATAGGCCAAAGCGCCGCCCATCACCACCGGGGCGACGCTCACCCATAGGGTTTTGGGGCGAGCTGCCTGAAACCAAATGGATAGACTGGACATCAGGGATGGCGGGTGAATTTGCCGAAGTTGGGCTTGCGCTTTTGCACAAAGGCATCGCGGCCTTCTTGGCCTTCTTCGCTCATGTAATACAGCATGGTGGCGTTACCAGCCAGTTCTTGGAGGCCGGTTTGGCCATCACAATCGGCGTTTAGGGCGGCTTTTAGGCATCGGATGGCCAGAGGAGATTTTTCCAGAATTTCTTTACACCATTGCACGGTTTCGGATTCCAATTGGTCGAGTGGCACGACGGTGTTGACCAGGCCCATCTCTAACGCCTGTTGGGCGTCATATTGACGGCACAAAAACCACAGCTCCCGGGCTTTTTTCTGACCAATGATGCGGGCCATATAGCTGGCACCAAAGCCCCCGTCAAACGAGCCAACCTTGGGGCC
Organism: uncultured Candidatus Marinamargulisbacteria bacterium; assembly: GCA_964364855.1. Lineage (GTDB taxonomy): Bacteria > Margulisbacteria > Marinamargulisbacteria > CAYINU01 > CAYINU01 > CAYINU01. The sequence continues at coordinate 12,210 of CAYINU010000059.1, read as the reverse complement.
GGTTTGACCGAAAATGGCGTTGTCTGCCGCGATCGTCAGGTCGCACACCATATGCAGGACATGCCCGCCACCGATCGCGTAACCTGAGACCATGGCAATGACAGGCTTGGGACAGGTGCGGATTTGGCGTTGGAATTCCAATACATTGAGGTGGTGTACCCCGTCGTCATCCCGGTATCCGGCATGACCGCGGATTTTCTGATCCCCGCCGGAGCAAAAGGCCTTGGTGCCTGCGCCGGTCAAAATAATCACGCCGATCTGGTTGTCCATGCGGGCGTCATGGAGTGCGTCCATCATTTGATGGACGGTTTGAGGCCGAAAGGCATTGTGCACGCGAGGCCGGTTGATCGTGATCTTGGCCATGCCCTCGGCTTTTTCGTACAAAATATCGGTACACGTTTTGGCCGTTTTCCAATTGGCAGCCTGGGTCCGTGTTGTCATCTCTGCCTCACTTTTCGCAACGTTGTGACTATTGTACGGGAAAAGAGGGGGATTGCTCAATTGTTATGCGATGAAACGGATATCTGTTAATGTCCGATAATCTTTATGACTGCCAAAAAAATAACTGCTATTCCTGCTTATCGGCCGTTACCGGAGATCGGAAAAGCGTTGAATTCGGGTGAGATTAAGGCCGTAAAAGGTGCGCTTCTGGAAATCGCAACCCATGCGGGAAACGCTACTTTTTGCAAAGATCTTTACCGCAATTATGGAGTAATGGGGTCGTTGGTCAGTCTCTCTCGCTCTGAGATGTTCAAAGGGGGTAATGCCCAGCTGCGCCGCCTGTTTGCTCAGGCCGTTGCGGGGCTGGTGAGAGAGCAGTGGATTTGCGATCAATTGAGCCTGCAGAGGGGATTTTCAGCTGCGCTGATAAGTCTGGCGGAGAGCCCGGATGGCGAAACAAGAGTGGCCGCATTGAAGGTAATGGCGGCCTTGGTAAAGGACCGTAACTTTGTGGGGTCTTGTGAAAGAACATGCCGTCGCGGACTTTCCAATGTGCTGGTATGGGACTGGGAAAGCGCTTCTTCCGAGGAACGAGATCTTGCAATACAAATCATGACCGACATTGAGCAGCATATGGAGGAAATGGGGCACGATTTTTTTATGCGACCCACTCAGCTGGCTAACTTGACCCCGCTTTTACTCACCTTAGTTTCGCAGAAAAACCAAGCGCTGCTCCGTTGCGTGGTGGCTCGGTTGGGGGCTCTGAATGTGGCTACATGCCTATTACAGTGCAAATCTGACGCAACTGACGAGGATAAGGTGAAACTCAGCAGAGCGATGCTTTATCTGCTAGCCAAGGATGCTTCTTTCCGGAAGTGCTTTGCTGACAGAACGGCGGATTTGAGCAACATTGTTTACGATGTGGTTGTCTCAGCAACCTCTCCAGAAGTTGGGGATATTTCCACTCAGGTAGCAGAGGTACTGGCTTTCATGTTCAATGAAAGGGCTCGATACCAGGCTACGCCAGATTCTCCAACTCAATCTGAGAATCTTGTTGATGGTTTGACACAGGTTCTATCTCAAGCATTCAATGATTTTGTTGAAGCGAAGGCTGATATTTCGACACTATGTCAGACGGTGGATGTGTTGGTAGGGCTCATGGCCTATACGTCATGGGAGATTCTCGATCTTGCGATGCGTGTGTTGGAGCGGGTGGTACAGCAGCATCCTGACTTTGCTCTCCACCTCGTGAAGCGTCCGCAATTCGCACTTCGGCTTTCCGACATCTTGAAAGGCCAGCAGTATACCATGGTGGATGCGTTTTCGGAGCACCAACCTCTCGCAATCCAGGGGTTTTCTCTGCTTTTTAAGCTGATTCAGTCGCCCTCGTTTCCAGAGGGTGAAACCAGGCTTTTTAGGGAGTGTATTGGGGATATTGCACGCATGATGATCTGTCCCAAACCGATTTCCAGTCAGGTAGCAGAGGTACTGACTTTTATGCTCGATGAAAGGGCTCGATTTGCCCAGGCTACATCAGATGATCAAACTCAATTTGAGAATCTTGTTGATGGTTTGACACCGGTTCTGTCTCAACCATTCGCGGAGCCCGTTTTAGACGCCCTAGCCACCTTTTTTGAAAGAGATACTTTTCCTCCCCCTTCTCGTTACATAAGGCCAGCATGTGCCCGAAAACAGAGTTTTATGCAGGGTCTCAGTAAAGTTGTTGCCGCGGACGACATACCCAGCGCTGCGATGAGGGTATATAGGTTGTTACAAGATACTCAGGCAGAAGCAGCGGCGGGAGCTACGCAGGGGTAGGGGTTTTTTCTAGCAGAAAAATCGCCTCATCCGCAATCAAGTTTCCCCAGCGGCGGGGAACACGGCCCAAAAAGAGGGGATGGTGAAACACGGGGATTTCCGCGGCGATGCGGATGCCTTCTTTGGCGCACATGGCTTTAAAGTCCGCGATGGTGATGACGCGGATATTGGGGGTGTCGTACCACTGATAGGGGAGGCTGCGGGTGCTGGGTGCCTTTCCGAAAAGGATTTGGAGTCGACTTTTCCAATTGGCAAAATTGGGAAATGTCACGATGGCCCGGCGACCCACGCGCAACATTTCGGAAAGGACGTATTGTGGCTTGCGGACTTGCTGGAGGGTCTGGGACAAAATAACATAGTCATAGGTCCGGTCCGAAATTCCCGCTAAGCCCGCATCGATGTTGCCCTGGAAAACCGAAATGCCGTGCCGTACGCACGCCGCGACGGCTTCCGAATCGATTTCGATGCCATATCCTTGGACTTGTTTGGTTTTGGCGAGCAGTTCCAGCAGCTGACCATCTCCGCATCCCAAGTCCAACACCCGACTACCGGGGGCGACCAGCGTAATGATTTTACGGAAGTACCGTTGGTCAATGGCCATGATTAGTCCAATGCATATAAAAAATTCTCAACCAAGGCATCGAGTTCAGGATTCGGGATCAAAAAAGCATCGTGTCCGTACGCCGAATGCAGCTCGGCATAACTAACCGTCTTTCCGATGCGCATGAGGGCCTTGGCCACATCTTTACTTTGCCGAGGCGGATAGAGCCAATCGGAGTCGATGGCCACCACCAGAAATCGGCTGGTCACGTTTTCAAAGGCATTTTCCAATGTGCCATATTGCTTGGCGAGATCAAAGTAGCTGATGGCTTTTGTGAGATATAAATAACTATTGGCATCAAACCGATTGACGAATTTGTCGCCTTGGTATTTGAGGTAACTTTCGATCTGAAAATCGGTGGTGAAATCGTAACCGTAGTCGGTTTTTTCCTGTAGCTTTCGGCCGAATTTAATGGTCATCGATTCGTCGGACAAGTAGGTAATGTGGCCGATCATACGGGCAATGGACAATCCTTTTTCGGGTGTCGTTTTTTCATAGTAGTTGCCCGTGCTCCAATGCGGATCCGACGTGATGGCATGCCGTCCCACGGCGTCAAAGGCCAGGGCTTGGGTCGACAGGCTGGCGGTTGCTGCGATGGGCATGCATCCCTTGACAAACCCGGGGTAGGACACGGCCCATTGCATGGCTTGCATTCCCCCCATCGAGCCTCCGATGACCAGCTTTAAAGACGAGAGTCCCAGGTGGTCAACGAGGGCTTTTTGCGCACGCACCATATCGCCGATGGTAATAACCGGAAAACGCAGTCCGTATGGGGTGCCGGTTTGCGGGTCAAGGGTGCCGGGGCCCGTTGATCCTTTGCAGCCGCCCAATACGTTGGAACAAATGATGTAATATCGGTTCGTATCCAGGGCTTTCCTGGGTCCGATAAGGGTATCCCACCATCCCATATAACGGGGGTCGTCGGCGTGGATACCGGCCGCATGGGCGTCGCCGGACAGGGCATGGCAGACCAATATGGCGTTGGAGCGGTCTTCGTTTAGCCGGCCATACGTCTCATACGCAATTTGAATGGGACCCAGTTGCTGGCCACTTTCCAACTGCAACGCATCAGGCGGAGCAAAGCCCTGGAAGTACTGGGTCGAGACCATATTCATTGCGCCACCACAGACTCAAGTTTAGCCAAACACTGTCCAGAGTACAACGATGGCCAGAGCCACTCGGTAAATGCCAAACGGTGCGAGGTGCCAACGTTTGAGCAATCTCAAGAACGTCACAATCGACAACGTGGCCACCAAAAAGGCTACAATAAACCCGATGGCGATATTCTGAAAATTGGCTGCGGTGAGGGTGTTCCAGGATTTTGACAAATCGTAGGCGACGGCAATGGCCATGATCGGCAAGGCGATGATAAAGGAAAAATTAGCGGAGGTTTCGTAACTGACCCCGGCGATAATGCCCCCCATCATCGAAGAGGCGGAGCGACTGAATCCAGGCCATAGGGATAGGCATTGCACCAGTCCGACGGACAGTGCTTGCTTATAAGACATATTTTCCAGTTTAGTCACGCCGCCGCGTTTGGCAAATACCCGGTCCACGCCCACCATCAATACCCCTCCTATCAAGAGTCCCACGGCCACGGTAATGGGCCCGAAAAGATAGCCCTTGATCACATCATGCGCCAAAAAACCCAGGGCCAGGGCAGGCAGACAAGCGATGGTAATCAGACCGCTTTCTTTGGACAGCCACTGCCGGGGACGAAGCCATTTTTTGAAAAAGGTCCAATAGACGGTAGCGACAGCCAAAATGGCTCCCAATTGGATGGCGATTGCAAAAGTCGGGAATTGATCAATGGAAAATTGCAGGAAATGTTCGGCCAAGATCATATGGCCGGTTGAAGAAATGGGGATAAATTCGGTGACGCCTTCGATAAAGCCGATAATGGCCGGCTGGATCCATGCCAACATGCAACGTGTCCTTTCAGGCCGGTAGCAGCAGGCCCAGTACTAAAAATAGGACACACATGACCAAACTGACAACCAGAACAAACAATTGTGTTCTGACCCGATTGGACATCGCGTTATATCGCTCTAAAAAGGTGGTTTTCCCATCTTTGCGAAACAGATTGCTAAGCGGTGTCTGATAGGTCACTTCCAGCTGGGCCTGACAGGCCGGGCAGGTGATCCGCTGTGCTGGCGCACGGTGTTCTTTGGCGTATCGGATCGGAATCTGTCAACGGGGGCAGCGGACGCGGCCTTTCATTGGGTCGACACGATAATGCCTCCACCCACGACTCTATCCCGGTCATAGAGCACGCCGGATTGGCCTGGGGAAATGAACTCCTGAGTGGTCAGGAGTTCCACAACGGCGGTGTCGTGGTCATGGGCTGTGACTCTGCAAGAAATGGGCGTCATTTGGTATCGTGTTTTGATCGAGAACGATTTACCCACGATGCGTTCGTTCGGATTGGACAAGACAAATCGAGCGAGCGACAGGGTTTTCACGCGCAATGCGCCTTGTTCACCCACAATGACGGTGTTGGTTTTGGCATCGATTCGGATGACATAGAGCGGTTCGGGATGGGCAATACCCAATCCTTTGCGTTGGCCGATGGTGTACCGATGAATGCCGGTATGACGACCCATCACCGTTCCATTCAGATGGACGATATCACCGGCTTTTTTTTGATCATCCGTTAGTCTTTCTTCGATGAAATCCGCATAGTTTTTGCTGGTGACAAAGCAAATTTCTTGGCTATCCGATTTATCGGCATTGACGAACCGAAGTCCCCGGGCCAATTCCCGAACGGCCGGTTTTTCCAGTCGGGCCAACGGAAATTTGATGCGGCGCAGTTGATCCGAAGTCAGCATATACAAAAAATAAGACTGATCTTTGTGCGTATCATCGGCCTTTTTGAGACGGTAAGTTCCGGATTTCGGACTGTAGGTGACCTTCACATAATGTCCGGTGGCGATATAGTCGGCATCCAGCTCGGCCGCCATTTTGAACAGCTCGTCGAATTTGATATACCGGTTGCATTCCACGCAGGGATTGGGCGTGAATCCCGCTTGATATTGGGCCAAAAAAGGGTCGATGACGTGGGTTTTGAACGGATCACGCAGATTGACCGTGTAGTGGGGGATGCCCAAGGCATGGGCAACGCGTTTGGCATCCGAAACGGCATGCAAATTACAACATGCGGATTGTTGTTGCTCTTCTTTGGGCAAGAGCTGCATCGTAATGCCAATGACATCGTAGCCCTGCTTTTTGAGCAAGGCCGCCGTCACCGAGGAATCCACCCCGCCGCTCATACCCACCAGCACCCGTTTTTTTTGCGTACTCAATTTATTTACCCCATCGGGGTCCTGTCACCGATTCCAGCTCCCCAGAGTCTCGCTCGCAGTAACTCGGCTCGATCTGGGGGCCCCAATCGGTGCCACCCCTCTTATGTCCATATACTCGTTATTCCAAAATCACTACGGTCATTCCCGCATTCCTGCCAATGCAGGGGTTGACTTTACCATATTTTGATAGGGTCGGCCATTTTCGAGTCTGCGGAACCTGAGCTACAATGTCTGGATGGCAGAAAAACCCTTAATCGTTCTCACAGGTGGCGGAACGGCAGGTCATATTTGGCCCAATCTGGTCCTGGCAGATACCCTGACCAGAAACGGCTATTTGCTTGCCTATATCGGTTCCTTCAGAGGCATCGAGCGAGCCCTGGTTACTGAAAAAGCCCTTCCGTATTTTCCGACGTTTACCGGCAAATTGCGACGGTATTTGAGTTGGCAAAACGTGGCTGATATGGGTTGGGTGGTTCTGGGCATATTGACGAGTGTGTTTTGGCTGTTTCGGTTACGGCCGACTCTGGTCTTTTCCAAAGGCGGATTTGTTGCGCTGCCCACCGTGATTGCGGCATGGCTGTTGCGTATTCCCCTGATCTGTCATGAGTCCGACTTGTCTGCAGGGTTGACCACCAAAATATCCGCAAGGTTTAGTCGCTTGATTGCCGTTACCTTTCCACAAACCCGGGAGCTCTGGCCAGAGAAAGCCGTGTGGACAGGGTTACCGATCCGATCCAGCATTCTTAACGGAAACGCTGCGAGAGCGAGGGTGCAATTTCATCTTCCTATTGGCATGCCGCTTGTGTTGGTTGTGGGCGGTAGTTTGGGGTCTGCTTTTTTGAATCGTCTGCTGCGGGAGGCCTTGCCGGAGTTGACCACGCAATTTGGTGTCGTTCATCTGTGCGGAAAAGGAGGGATGGACAGCGCCCTGCAGTTTCTCCACTATTTCCAATTTGAATTTATCAACGCCGAATTCGGGGATTTGTTGGCCGCGGCGGACGTGGTGGTTTCACGGGCCGGATCCAACTCGGTATACGAACTGCTGGCTGTGGGTAAGCCGCATGTGCTGATCCCCCTTTCCAAACGGGTCAGCCGAGGGGATCAGGTGGAAAATGCACAGTATTACGAAGCAAAAGGCGTGAGTACCGTCATCGACGAGGAAAAGGCGACCCCTCAACGATTGGCCGATGCAGTGCAAACGGTGTTTAACAAGCGTGACCGGATTCGCCAGGCGATTCTGGACTTGGGGGTAACCGATGGCACACCACGGCTTGTCTCGCTTATCGATTCCGTTTTGAGTCGGAAAACCGTATAATCGAAGCACGATTTCAAAGGCCTCGATTTGGCTTTCGACCTTATCCGAAGGACACTCCATGATTTCCAAAAACGCTGATCGCCCATACGCTAAACTGTCTAATTTTCGCATCCGACCGGTGACCGAGGCGGATCTGGAGGGCATATATCAGCTGGCGTTGGAAGCCAAAGCTGGCCTGACGAGTTTGCCCAAGGACCACGACTTGTTGCGAAAGCGTATCGCGCTGGCCCAAACGTCTTTTGCCAAGGGAAAATTGAAGCAAGGTTGTTTGTTTTTATTTGTCTTAGAAGACATCGAAACAGGGGCTATTGCCGGGACCTGTGCGTTGCAAACCCGAAAAGGCGACCGTATTCCCGACGATGTCTTTTGTTACGGCGAGAAAACCATGTATTCCAAATCGTTAGATTTGACGCGAAAAGCTCCCTTTCTGAAACGTCAAGTGTCCCGTTCCCGTCCTACGGAAATGATGACGTTATACCTGAGTAATACCTATCGTCATAAGGGACTGGGGCGGTTTTTGTCCTTTTCTCGGTTTTTGTTTATGGCCGTGCATAAGACGCTCATAGGTCACCGTGTCATTGCTGATTTTCGCGGCTATTCCCAGGCGGATGGCTACTGTCCGTTTTGGCAACATTTGGGGTTTCCCTTTGTGGGCCTGGATTTTAGCCATGCAGAGCTGCTGGCTTCGGTGGATCACTCTTTTATGCGGGAATTGTTGCCGGTAAAGCGCGTCTACCTGGATTTGGCTCATGAGGACGTCCGGCGGTATTTGGGTCAATTACACCCGAATACCGTCCCCGCCTATCAACTGCTTTTGCGCCAGGGATTCCAGCCTTGTCAGACCTATGACTTGTTTGATGGTGGACCCCGTGTGTCCGCTAAACGCTGGCAGATCCGCTCGATTCGGGAAACCAAACAATATCCCGCCGACACCATGGGCGCTGGAAAACGGCCTGTGGCTGTGATGATGGTCTCAAATACCAAACGGTCTGAGTTTCGTGCGACCGTTGCCCCGGTACGGATTCAAAAGGGAAGGGTGTTGATCGGTGCAGAGGCCCTAGCCGCTCTGGGCATTGCACCGGGGGAAGAGGTGGCGGTATGTCCATTATGATCCAGTCCTTAAACCCCGTGACTTTGGAGCCGGTTTGGGAAGGGAGGCTGTCTCTTCCCGGCGACTTGGATGCGCAATTAATCGATGCCCGGCAGGCCTTTGGCCATTGGCGGCGCCAGCCATTTGCGGTGCGTGCCGATGCATTAAGGCGTTATGCAAAATGCCTGGAGGCCCATCGCACCGAATTGGCCCACCTGATTACCCTGGAAATGGGCAAGCCTATGCCCGAGTCCATGGGCGAAATTCAGTCGGCGATTAATAAAATCGAAATCAGTATCGCGGCCTATGCCGAACGGTGTCGGGATTTCGGTTTCTCTCATCCGGGTGCAGTAGGGCAGGTGACTCACCGGCCACATGGTGTTGTGGTGGTGATGGGCCCATTCAATTTTCCGTTGCATTTGCCGAACGGTCATTTTGTGCCGGCACTGTTGGCGGGGAATGTGGTGATTTTTAAGCCCAGCGAACTGACGCCAGCCATTGGTGTGCGGATAGGGGAGTTGATGCAACAGGCCGGACTGCCGACCGGTGTCTTTCAGGTGGCGCTGGGGGGACGGGATGTTGGCGAATATCTTGCGGCCCATTCGGAAGTGGACGGAGTGTTGTTTACCGGAAGCTTAAAGGTAGGGTTAAGCTTGATGGCAACCTTTGCAAAGACTCCCGGACGCATGTTGGCGCTCGAGATGGGCGGCAATAATCCGATGGTTATCGGTACCGTCTCGGACACGGAGCATGCGCTCTCGGTTTTGCGGCAATCGGCGTTTTTATCGACGGGACAGCGCTGTACCTGTATCCGGCGTATTGTCGCGGTGAATACACCGGAAAACCGGGACTTAATTGCGAGCTTTGTAGCGGATAGTTGGCAACTAACCTGGGGAGACCCACTGTCCAATCCCGCGCCTTTTTTGGGACCGTTGGTGTGTGTTCAGGCACGCGATCACGTGCTGGCACGCCAGGAAGCCTATCTTGCCACCGGTGCCAAGGCTCTATTAAAAGCCGAGCAACCCACCCCACACGGGGCCTTTATTACGCCAGGCATTTTGGAAGCCGATGGGCTTATCCCGGATCCGGACGAGGAAGTATTTGGACCGTTGGTGCGGGTATATTGGGTCTCCACGTTTTCCGACGCGATTCGCAAGGCCAATGATACGCGCTATGGTTTGGCTGCTGGATGCTTGTCTGATATCCCCGCCGAACAAGACCAGTTTGCAGATGCCATTCGTGCGGGTGTCATTGCCATCAATACACCAACAACAGGTGCCAGTTCCCAAGCCCCGTTCGGTGGCGTTGGCCACAGCGGAAATTTACGGCCAGCTGCCTATTATGCGGCCGACTATTGTGCCTATCCAATGAGTGCGCTGCGGCGACAAGTCTGATGGGCGTTCCCATTGAAATTAACTGTGATACGCTGGTCGGTCCGAGCCACTTTTTTGGCGGATTGGCTGCCGGGAATTTGGCCTCGCAGCATGCGCTGGGCCAGGAGTCGTCCCCCCGGGAGGCCGCCTTGCAAGGGCTGCACAAAATGCGTTGGGTATACGACCTGACAGGGAAACAGCTGATCCTGCCGCCGCAACCAAGGCCTTTTTTGCCGCTGATCCGTGCTTGTGATGGCGAGGACTATGCCGAATTTGCGACCCGCTTTCCACAGTGGGTACCGCTGGTGATGTCGTCGGCCTTTATGTGGACGGCCAATGCGGCTACTGTCATCCCGTCAGTCGATGCCGCGGATGGCAAAGTCCATTTTTTTGCGGCCAATCTCATGGCGAACCCGCACCGTGCGATCGAGGCCGAGGCAACGACCCAAGTCTTGCGAGACGTTTTTCGAGGGTCGCGTTTTGTGCACCACGGACCGATTCCTTATTTCTCGGACGAAGGGGCGGCCAACCAGTGCCGCCTGTTTGATCGCAACGTAGGCCGGGGGTTTCATTTGTTAGTGCATGGGTTTTCAAGTTTAGACCGCAGGCCGGTCCATCGCCGGTATTGGCCACGACAGTCTGCCGAGGCCCATGCCTGGATGGTGGGAAAAACGGGCTTGGATGACACCCAATGGATGGCGGCCAAGCAGACGGCTGGGGCCGTGGACTGCGGCGTTTTTCACAACGATGTCATTTGCGCCAGCCACGAAACCCTACTCGTGCTTCATCAGGCCGCATTTGATGACCAGTCTGCCGTATTGTCAGAACTGCACACCAGGGCCCAGTGTACGGGTATTAGCCTGCGCGTGGTGGAGGTCTCGCACCAGGAATTGGACCTTTCTGATACCGTCAAAAGCTATCTGTTTAATGCCCAATTTGTGACGGACCGGCAAGGCGATGTTCATCTGTTAGTACCACGTCAGGCCGTTGGGGTGGCAGACGTGGTGATGGATCGCCTCAAACGCGATGGTGGCGTGGATCATATCCACTCCCTCGATCTGACCCAAAGCATGAAAAATGGGGGCGGCCCGGCCTGTCTGCGCCTTCGCATCTGGCTCACGTCTGCCGAACAAGACGACGTCAACCCCGCGTTTTGGGCAAGCGACACTCTCTTGAACCGATTGGAGACCCATGTGCGAACACATTATCCGGACCAACTGACGATGGATGATTTCACTGACGCAAAGACCGTTCGCCATTTGCAAAGTGTTGGTGAGTCGGTTTCTGCGTTGTTCTAAAACCGGTCCTCATGCTGGTTGCGGTTAGATAAAACACGGTGTAGATTTTGAGGGCAGGAGAAGTCGAAGTCAGGAGGTTTCTTTGTATGAAAAGTTTATCCAGAAATAAAAACAAAATTTCGGCAACGAAGTTCGATGAAATGTTTGATCGGGGAGAGGATGTAACGCCATTTTTGGATCTAGACTCTGTTCAGATCAATCGTCCACATCGGCGTATCAATTTGGACATCCCTGTAAATGTCCTAAATCAGATTGATTTTGAGGCCAACCGTATCGGAGTCGCCCGTACGGCGCTGATCAAAATTTGGTTGGCAGAAAAAGTTGATCATTCGGCAGCCCACAGTCAGGCAATCCACTAATGGCTACCTTTTCCCAGCATCCCCATCATTTTTTCGCCGATGGTTTTTTGAATGCGGACTTGCAGCGTAATGTGTTCGGCATGATCTTCGGAGAGGATCTGGGCGTTTTCATGTAGGAGATGTACAACGTCCATTCGGGAATAGGGAATGTGAAAGGTCATTTCTTCACGGGTGCGATTGAGGATCTCGCTGATTTTATCAAACAACGGCGTGAGGTCTGATTGGTATTCGGCGGATATCCCAATACTGTCCGGATAGGTTTTTTGGAGCATTTTCAAAAACACAGGGTCTCGCAGGCGATCCACTTTATTAAAGACAATGAGTTGCTGTTTTTCACCGATATCCAGGCTTTTTAGCAGCGCATCAGCTGTTTTCATCATCTCCACAAACCGGGGATGAGAAATATCGACCACGTGCAAAATAAGGGTCGCGTCTTCGACTTCTTCCAGGGTTGCCCGAAACGCGTCCACTAGCTGGTGGGGCAGCTTCTGAATAAACCCCACCGTGTCCGTTAACAGCAAGGGCTCTCCCCCCGGAATGCGCAGCCGCCGGGTGGTTGGATCCAGTGTGGCAAAGAGCTTGTTCTCGGCCAGGACTTGCGCGGGGGTCAGCC
>CAYINU010000058.1:0-13121 GCA_964364855.1 uncultured Candidatus Marinamargulisbacteria bacterium | reverse complement strand
CCAAATGGAAATGATGGATGAGATCTGCTTTTTCAAAGCGGCGGTGGAATGTGATTTTGTCATCAAACGAAAAAATCAGTGGACCGCCATTCAAGTTGCCTACGATTTGTCCGATCCCAAGACAGCCACCAGAGAAGTAAAAGGGCTAACGGCTGCTTGCGAAGCGTTGGACCTAAAAGAAGGGTGGATTATCACAATGGCGGAAAAAAAGACGGTAAAAGAAAAGGGTATCATGATCCACTACGTGCCGTTTGGGGAATGGGCGCGGAGATGAGCGTTAAGGCTATAAAAAAAGAGCTTCTGATGTTGCAAGATACGCTACGTGTAGTTAGGACGGATTGGAAGCAATATCCAATGATATTAGAGGATCAAAGGATGTTAAGAAAAGAAAGAACCTTTGGTACGGCAAAGTATATTGATACTCCGCAGGCGCAAGAAGACATTTTTCGGTGGTTTTCCACATTTATTATGGTTGGGCTAAATGCGTTGCTTGGTGACAACCGTAAAGACGTTATTTCTATACCTAATGTGCTACATAGAATTGATGATATGGCGGAGAAAGACGTTAAAGCGCATTTTCATCAATTTTTTAAAGCTGATAAAAAGTATTCGGAAAATATGCAAACAATGCTCCACGAGGAATCATGGATGTCTCTTTTAAATGGGGAAAAGTCTTTAAAGACGCGTATTAAGTCGGATTGGGATAGATGTCGAGATTTTCAGCCATCAAATTTGGCGTATGTAAGACATATGATTATGGCGCATCATGGCCGCGTCCTTGAAAAAGAAAAACTGCAATTTAGAAGAAAGGATTGGGACACGGAAGTGGCGAATTATATTCAGATAGCGGATGAAATTGTTAAGCGATATTGTACAATTTTTGTGGGTCCCGACTTAGCTTACTTACCTTGATTTTCCAAAAGGCTAAGAATGGCGTTTAAAGATGAAATGGTTTTCCGCTGTGCTTCAATTTGCTTTCTTGTCATCTTCTTTTGAAGAAAAAGCGCTAGATCTGTCCCATTCAATAGGGTGGTGAGCAGGGTTTTTAGCTCCTTGGTTTTCTTGCTACTGAAATTGTCTTTTTGGGGCGACAAAATTGCCAATATAACGGCTTCAATACAGGGCCTGTTCACAATTAAAAAAACATTCTGGCTCGACGCCAAAGCCTGAGCTTTTTTCAGTTCTGAGCTGCCAGAATCCCCATCGCAAAAAACGACTCTCTGATTGAAAGCTCCAGGAACTCTCAATGCCTTTTGGACCATTGATAAAGGCGCGCCTCCAATCCCGGGATAAATTCTTGCAGACAATCCGGTTTTGACTGAATAAAGTGTCCTAAACCGTTTTAGCAAGGCCTGTTCGGTTTTTTTGCCTTCGCAGTATATCAAGGCAACTTCTTGCGCTGATTGAGGTTTTATCTTTTCTGGATTGCTGCGAGACATTAAGTAATGTTGGGGACTCCGCCGTACACTCCTGCTATGTATTTTGCATAGTAGTTTTCATCCGGCCTTACATTCAATTCATCTAACCTAAAAAGAGACGCGTGCCCATTTTTGCCTTTTTCAGCAATAAAAATTTGATATTTGTCCAAATCAGCTAAAATACGATGATTGTGCGTTCCAAAAAACAACTGCGCGTTGTTGGGATTGGTTTCCGGACTGACAAATAAATGAAAAAGGGCCAAGGCGATATCAGGATGTAGGCTAGATTCAAATTCATCCAGTACAACTACCCCCCCCCTTTCCAACGCCTGGAGTATGAGCTTAAGGAGGAATAGTAACTGTTTTGTTCCTTCAGAGGCATGGGTCAATGACAGTGTCGTTAGCTGTCCATCCAGATAGTGGTTAATACCTACTTTAAGTTTAGTGATACCTTCGGTTTGCTCCTTAAAGATGAAAAGACTGTCAAAACCGATATCAAACCTCGATAACAACTTCTCAGCCTCTTGTTTTAATTTAGGGTTATTTAAGTAAAAATCGAAGGTTTTCCAAGATTCATCCAAAACGTTGGTGTTCTTTGGAGAAATCGTATCTTGGCTGCGACCTGATTCGGTAACATTGGAATATATATTTTCCCAATACGATACAATTTTCTCACTCAAATCATGGCCAAAATGTTTCGCCATCCCTATCAAGGCAGCGTTATTGCGTTGCAATAAGTCTTTGTCTAATCCTTTGGGCAGCTTAAATTTTGTTGCTTTGATTGCGTATTGATTATCTTCCTTGATCCATTGCTTCTTATAAAGGGTTTTCTGTGTGAAATTTTTTTTGGTTTTTGATTTTACTTTTAGTTCTTCGGAAAAGATTTTGTTTTGGAAAAGCTCTAGAAACAAGGAATAAAGAGTGTTGTCTAACTCAAAAGAAACAGAAAGTTTAATCGGTAACTTTTTATTCCTACCAGCAAAAAAGGGGAAAACCGGAATAGGAAAAGACTTGTCGAAGAGAAATGCATCAACGATAAGCCATTTTAGAAATGGAAGGCCCTTTAAGATGGTTGTCTTACCGGAAGCATTTGAGCCAATAACACAGCCGATTTTAGAAAGGTATGTACCGGCAGGGGAAATGCAATAAAGATTGCTGAGATTTTCCACCTGACGAACTTCAAAGTCCGCAAAGGCTTCCTCGGCAAAGCAGTAAAAATTCTCAACAGAAAATGAATGCAACATTTTAAAAAGAAGATATCATAAAAACATCTATAATGACAATATGATCGTATTTTTTGTTATAAATTCAATTTTAAGTTTATTTCTGGACTAAGGTTCGAGGTTTTAAGCCTCTTTTCGTGGGGTAACTTGGTATGCTCCTTCCAGCATATTAGTCGCACTTTGAATAGCATGGTCATATCGTTGGTTGATCTTAACCAATTCATCCGTGAGTTCAGTTGTTTTTAGGTTTTCCAGCCAAAGCGCGTACTGTTTCCATTTGGCGTTATCGACTTCTAATTCGATATCGGTTTGTGAATAAAAACGTAAGCGTAATTCGTCGGCTGCAGTACTCATATCAAGACCTCCGTGTCTAAAGATGCCGAAATCCTAGCGGACTTCGCCAAGGGTGTATGTACTCAATAAGGTACTGGCATTAAAATTCAATTCCGCAAAGTGAGTCTGCTTTTTGGACATCCTAGCTAAAAACCATTTTTTCGACCAACGTCCGAAAAAAGGCTTTTGACCATATATCCAATCGGCGTGGATCTTTGATGAAAGGGCGCACATCGTCTAGCATCCGCTCAAAGGGCACCTGATCGATGCGTTCCAGCAATTTCTCCTGCAGGAGGTCTTTGGTAAGAATGTCATGAGGCTGAAGATGTCCGCTTTGTTTCATGCGGGACTCCAAATGTAACACATGCACAGGGATGCCTTCTTTGACAAACCAGACCCAATCATACCAATCGCGCCCTTTAACCCGGGTTTGCCATTTTCGGCATAGCAAGGCATGCAATTTGCCTGCGAATAAATCAGGCTTGGCTACGGTGCGCACAAAAAATTCAGTAGGCTGTAGTAAATAATGTGTCTCTGTTGAGAAATGAGGAGGTGGTTGCGTGTCTACTTCAAATTTTACTTTTAAAATTTTGTGAGGCAGACTTCTCCAGCCTTTACCGAGCTCAACAATCAGATCATGAATCAGCGTATCTGCTTTAATGAAAGCGGATTGAATAGTGGCATTTTGCGGGTTTTTTTTGTTTTCTTTCTCGGTGATCCGTACCAAAAAGTCAAAACTTTGCAGCTCTTCTCTGACTGCCTGATGATACTGTGCCAGGTTAAAGGCGTTGTTGGGTGTTACCAGTGTAAAATCCAGGTCTTCCGAAAAAC
Source organism: uncultured Candidatus Marinamargulisbacteria bacterium (assembly GCA_964364855.1). GTDB lineage: Bacteria > Margulisbacteria > Marinamargulisbacteria > CAYINU01 > CAYINU01 > CAYINU01. The sequence goes on along the minus strand of CAYINU010000058.1, from coordinate 9,316 downwards.
GATCCAGGCCATACATCAGACGCAACGCGGTACCACCATAAAAGGCCGCATGCTCAAAAAATTTTGCGCGCCACAATCCCAATAAGGCGATCTCTTGGATAATTTCCTTGAGGGCATTTTCCAACGAACGCGTGTCCGAAAGGGTGTATTTTTTAAGCATGGTTTGAATAGCAGGATTCATCGGGATTGAACCCATTGGTACAAGCGGTTGATGTTGGGATGTCGGTATACCTGGGCAATGTCATGCAAGTGGGTTTTTCGACATGTCAGAAGACACTCTTCGCTAATACGAAGATTTTCAAAGAGATGACTTTCCAACTCTTTCAAGGAAGTCAGTAGCGCTTGTCTTGCTAAAAGATCGGACAGCGCTTTTTCCGGTGTCGCCATTAATGCAGTATGCGTGTCTCTTACTGTGACCTGACTAATGCCAATGGTATATTTTTCTCTTGCGAGGTAGTGGTAAACAAAATCGCCGATGGGCGTGTGAAAGTGCTTATTGCGTTTGGGTGTCATGCTGGCGACTTGTTCGACCCGTTCGGGAATCCATCCATACCAGGACAGTGCATACTCCAGGGAAATATAAGACGGTCCATAAATAAGATTGGCCATGATCTCTTTGGAATAGGGGCGAGATGATGCCGCCGTGGCGGCTACTACATAAAGCCCCTTTTTTACTCGAATAATACGCCCTTGCCGTAGGAGTTTACCGATTTCCCGGCGAGGATGATGGTGGTTCCCGAAGTGGTCGACCAAATAACGGTAATCCATTTCGGGCAAGAGGTCTGGATAAGGATTTTCTAATTTCATGCTCATAATATAACCAGTATGTTACCATTTTGGTCACTTACTGGTTGGAAGTCAAGTTTAGACGTTAGCTTATCCCTGGTGGCAGCTAGGGCAGATAGTCGAAGGCCTTTTCTTTTTTGCGTTATATTTTTATTTTTTAATATAATGCCCAGAGCCAGTCTCACAATCCAGAATATCAGCGATAAAATTTATACCATTCGGGGTGTAAAAGTGATGTTGGATAGGGACTTGGCAGTCCTATACAAAGTAACAACAGGAAACCTGAATTTGGCAGTGAAGCGAAATAAAAGCCGCTTTCCAAAAGACTTCATGTTTCAGCTCAGTAAAGCGGAATTTAAAAATTGGACATTGCAATTTGCAATATCCAATTCTGATAAAAAAGGATTGCGTCGTCCTCCTTACGCCTTCACTGAACAAGGTGTCGCCATGTTGTCTTCAGTTCTCAAAAGTAAAATCGCCGTACAAGTGAATATCAAAATCATGCGTGCCTTTATCGAGATGCGCCATGCGATGGCCTCACAACCGCAATATGAGCTGCTTAAAGAACGCATAAAGCGGATTGAGTCTGACCTGCTTATTGAAAATAAATTGATGTCAGGAAAGTTGACTCAGCTAAGTCAAAAAGTACATGAAATTTCCGAACTTTTTGACCGGTTTCAAGACAGCCACATTGTGATCCAACGCCCTAATAACGGTGAGTACTTAGGTTAGTAGAGCGCGCAATTCGGCCTCAGAAAGCAATTTCAACGGCTCACCTTTTTGGATGAGCTTTTGTGCCTTGTCCAGTTTAGAGCCTGCAGCCTCGCCCACCACCAGATAATCCAGGTTTTTACTGACGGCGGAGAGGAGTTTTCCGCCATGCGTTTTGATCAGCGCCTCCGCCTCATGGCGTTTGAGGGTAGGCAGTGTCCCGGTGACCAGGAATGTCTTGCCCGACAGTGGCCCAATCCCCGGCGCTTTGGGAGGTAGCAGAGTAATACCCATCGATAGTAGGTCGTCGGTGTCTTCGTGGAATCGCGGATCAGAAAAAATGTCGACCAATGCGCCTGCAATTTTTTCTCCGATTTCGTGGATGCCAAGGAGGGTTTGCAAATTCGCTTCCAGCAGCTTGTCCCAACTACCGAATTGTGTGGCCAAAATCTGGGCCGTATGTTCTCCTACGAAGGGAATGCCTAGGGCGTAAATAAACCGATCCAACGATACGGTTTTGCTTTTTTCCAGCGCGTCGATGAGGTTTTGAGCCGATTTGGTTGCCATGCGTTCCAGTGCTGCGACGTGATCCACCGTCAACCGGTACAAATCTCCCAATCTTTTTACCAACCCGGTATCGACAAGTTGGTCCACCAACATCTCGCCCAGTCCCTCGATATCCATGGCATTTCGGCCTGCAAAATGTAAAATCCGACCTTTGACCTGAGCAGGGCACATGAAGTTGGGGCAACGGATTTGAACATCGCCTTTGATCACGGCTGTACCACACTCGGGGCATTGGGCGGGCATGTGAAATGCCCGGCTGTTGGGGAAAGTCTGTACGGATTTGATGACCTCAGGAATAACATCCCCGGCCCGTTGTACCAGCACCTGATCACCGATGCGGATATTTTTGCGGGTGATGTCGTCCATGTTATGCAGCGTTGCGCGTTTGACGGTGGCGCCGGAGAGTTTGACCGGTGCCAGAAAGGCAACGGGTGTCAGCACACCGGTACGGCCCACTTGAATGTCGATGTCTTCCAATTGGGTTACGCCTTGTTCTGCCTCGAATTTGTAGGCCAATGCCCAGCGCGGCGATTTGGATGTGCTGCCCAAGGCGGCTTGCGCGGAAAACGCATTGACCTTGATCACGGCCCCATCAATCTCCCAATCATAGCGCTCGCGGCGCGCATGAAGGGCCTCACATGCGGCCATGATTTCGTTCACGTTACGCGCCAATCCCTGATCCGGAATGGTCGGCAATCCCAGCTTTTTGAGATAAGACATCAGGGCATGCTGGGTGGTCATGGGCAGGTCATCGGCCACGGCGTTGTAGACAAATAGGGACAGCTGACGACTGGCTGTGATCCGAGGATCCAAATTGCGCAATGCCCCGGCTGCCGTGTTTCTCGGGTTGGCATAGTGGTCCTTGAAGGACTCGAAAATGGACTTTCGAATAAAAACCTCGCCCCGGATTTCGATAGTGGCAGGAGACTTTAATTGCAAAGGCAAATTGCGAACGGTTTTGAGATTCTGGGTCACATTTTCTCCGATGGTGCCGTTACCTCGGGTTGCGCCGACTTTGAAAATACCGTTTTCGTAGTGCAACGCAATGGCCAATCCATCAATTTTGGGTTCTACCGTGAAAACGACGTCTTCGTCGGGCAAGGCTTTTTGGACACGTTCGACAAAGGCCTGAACTTCTTCTTCGGAAAAGGCATTGGCCAGGGATTCCAGTCGTACGCGGTGGGTAAAACTTTCAAATTGGTCCAGTGGCGTATCGGCAACGCGTTGGGTGGGAGAATGCGGGTCGATTAACAACGGGAATTCGGACTCAAAGGCCTGCAGCTGCCGATACAAAAAATCATATTCGGCGTCGCTGATTTCCGGCTTGTCCTGTGTGTAATAAAGGGTCGCATGTCGATTGACCGTTCGGACCAGCTCGCGATAGGTCTGTGGCGTGAGTGTCATGGGTTAAAAAACGTGGGCGATAACTTGGGTGACCCAGGCAATATAGAGGGTAAACGGACCAAAGAGTAGCTGAGCCAAAATCGCCGTGCCCAAAATCCGGCCGGCCAGCAGAAAGAATACCACTGAGCGCACATCGTTTTCCGGACGCAATCCATTGATGGCCTGATCGGTAATGCGGGCCCCGGCAGGGTCTACAAAGACGGTGAAAAGAATCGTGGCCAACCCGTTCACAATGCCCGACAGCTGAATGGCTGTGGCCATCAATTCAGGCAACATCGCCCCTGCGGCCAAGGCACATAATACCCCGATGGTATAGACAGAGGTGACCACGACGTTAAGCACCAAAAATCCGCGGGGAATAGAGCCGAGGGAAATGGTTTTTAGCGCCTGCAAGCTGGGCAGACGGAAGTGGGTCACAATGGCTTTGAGAACACGCGGCTTAAAGACCTGAGCGGCGGTACGAGACAACGATCCATTGACCAAAAAGATCTTGATGGCCTTTTGAAAATAAAACACCATCGACGGCGTGAGAAACGCTCCGACCACCGAGCCCAAAAACCCACAAAAAATAAGCACCCGGAACTCCAGATGCAACTGATCCAGTGCAGCCGTGGTTCCCATCTGCACAGTCTGGTCAACCATCTGGCCCAGCAGTGGGGCTTGGAACATATTGGATAGGCGAGAAATGAGCAGTGTGCTGGTCACAAACGACAAGGCAATGGCGATTTGACGGGTCCGCAATCCCGCGAGACGCATGCAATAGGCGAGTGCCTCGGTCAGGTGGATCAGAAATGTAAAGAAGCCGACGACGACCAAACTCATGCGAGTGTGACTTGTGGGGAAAGCGAAGTGGTGGTTGTGCGTACGATTTCGGCGATATTATGCCTATAGGCATGCATCACATCAAAGGCCAATGGCTTACATGCGACATCCAATTCATCCAACCCGATGCTGGGCTTACCGAGTTGTTCGGGGTCTATAAACAATCCGACGTGAAACGTGGTCGAATGCGCATGATGGCGCATTTGCGTCGTGGTGAGCGTCAACCCTGCAAAGGTCAGTTGGCCGTTTTGAATCTCCAGTGCGGGGTCTACCCAGCTTTTTAGAATGTATTGCAGCAAATACAGCCGATGAATGCCTTCGGAAGGGGTGATATTGAAATGTTGGACTACAACATGCAGTTGTAAATCGGCTTTTTCTGTAGTCGACTCTGGTCCTACAAATGCCGTCATGTGATCGCCGAGAATCTGATGGGTGCGAAATCCCCAATCGGCATCCAGCATGTGCGGTGTAAAGGCCGTGTTTCGTTCTAAAAAAACGCTTCTCATCAGAAGAAAGGGTAGCATATTCGCAAGTACTGCCCTAGTAGTACAGCCTGCTTGCTGCGATAATAGGAGGCGCTATGAATGAAGCGGCTGCTGTCATTGACGCCAATCTGAACCGTGCGGCGGAAGGCTTGCGGGTGATTGAGGACTATTGTCGCTTTGTGATCGGTCATCGGGGCTGGTCGGCAGGCTTGAGCCAAATCCGCCACCAGATTGATACGGCCTTGCCGTTTGATTCGCAATGGCTGGTACAACGAAATACCGAAAAAGACGCCCGTGCCCATGAATTGCCTTCCGCAAGGCAGGGACTCCATGATCTTTTAATCGCCAATTTTAAACGGATTGGGCAAGCGTTACGGGTGCTGGAGGAATACACGGGAAACGCCACCTTCAATCGGTGCCGCTACGCATTGTATGAGCTGGAAAAAGAAATTGTCTTGTATAGCCAAAAGCCGGTGATACGCCCTGGGGTGTATCTGATTTCTGACGACCTTGAGGTATTAAAACAAGGCCTGGCATGGCAAGTCAGCCTTATCCAATTACGGGACAAAAGTGGGGACAAGGCATCCATTCTGGAAAAGGCTAAAACAATAGCTCCGCTGGCCAAGGCTGCCGGCGTTCCGTTTATCGTGAATGATTTTGCCGATATTGCCCTGTTGGTGGACGCCGATGGCCTACACACGGGCCAAGACGATCTTCCGTTGTCCGAATTGCGTAAGCTTCTGGGCGCACACCGGTTGTTGGGTCGGACCACCCACACCTTTGCGCAAGGGAAAATAGCGGCGGAAGAGGGTGCCGACTACGTCAGTGTGGGTCCCATTTGGGAAACCCCGTCCAAACCCGGCCGAGCGGCCATCGGGTTTGACTATCTCCGAAAGGCGGGGGAGCTGGGTGTGCCGTTTGTGGCGATCGGCGGTGTGAACTTGGAGACCTTAAATGACATCCTTCCCTTTCGACCCCCCATGATCGGTCTTATCCGGGACTACAAAAATAGTCCCGTGATTCAGGCTCGCCTTGCGCGAAATGAGTGATTAGTACCATAACAAATTGATGCAAAAGTGATACACTTTCATTCGATATATGAGTGGGAGGAAAAATATGCCAACCAAAAATCCGCGATTGAATGTCACATTTGAACCCCGGATGCTTGGCCTGCTTACCAAGGCCGCTGCACAGGAACACAAATCTTTGTCGTCTTTTGCCAAAGAATTGATCTTAGAAGCCCTTGAGCGCCGTGAAGATATCGCTCTGTCTGCCATAGCCGCTTCCCGGGATAAAAAAACATCAAAAGTCTATTCTCACGAGGAGACTTGGAAATAGTGTGTTTGAAATAAAGTATTTAGATGTCGTTACGCAAGACGACGTCCCCGCACTTCCAACGACCGCTAAACGTACTATTAAAACGGCCATTGAAGAACGGCTCACCGTAGATCCGGTCGGGTTTGGGAAGCCCCTTCGATACAGCTTTAAGGGACATCGACGATTGCGCGTGGGTGACTACAGAGTCATCTATCGCATTGATCCTGCCCATCAAATAGTGATGATCGTCGCAATCAAGCACCGTAAAGATATCTACGGCTAAGTCGCTATGCCACTTTCCACAATCCCCGGCATCTCCGCCAGCCAGGTCGCCAGGTCACAAATGTGCTCACCGGTTGGCACTTGTCGCGGGGTTTTGAGGCCGTGCACTACTTGCATTTTTTCGATGTCATTTGGAAATATACCTGAAAAGACTTTAAACCCAGATGACAAATGGGGATCTCTTGATTTGACTTCAATGAGATGGGTTGGCAACCTGTCCTTAAGGACCAAAAAGTCGATCTCGACCCCGTTTCGATTTCGAAGATAGTGCAGATCAAATTTGATCCCGTGATAATCCTCGTTAAAGCTGAGCCATTTGAATAAGCTCAGTGCAACGACATTCTCTAACCTTGCCCCCACATTTTCTTCCGGAACATAGGCAGGATCATAAAAATAGAATTTAGGCTCCTTTTGTATCGCTCGAGCCACATTTTTGTGATAGGGTGTCACGCGAAAGACCACATACAACCCTTCCAGCACCTCGAGCCAGTTTCGAACGGTATGGGGACTCACCGCAAGGTCTTGTGCCAACGAGTGGGCAGACACCGGTGATCCCACTCTGTGACGCAAAAGTTCGATGAGCAACTCCACCTCACGTATTTTCGAAATCCCCGTGAGATCCAACAAATCCTGCCTCACAATGACATCCAAATGACCCAACCGCCATTGACGGTAAAATCGGGTGTCATTTTCTAAAAACGGCTCCGGAAAGCCACTCACCGCCAATAGACGGTCCAACCACTGCTGTGGTGTTCCTTCAAACCCGGTCATGGACAGCTCTTTAGGATCAACGGGAAACACGCGATAGCTGATAAATCGGCCCGCCATCGAGTCGCCTACCTTGCGAAACACATCCAACTTGGCGCTCCCCGTGACCAAATAGCGCGTATTTCGGGGAGCTGTGTCAATCAATCCTTTTAGGAACTGCTTCCACGCATTTTTCTTGTGAAGCTCGTCAAAGATAATCGACTCGGCGGTGTGAGGCCAGGTTTGTGTTTCGATGACCAGCCGATGATCCGCAACGTCGTAGTTTAGGTAAGTTGCATTGGGTAATACCCACTTAGCCAACGTGGTCTTCCCTGTTTGGCGAGGACCCGTCAAAAAAATTGTTTTTCTTTGACCATCTTTGGCAACGTAGCGCTCAAGGTATCGCTTCATTTCCTAATTTTTGGTACCCAATTGCTAAAATGTCAAGACAAATTGGCAGTGTTGTGCCAATTTTAACTTCCCCCATTCAGAGTGAATTTCAATCGTATTTTTGCAATATTCACTTAAAATTGACAAAAAATCGTGAATCATATATCATTTGCGAATGATATTCACTAAAAATGAACGCCTATCTGTTTTGGGCCTTAAGGAAAGGTACCATCGCTTAAAACCCAAAAAGGAAGCACTGCTGAACCTCATTGATGAGGCGGAATTATCGGAAGGGGTGTACAACTCCAATGCCATCGAAAACTCCACTTTGACTCTTCGAGAGACGGAAAAGATTCTGTTGGATCTGGAGATCTCTCGGAACATTGGATTGAGGGAAGTGTTTGAAGCAAAAAACCTGGCGACCGTGATTGAGTATGTCCAGACGCATTACAATGATGACATCAGCTTGGACACCATTTTATTGCTCCATCGCATGCTGATCACCAACATCAACGAAAAAATCGCAGGTCGATTTCGTCAGACCGGAGAGCTGGTTCGGGTCGGCGTCCATATTGCACCGCTGCCCGAACATGTGATCTCGTTGCTGAGCACCGCATTGGTCCGGTATGTGTCCAATGATGGCATTCATCCCATCGAAAGAATTGCCCAATTTCATCTGGAGTTTGAGACCATCCATCCGTTTGTGGACGGGAATGGCCGGATGGGTCGGGTGTTGATCAATCAACAGTTGTCCCAACATGACTATCCCCAAGTGGTCATTCGTCATAAGGACAAGGCGCTTTATTATCGGTGTTTGGCAGACTATCAAAGAAACGACAATTCAAAAGCGTTTTCAAAATTTTTGTTGGCCAATGTCAAAGAATCCCTTCACAAACGGATCGCCTATATGGAGGGTCAGCAGATTGTCCCTCTTGCCAAATATGCCCACCAAAAAAAGAAAAACGTATCCGCCCTTCTGAATGCCGCCCGACGCCAAACCCTCCCTGCCTTTCGCGAGAAGGGTGTGTGGAAGATCGGAATCAGTTAACCCATAAAATTTTAGCGTTATTGTTTTTTCAATTGACAACTTATCTACCCCTTACTTAGAATACGCTTGGTTTTCTGGCTAAAGAGGACAGTCGGTTGTTGAGTGAGTGTGTTAATGAAGCCGTTTTTACGTGGTAGATCTGGAATAGGGCTGTGCCTTTGCCTGGTCGTAGGCGTCTGTGCATTGTTTCTGAGTGGATGCACACTATTTCGTCTTTTCCAATTCAAATCGCAATTGACGCGCCTCGATAAGCACTTTGTCTTTGAAAAATCACCCGGCGGACCCGCGATTCGTGGCCTGAAGCCTCTTTTAATGCCTGAAGACATCTTACTGCTTTCCAATGACACCCGACCCAGCAGTGTTTCAAACGATGGCGGTAAGACCGTGTGGCAGTATATCCAAAGAAAGGTATATAAGGATAAACACCACATCTCAGAGATAGGCAAAGACCTTCGCTTTACCTTAGAGTTTAATACGAAAAATCTTCTGGAACGCTGCTATTATCCTGTTCAGTTTTCCAATTTATTTTCGCCCGAATTTGTGCCTTATATGCTGGAAACAATGGGGAATGCTCAGATCGAGGGGACGAATTTGGTTGCCAAGGAAAGCAAGCCGATTCAAAAGCAGTGGGTGCCCGATCAAGATCGTGTTATCCAGGCGCTGGGTGAACCTTATGAAACGCTTGTGTCCAAAAATGTCACCATTTTGGCCTATCGATATGAAGTCGAACAAACCGTTCGGCCTACCAAACCGATTC
>CAYINU010000057.1:0-13396 GCA_964364855.1 uncultured Candidatus Marinamargulisbacteria bacterium | reverse complement strand
CGGCTTTACCCGTATTGTGAGAGGAGAAGGGCCGACGGTATTGAGCTGATAATAGCCCGCGACCCCAATCATGGCCGCGTTGTCTGTGCAATAGGCCATCGGGGGAACGATTAGCCGAATATTTTCTTGGAAGCATGCGCGTTGCAAGGCGTCCCGGATGGCCATGTTGGCGCTGACTCCGCCGCAGACGACCAATGTCGGTGTTTGGGTGGCCAGACACGCGCCAATGGCTTTTTGGGTCAAAGTCGCAATGACGGTGTTCTGAAATCCGGCAGCCAGATCCGCAATCGGAATGGGGAGGCGCTGCGCTTCTAACGCCGCGACTTGTTGGGCAACGGCCGTTTTGAGCCCTGAAAAACTAAATTCATAGGGGGATGGCTTCATGGGGATAGAAAAAACAAATCGCGAGGAGTCACCTGATAGGGCCTGTTTTTCGATTTCGGGACCACCGGGATAGGGGAGCTTCAGGCATCGGGCTACCTTGTCATAGGCTTCCCCGACGGCATCGTCGCGGGTTTCACCCAGCACCATCATCTGAAAATGGCCGTCCACTTTTATCAATTGGGTATGTCCGCCCGACACAACTAGCGCCACAAATGGGAAATCCAAGTTCGGTTCGGCCAGGAATGTCGAATAAATATGGCCCCAAATATGGTGGACGCCAATCAGAGGGATACCTTGCAAGGCACACAGGGTTTTGGCCACGGCATTCCCGACCAGCAGTGCGCCTTCCAATCCAGGGCCCTGTGTCACCGCGACTGCGGTAAGATCTTCCAGCTGCCACCCCGCGTCGGCGAGAACGCCATCGAGCAAGTTGTGAATCACTTCCACATGGGCGCGGGCAGCCACTTCTGGGACGACACCGCCATAGGCGCGGTGTTTTTTGATCTGAGAGGCCAAACGTTGGCCGCGTAGGGTCAAGCTGCCGGTTTCGTCTGTCAGCGCAGCGATCGCGGTCTCATCACAAGAGGTTTCGATGGCCAACAAACGGCAGGCAGCGCCCATTTTAAACCAGATAGGTTAATATCAGTTTTTCGACAAATGACAAGACGATGAAGGCGATCAGTGGCGAAATATCGATTCCACCCAATTTTTCGGGCGGAATCAACCGTTGAAACGGACGCAAAAAAGGGTCCGTCGCCCGTTCGATAAATTGGACGGCGGGGTGATACCGATCATGGGGAATCCAAGACAGCACGACCCGGGCCAAAATGGCGAAATAAATAATCTTGAAAACCAGGTCAATTACCACATATACAGACATTTATACCTCCTTTTCCAGTGCTACCGCCCGTTCATAGGTAACCTTGACGATGGACTGTAGCTGACGAGCCAGATCCACACGGTCGTATTGGGCCAGGCCTGCAGCAGTTGTCCCCCCCGGAGACGTCACATTTTCAGCCAGCTGCGTGGGATCGCCGAAGTGTTGTAGCATTTCCCCCGCACCCACCAGGGTCTGAGATACCAAGGCCAAGGATTGGTCATAGGACAACCCCAATGTCTGTCCTGCCTTGGCCATGGCATCGGCCATTTTGTAAAAAAAGGCAGGCCCGCTCCCGCTAAGCGCGGTCACGGCATTCAGGTCTTTTTCGTCCACGGTAACAACCTTCCCCACCCCTGAGAAAAACCCCGTTGCCCACTCACGCCAGTGGGGTGTCACGGCGGTGGCAAAGGCCAAGGCCGTCATACCCTGGCCGACCATTGCCGGGGTATTGGGCATGGCCCTGACCATCGGCACATCTGCACCCAATATGGCTTGAAATTTGGCCAGTGGCACGCCGGCCAGGATGGATATCCACAGCTTCACGCGAGAGATGTCTTGGTGCCAAATGGTGTCTAACACCGCTTGAATTTGCTGAGGCTTAACTGCAAAAATGACGACATCCGATTCCCCCAGCAAGGTGGAAATCGGTACGGCCGTTACCGTTTTATCGCCAATCGTGACCGTGACATCAGGTCGGATATCAGTAAACACAATGTCGGCCTGGGCACGGGCAGCCAGGGCGCTACCCATTTTGCCCATGCCCACAAAACCGACGTGTACGGCTTTATTCAAATGAAACTTGAGGAGCGGTTTGTGCGGCTTTTTCGCTCTCGAAATACGGCATGGCTTTTAGAGTTAGGCGCTTCGCCACAATATAATACGGGAACTGACGAATGGTTTGGTTAAACAACTGCACCTGATCATTGAAGCGTTTGCGTGCCACACCGATCCGATTTTCGGTACCGGCCAATTCATCCATCAATTGGCGAAAATTTTGGTCTGCTTTTAAATTGGGGTAATTTTCGACAACTACCAGCAGGCGGGCTAGCGCGGATTCCATTTGGTTAGACGCCGCAATTTTTTGGGATACCGTACCGGCCCCGGCCAGACGAGCCCTCGCGGCGGCAATATTTTCGAAAATGCTTTTTTCGTGCCTGGCGTATCCTTTGACGGAATTCACCAAGTTCGGAATAAGGTCGTATCGGCGTTGAAGCTGGGTTTCCACTTGGGCCCATGCTGACGAGGTGGATTCCTGCAACGTGATTAGCCGGTTTCGTGTCGACTGGTACCAGAAAAAACCACCGATCACCACTACGAGTAGTCCGATTCCGATTATTTTTAGCCAATTAGGTCCTGATTTCATAGTTTCCTCCTCATTCTCATTGTTGTTACCATCCTCGGCCGGCACCGCCGCCACCGGACATGCCCCCTCCGAATCCACCAAACCCCCCGCCGCCAAATCCTCCGAAATCGTTGTGGTGCCTGCGGTGCGATCCGCCAAGTAACGTCCCCAGTAACAGCCAGGGGAGCAATCGTCTTCCGCCGCGAGTACCAAACAGACCCAAGAAAATGACAAACAACAGCACGGTCATGATCCACTCCACCCGCTTGTCCAACTGGGGTGTGGGTTGTTGTGGCGATTGATAGGGTAATTCAACCTTATATGCTTTAGCAAGAGTGTCCGCCAAGGCCAGGCTCAGGTTGGTCAGCCCTTGGCCATACTGGCCCTGGCGGAAGGCGGGAAGGGCGTAGTCATCGATGATCCGACCGACTTTTCCGTCCGGCAAAATACCTTCTAGCCCGTATCCCACTTCTACACGGATCTTGCGGTCGTTTTTACTGAGCAAGATCAGTAGGCCGTTGTCCTGGTCTTTTTTGCCGATGCCCCAGGACTCAAACAGCGCCACTGCTGCATCCTCAACAGGCTCACCGTGCAGGTCAGGCACCGTAACCACGGCCATTTCGATGCCGGTTTGTTTTTCCAAACTCGCGGCTAGCTGCGTAATGACCGCTTTATCCTGGTCATTTAGCACGCGGGCCACATCCGTCACAAATCCTTGTGACTGAGGCGCAACAAATGCACAGGCCCAGCCTGTGGCCAGTACCCAAATACCTAAGCTGGCTAGGAAGCGCTTCACAGGGTGTCCAATTTGCCTATGGCCTGGGTCAACTCCGCAAGATAGCCCTCAAAATAAGGAGTTAGCTTTTGTCCGGCGTATGCGGCCTGTATTTGCTCAAAAACCACGGGGTTGCACTCCAAAATGTGACACGCGTCCCGCAAAGTCTCCGTTTCGGACACCGCTGTGGTACGACCGGGCAGGTGGCGCACATAGCTAAAATAGGTCAACACCTCCGGAAAAGACGCCAAAACCAGCCCAGACAAATCGGCTTTGGGAGCGACTGCTCCCTCCCGCAACTTGAGTACCAGAGCGCGCAAACAAAACTCCAATTCATGACGCAAATGCGTGCTGTTGACGTGGACATCTTGCAAAACATCTTTTCCGTAAAGCAGGCTGGGATGGCGTTTGAGCTCCAGAAACTCGATGGGAAATACATCAGCTGCGGTGGCCAGTTCGTTGATTTCAAAAATTTTCACTTGGGTGACAATACCCGGCGTTTCACGATGCTGTTCTAGATCCTCACACGTGACAGACTGAACCACTATGAGCAGAGTCTCGGGGGTGTCGGCCTTCCTGGCCATGGGGTGGTCCAGCGAATAAATGCTGACCAGCTTGTCCCGGTAAACGGATAGCAGTTTTTCTACCAATTTACTATAGGGCTTGGTATGGATTTCCATTGGGACTCCTTTTGCTCGTATGCTAGCATGTGTACACAAGAATCACCACGACCCTTACGATATAAAAGTGTGAACACAAAACGACAACTATTCCCCTTTTTAAATGGGCTATTCGTTTGGGCGGCTGTAGCCTGGGGGAACCTTAGAGGAAGGCCTATGTTTACACGTTTTTGTCGGAAGGCAATCATTGGGGTAATCGGACTTGCACTCACAGGTGTCGGGTATAGCCCCGCCTTGGCCTCAGAATATGCGGGGACCAAAGCCATGGATTTTTCCAAGCTCGCCGGGTCGGCCAAAGCAGAATCTCTCGGATACGCGCTTACCGCCTATTCCTCTCTAAATGGGCTTGAATACAATCCGGCCGGTATTGCCCAGCTCGACACGCCCGAATTGCTGCTGCAAACCCAGGCCTATGTTGAGTCAATCCAGACGCAAAAAGTTGAGCTGGCCTGGCCCTTGCCCTTGGGGGTCGTGGGGCTGTCCTATCACAGCGTGGATTTTGGGTCTCAGGCACGGACGACATGGTTGAACCGGGATGGCACGGGAGAGCTATTCTCTGCGGTGGGTAGCTCCGTTTTGGGGGCGTATGCCTTGCGTATGAATGATATTAGTGGTGGGGTGGGGGTCCGTTATTACCAAGAGACCCTCGACAACAACCGCTCGACAGCTTGGGGAATGGATGTGGGGCTGGCGGCTGACCTTGCGCCGGATTGGCGGGTGGGTGCCTCGGTGATCAACATCCCCCTTCGGGCGTCGACCCACGTTAGCCAATCCGATACACTGGCATATACTGGGCGCGTTGGTGTCTATCACCGTATTACGGTATGGGACCGTCCACTGGGGATCAGCACTGACGTGGTTTGGCCCTCAGATGATGACATGGCCGTGGGGATCGGGCTGGAGTATGCGCTTCTCCCCATGTTAAATGTGCGTGCAGGGTATACATCCGAGCCAGATCTGTATCATTGGGCTTTCGGTGTGGGGATGCGTATTGACCGGTGGCAGATGGATGTGGCTTATGTACCCATGTCATTTGCAATGAGTGCATACAAGATTGGTGTGGGAGTCATGCTTTAAAAGCAAGGTGATGGATGCGAAGAATAACGGCAGCTCTCTTTTTGCTAATAGCCAGTTATACCGGGGTTGCCATTGGCGCTATTCGCACCCACTCCATTGATGCCGGGGGGAGTCCGGCGTCCAACAGCAATTACCAGCTACGTTTTCAAGCCGTCGGACAATCGTCCGGCGGCATTTCGTTTATTACGGACCGGTCAGTGCAGAGCGGTTTTGGGATTGAAACCATTACTGTTGGGTCTATTGTATTGAGTCCAGCCGTCACCGATGGCACGTTGACGTTTGTGTCCCGAAACGTGCGGGTGCAAGTCAATTTTGATCCCGGGTTTAATTCCCGAAAAATCCAGCTTCAGGTTAGCCGGAACGCCGTCCTAAATCCCAATCCCGCGGTGACTTATTTTGGGGCGGGTGGGGGCAATCAACCCCTGTATGCCACCTGGAACTCCGTGGCTGAAATAGCGGTTACCGGCACGGTTCAGTTTTTGGCCAGGGGATTAGACGGACTGGCGTGGGGACCTTGGTTTACCTCGCCGCAGTCTTGGGTGGTGGACAATGAAAATCCGGTCGCCAATACCATCAATATCTATCCCCCCATTATCTCCCCGACCAATCCGACGTCGGTGGGTGTGCATGACACGTTGGGCGTTACCTTTAATGTTGTGGATAGCTACCCCCGAGAGTGGCGGTTAAACATTTTGGATGGATCGACTGTGATGCGGGCTTACACCGAACTGACCAGTACGGCAGGAATCAAAGCGGTCACTTGGGACGGCAAGGATTTTAATGGCCAGTATGTGCATGATGGGACGTATGATCTGCAGTTGGTGTTGGTCGATCAAGCCGGCAATGTTGCCACTTTCAATGCGGGCAGCACCATCGTGTACGATGGGATGCCGGACATCATCGATATTGGCACCAGCGTGGATCCCTTCTCCCCGGCTATTTCGCCTGGCATCAAAGACACGACCAATGTCCTATTTACCTTTGTCTCGCCCTATGCAGCTACCTGGTCTGTGGAATTTGTCCCCACGCCAGGACCACAAGTATCCATCCGCACCATTACCGGCGCGGGTGGGGGGGCATTGTCCGTGCTGTGGGATGGTAAAAACCAGGCCAACGACAACATTGCCACCGGGTACTACATCTACCGGATTACTGTAACTGACCAAGCGGGTAACACGACGACCAATGCCGAGCATACGGTGTTTGTAGACAACACCCCGCCTCAGATCGTCGGGTTTAATACCATTCCTCCCGAAATTCACGGTACGGAGGATATTGACTTTACGTATAACCTATCCCTGCACAAATCGGATACCTATTCCACAGGTAACAATTTGATATGGGTTGCCAGAAATTACATTCCGGGTGAGCCCAACAACCCCAATACCGATAACCCGCCTGTCATCAAGGCGGCCTATATGGAACCGGGAAATAACGATACGTTGATGGTGTTTTTGGAGCCCCATGCCAATACCGCAACCGGGGACCGTGCCTTTATCCAATTGGGCTTGCATGACCAAGCAGGGAACAGCGTGACAACCGACGTCGAAATGATCATTGCGGCGGTAAATGACGTGCCGGTCTGGAAAGCGGTTATCGTGGGTAGCGAATTTCAAAAAGACGGCAATACCTACATTTACAACGTCAAAATGAACGAAAATACGACCAACAATGAAATTATTTTGGATAATTTTGTCTTTGATCCGGATAATGACTACGCCGATTTGGTATATACCGTCAGCCAAAACGTGCATGTGTCGGCCAGCGTGGGCGCGGCGACTTTGGGCCATCCGCTGATTTTGGTTCCGGAACGCTATTGGTATGGCGACGAGGCCATCACGATCAACGTTGCGGATACCCAAACGCCACCGGCTTTGATTTCTAGGCAGCGCGTCATTGTGCGTGTATGGCCGGTCAATTATCCCCCCATTATTTCTAGCGAATATCCGGACGTTGTCTCGGCACCCGAGGACGAGGTGCTCTTTTTAACACCGACCCAAAACCTGACTTATTACAAAGATGACAACTTTATGGAGGACCAAAAGCCGACATATTCCAGCCAGTTGATCTGGACCGTGGTGACAGCGTCGGTGGATCAGACCTTTGTGTCGACGTTCAATTACTCGCCGACCCAAGACCGGTTCTTATTCACGCCGGTTGCGCATAAGTTTGGCACGACCAATGTTACGGTGGTTCTTACCGACACAGACGAGGTGCCTCGCCAGGTCTTCCCGACCTATGTGCCAAACCCATTATCTGTGACCCGTAGCGTAACGCTGGTGTGGAACTCGGTTAATGATGTGCCGGTTATCACCACGCCTATTCCGAACTTGTCGGGCAACGAAGACGATCCGGCCTTTACGCTGAATTTGTTTAACTCATTCTCCGATGTCGAAACTCCGGTTGTGGATATGACCTTAACCGCGGCGGCCAGCACCACTAACTTCCTGACCATTGCGGTAACCCAGCCGACCAAAGTGGTCACGCTTACGCCGGTCACCCATGCGTGGGGAACGGCCAATGTCTTGTTCACGATTTCGGATCCGGACGGTGGCTCGGCCACCCAGTCGATTATTGTGACTTTAAACGCGGTAAACCAAATCCCGACCCTGTCCGGCATTTCGATTTCCAGTGCGTTTGGGGTGTTAGGACCGCAGCGTAAAGTGCGTTATTCGGATACGATCACGATTACAGCCGAAGGGTACAGCGACGTGGGCTATCCGTTTGAGGCAGTCGGGGATGAATACCGCCCCTCCACAAATCTGGCCCTTAACTTTGTGCAAAACTCCCCATTTTACAATTACGTGTGGTCGGTGAACGCGGTGCCGACTCGCAGCGTATCCAATGCCACATCCAACATCGATGTTCTGAGTTTCAATGATTCCGCCCTGCAAGGCGCCACCATCACCTTCGAAGTACGCCCGCGGGATATTTTTGCGACCGGCAATATCGGTTTGCCGGTGACGACGTCTTTTGTCGTGAATGCGGTTCCCCCGACGGCGAATCCGCTTTCTCCCGCTGACGGCACGCAATTTACGACCCGCAATATCAGCTTGCAGTGGTCGGTGGTGACAGATACCGACACCGACTTGATTTACTACCGGGCCAAAGTCTGGCGCGTCGATACGGCAGGTAGTCCCTCACCTTCCATTTCGATCACGGACGACGATTTTTACTATGATTCGGGATGGTTGCCCACCTTCAATGCGGTCACTTCCCAAAATGCCACGTTCGTAGATGGGTTCTACTATTGGACCGTCTATACGGCCAATCAATTTGACAATGGGGCGATGGATTTCCAAGACTCGGGCTGGTACCGCACCTATAGCGTGGATATCGATGAGGGCAATTTCGGAACGCAAAATGTAACGCCCAGCGACAGCGTTCGGGTCACCGATAATGTTGTTGCGGGTAACTTCAATGTCTTTTTCGGTACCAAACTACCCACGGCCAGTATTTTTGTCGAAGTAACCAACCAGGCGCCAAACGGGACCATCACCGTCATGGCTGAACAAGTAGCGACACCGGATGGCTTTAGCCAATGGTCCTATTTTGCGCAATATCCGTTGGGCCGCACACGGTATTCGTTCTATTCGAATGGAATTCGATTCTATCTGCTGGATGTAGAGAATTTCACTTTGACCAATCCCCCCACTATTACCAATACCAATATGACTCGGGATTCAAATGGGATTTA
Source organism: uncultured Candidatus Marinamargulisbacteria bacterium (assembly GCA_964364855.1). Lineage (GTDB taxonomy): Bacteria > Margulisbacteria > Marinamargulisbacteria > CAYINU01 > CAYINU01 > CAYINU01. Next base: position 4,561 of record CAYINU010000057.1, on the reverse strand, counting down.
CCAGGCTATTTCTTCTGCGGATACGTTTGAGATTACGGGTACCAAAGACATCAATACCTCCATTTGGTACGAACACAATGGCAACAACGTCATGCAGGTGGCCTCGTCAAATGAAACCACTTTTGCCTTCACGATTACGGCTGATGAGCCTTCTGGTTTTGTTACAGCCCAAAATCCCCGTGCCGTTGCGTCGTCCAAAGTTACCGTGAATGTGCAATTCTTGGTGGGGAGTCCCACGGCATCGGTGACGGTTACGCCGGATCGGGTGAACCTGATCGAAAACTTATCCGCTTTATCTGAAAGCGAACAGCAACGGTTGTCGCATGGCGGAGTGCATTGGTCCTCGCTGCGGAATATCGCCAGTTATGCGTTAAAGTTAGGCGGAACCACGCTCCTGAATGGCAGTGTATCGGCTAATCAATTGGTCGATTTGTCTGTGACGGCCTCTGCGCTCAACGAAGGGATCAATACGCTGAATTTGGTTCTGGTGGATATAGCCGGCAATACCGGAACACAAAATGTAACGCTCAACCGCATTTCTACGCCCCCTACAGTCAATATTTCGGCCAAAATGATCAATAAGCCCGGCCGCACGTTGACTTTGTTCTTTACGTTCAACCCCGCTGCAGGGGAACCGACCCGCAGTCTGACATTGTCGGCTCGGGTGAATAGTGACGCCTTTAGCACCACCAATGTTTCAACCGTGAATAGCACAACGTGGCTGTACTCGAATTCCAATTATGACTATGACACCTCCACCTTTACCATTCGGGCCATCGACGACCTATTTAATGTCTATGTCCGCACCTACGATACGGCGGCGCTGGATGCGGCGGATTGGGATGTGATTGCGGATTTGGTGCTGTCTCATGGTCTGCTGCCTTCATCGGTGGATCGGCTCTATACCGACTGGGTAGATTTGACTAGCGGAAGGCCACAGGGGCTATCGGCCTTGGCGATAACGCCGGAAAGCCTGCAAAACGCGTTCGAAAAACCGGAGGGAGACCTCAACTTCCCCGAGCCGTTACGACGTACCATGTTCAGGTTATATGGCAAAGACAAAATGGGAACGATCTTGCCCGATCTGGATCTCACCCGTGCCAACGTGCAGATGGTTTTTGCCTTCCCTGATTCCGTCAAAGTCGAGCCTAGTGCCCTGGTGCCCGTGTTGTGGGATCCGCTTCAACAGCAATGGGGGCGTTTGGATGTGCCCTTTGAGCGGGTCAAAAATAGCCGTTACCTCATCGTGACCGTGCCCCAGGGTGGCCTGTGGGCCTTGGCCGAATATCGTCCCGTCGCCACCAGTTTGGCTCAGGTAAGGGTGTATCCAAACCCCTGGAACCCTTCCGACAATGACCCGAATAACGGGGATGAAACCGGCATCCAGTTTGATAACGTGATGGATCAATCTGATATTAAAATCTATACGATTTCCGGACGGCTGGTGCGCCATGGCGTATCGTCGGGGGCTACGTGGATTTGGGATGGCAATAACGATGCGGGCCGGCCGGTGGCGTCCGGGGTGTATCTGTACATCATCACCAATGGGTCCGAATTGAAGCGGGGTCGGATTACCGTAATCCGGTAATCTTTATTTCCGGTCTAAAATCCGTTAAGATAACGGCGTTGTGGTGGACGTAGCTCAGTTGGTAGAGCCCCTGATTGTGGTTCAGGTTGTCGTGGGTTCGAGCCCCATCGTTCACCCCAAAAAAGTAGACTCACTTTTTTTGGGGCCTTTATTTGGATTACGCTTCGCGGTCGCTGCCGTGCAACTCCAGTTTCTCCCAGTCTATGCCTCTCCGTCTCTGTGGGTCTTGCCTCAATTCGTTCGGGAGTAGAATATGACTCTATGATTAAAGTACATGTGTTGTGGATGCTGGCGGGTAAGACTCCCCCATGACGACCCGACGCGGGTTTGTGATTGTGATTTCGGGGCCATCCGGTGTGGGGAAGGGTACCATCATCAAAGAAGTGGTGCGCCGGGGGTCGGGTATTCATTTGGCTGTTTCTGCGACGACGCGCTCACCCCGCCCCGGTGAGGCAGATGGCAAAGATTATTTTTTCTTAAGTACAGAGGAGTTTGACCGCCGGGAGAAAGCCGGGGAGTTTTTGGAGTGTTGTTGGGTCCATTCCAACCGGTATGGCACCTTAAAAAGTGAAGTTGTACCCTATATCGATGCCGGCCAAGATGTCATGATCGAAATCGATATCCAAGGCGCTCAAAAAATCCGCGAAGCATTGGATCAATTGCTGTGCATTTTTGTGGCTCCCCCGCGGCTTGAAGATCTGGCCCATCGTCTCAAAAACAGGGCTACCGATTCGGAGGAAACCATCCAGAAAAGACTGCTGGTTGCAGGACGGGAGCTGGAAGAGATTGGGAAATACAATTATATTGTAGTCAATTCGGACGTCGATCAGGCGGTGGAAGACGTGTTGGATATCATCCGGCGCTCCAAGCAAGATATGATTGGCTAACGCGAGTGATTAAGGAGTTAAGAAATGGCTAAGAAAGACATCAAGGTTACCCCAAAACAGGAGATGAAACTGACTGAGGTACTCAATAAAGTTCCCAATCGTTTCTTGCTTTCCGTGGCCGTTGCCAAGCGGGCTCGGCAGCTCAAAGAAGGGGCCAGACCCCTGGTTGAGGTGGCAGATTTGGAAAATCTATTGCCTATCGATGTTGCCCTCGAAGAGATTGCGCAAGGCAAAATCAACGTCTCATTAAAAGATAAAGTGGACGAAGATCAAGAACTCATCGAGGAAATGAGTCATTTTACCGATGTTAAGGCTGCTGAGCCCGAAGAAGCCGAAGCCAAAAAAGAAAAACCGAAATCCAAATCCCGATCTTTGGCTGCCTAATCCCCCATGAAGGTCCTGTTGGCCGTTACGGGTGGAATAGCGGCATACAAGACACCGGCCTTGGTGCGTCTATTGACGGGCCAAGGCCATTCGGTTTCCGTCATATTTACCGCATCCGCTCATCAGTTTGTGAGTGCGGCCGTGATGGGTGCCTTGTCTGGATCACCTGTCCTGGATCAAGTTGTTCCTACGGATGGCACCATTCCCCATCTGAGTCTGACTCGCAATCACGATGTCATGGTGATTGCACCCGCAACGGCCAACAGCATTTCAAAATTTGCATGTGGCTTGGCTGATGATCTGGTCAGTGCGACATTTTTGACTTTTCAGGGGCCGCGTATTGTGGTGCCAGCGATGCATACGGAGATGTTGGAGGCGCCTGTTATTCAGGCTCACTTGTCCCTGCTTAGAATGTGGGGAGTGTCTATTTTAGGCCCTGATGTGGGCGTACTCGCGTGTGAGGATGTGGGTCCTGGACGTATGGTGGAGCCTGAGCTGATCGCATTGCGCGTGCAGGCAGTGGGGTCGGATCTACCCGATCTGACTGGCAAAACCGTGGTGGTGACGGCCGGAGGAACAGTGGAGCCTTTAGATCCGGTCCGGGTGATCACCAATCGGTCTACTGGCCAATTGGGCCATACTATTGCCCATTTGGCCGCCTTCGCGGGGGCAACGGTGCGCCTCGTCTCTACGGTGTTACCCTTATCCAATCCCGCATTTGATTCTGTGGAATGCGTCCAGACGGTGGCGCAAATGCAGGCCGCCCTGGTTCGGACCATGCCGGGTGCAGATGCGCTGGTCATGGCTGCTGCAGTGTCGGATTTTACCGCCAAAGCCTCGGAGCAAAAGAGTAAGCGCGGCAGCTTGACTGCGATTCCGGTTCAGCCGACGCTTGATCTGGTTGTCGAGATGGGCGTGCAATTTCCATCTGCCAGACGCATTGGATTTTGTTTGGAAGACCAAGATCCCATTCGTGTGGGTCGGGAAAAACTGGCCCGAAAGGGGCTACACGCCATCGTGGTCAACAGCAGCGCCACCATCGGGAAAGCCCGGCGTTCGGTGGAGATCTTGCGTGACGGGTCTGACGCCGTTGCCTCCCTGCGCGACCAACCTGTCACCGCTGTGGCTGCGGCAGTATTGCGCGAACTGCTCTAGGGCATGTCCTCATTTGCATCTGCTTTTTTTGCTGCCACTTGCCTTGCATCTATCAAATGGCGCCCTAGTTTTCTTTTTTGCTTTCAGTGTCGGACTTGTGGTCCTTTTTGCCGTCTTCCATGCCGTCGCGGAGCCCCTTTTCAAACGAGGACTTGGCTTGGCCGAGTGATTTGGCAAATCGCGGAATGGCGCTTGCGCCAAATAAGACAAAGACAACAAGCACAATGACAATGAGTTCGGTAGATCCGATCATAACTAACCTCCTCTAAAGGCTCCCACTTTAACATGCGTTATTCGGATGGTCATCTGTCCTGAGAAGGCAAGGAGGGATGCTTGGGTTCGGTGGAGTCAAGTGGGGGCGTCCGCGAGACCGCATTGGCGTCCATTTTTTTGAGCTCCATCAAATCCCACTCCTCGATTTCGTACCGCACACGTGCGCTGTAACGCAGAAACTGACCGTACCATTTGGCGGCCGTGCGAACCAATTGCGGAAATTCCTCGGGCTTGACGAAGATGAGGATACAGATTCCGATAATCACGATTTCGC
>CAYINU010000056.1:7473-13700 GCA_964364855.1 uncultured Candidatus Marinamargulisbacteria bacterium | reverse complement strand
GTTCTCATATAGGTGATGAGTCCCACGTGGCCTCCGTCGACCGCCACCCCTTCATAGAGCTGTTGGGCCACCATCATGGTCTTTTTTGTCGTCCAGTTGAACCGGCTGGAGGCTGCCTGTTGCAACGTGGAGGTAATAAACGGCGGCTGCGGGGACCGCTTGCTGACGCTGTTTTTAACCTCATCGACGGCATAACTCGCGGATTCGAGTGCCTTTTTGATCTGGGCCGCACTCGCTTCATCGCCGATCTCTAGTTTCTTTTTTGCGTCATTTTGGGCAAACAAGCGGGCCTTGAATGGGTCGGTGCCCGCGCCATGCACAAGCGCATCTACCAACCAGTATTCCACCGGCACAAACGCCTGGATCTCGCGTTCGCGGTCGCAGATGAGCCGCAGGGCTACCGACTGTACGCGCCCGGCGCTAAGGCCCTTGCGGATTTTTTTGGATAAAATAGGGCTCAATTTGTAACCGATCAGGCGGTCCAAAATCCGTCGTGCTTGCTGGGCATCAACCAAATGCGCATCGATCGCCCGACTGTGCTGAATGGCATTCAAAATGGCGTGCTTGGTAATCTCGTTAAAGACGATACGTTTGATCTTTTCTTGCGGCACATCCAGTGATTCCTGGATATGCCAAGCGATGGCCTCTCCTTCGCGGTCAGGGTCAGTAGCGATGAGGACATCGTCTGCTTTTTGGGCTTCTTTTTTGAGGGTTTTGATGACGTCGGTTTTGTCTTTTAAGATGGCATAAGTTGGGGCAAACTCATTTTTGAGATCCACGCCCAGCCTGTGCACGGGCAAATCACGGACGTGTCCATACGACGCCTTCACGGCGTAGTCGGCCCCCAAGTACCGTTCGATGGTCTTGGCTTTGGCAGGGGACTCCACAATAACGAGATGTTTCTTGCCCATTTTTTGTATTAATGGCGGTTGAAAAGGTTCTTGTCAATTTTTTTTTGCATTCTTATTCACCTACATTGCCTCTCCATTCGGGACCATGTAACAATGCAACCGTGTTGAAGGGCATTACTGGCAAAACGGGTATTGTGGGGATATTTGGCGATCCGGTGTCGCACTCGTTGTCACCCGCCATGCACAATGCGGTGTTTCGCCATCATGATCTGAATTACGCCTACGTTCCCTTTCATGTCACACCGGATCAATTGCCCGCCGCCATCCATGGTTTACGGGCAATGAAGATCGTTGGTGTCAATCTGACCATCCCCCACAAACAAGCGGTTTTACCCCATCTGGATGAAATCGATCCCCAAGCCAAGTGGATCGGCGCTGTGAACACCGTCGTTAATCGAGATGGACGCCTCATCGGCTACAACACGGATGGCGACGGATTGGTGTTGTCCATGAGAGAAGACTTGGGTCTGCAGGTCGAAGGCCAGCGTGTGGCCGTCATCGGCACCGGTGGCTCGGCACGATCAGTTGTTGCGGCACTTGCGGCACATCGGGCGGATCAGATCGCTATTCTCTACCGGACGCTAGCCCATGCCCAGGCTATCAAGTCTGCGATCGCCCAAGCCTACCCCACACCGACCGTAGCCGCTCCTCTATCCGAACCGGACGACGCAACTGCTCTCTTACGTGCGGCAGATGTGATCATCAATACGACCCCCGTGGGGATGGCACCGACTATCGATAAGTCCCCGATAGGCCATCTGGGTACCCAATGGGCCCGGTCGGACCAGTATCTTGTGGATATCGTCTATGCCCCACGAGAGACCCAATTGATGAAGACCCTGCGCCCACACGTGAAAGCCGTGTGCAATGGACTAGGCATGCTGGCCGGACAGGGCGCGATTGCGTTTTCACATTTTACGGGTGTGAATGCCCCCTATATCGAATTTAGAAAAGAGGTAGAGATACATGCTCGTTAAATTTAGTGAATTCCAGCGAGTGGGCGTATTTGTGGATGTCCAAAACATGTGGTATTCCGCCAAACACTTGCACAATGCCAAGCTGAATTTTGCCAAATTGATGGAAAAAGCCGTCCGCGGACGTCAGCTGATCCGCGCTATTTGTTATGTTATCGAAAATCCCGATCTGGATCAAAAAAGTTTTTTGGAAATGCTGGGAAAGACCGGTTTTGAGATCAAATCCAAGCCGTTACGTCAGCGGGCTGACGGTTCAGCCAAGGGCGATTGGGACATGGGACTGGCTATCGATGCCGTATGCCTGGCCAGCAAACTGGATATCGTCGTCCTGGTTACCGGAGATGGCGATTTCGCGGATCTCGTGTATTTCCTCAAAGGGAGAGGCGTTTTTGTCGAAGCCATTTCGTTTAAGAAAAGCACCAACGACGATCTTATACGCGCGGTTGACCTTCATCAGTCCATCGAATCGGATATGTTGTTGCGTCCCCGACCGAAACGCCGCCGGCGATCCCCTCAACCCGACGGCCAGACACCACCTGCTCAGCCAACTGAGTCAGCACCGACACCGCATGAGGTGTAATCCCCACCTCGGCTCGCATGGCATGACGCTGTAGCATTTGCCAGTGCTCCGGCTGGTTTCGAGCGTGCACGACACGACGTAGCGCATCCTCAATGGCCCCCTGCTCCAGGAAGGGAAAAACGAAACCGTTCGCCCGGCCCGTCTCGTCACTGGCGTCTATCACCCAATCTTTGGCTGCTCCGGCCTGATGCACAACCGGAATAACACCATATCGAAATGCCTTGAGTAGCAAAGAAGAGGTCCAATTGTAAGGGTCCAGGTCCAGCAAGAGTTGTGCACCGCCCAATACCCGCGATAACGCGCGATCATCTTTGTCATGGACAACGTCCTTAAATCCCCAAGTCCAGAACGCGTCACGAAATGCCAGCAGAGACGTAGGGACGATGCCAATCCACTGAAATTGATCCCTTAGATGGGTACCCAATTCCATAAAGAGGCGGATCGCGGCAGGAGAATTTAATGTCGCCAAAGCCACCGGTGCGAGGGAATCCACACCCAGACTCTCCGCCAATAACGCCGCATTGGCAGCCTTTCCGGATTGGCGCTCAGGACCATAGGTCTGGGCCAGATAGGGATCTGTAGTGGGGTTCCAACGTTGGGTATCAATCGACATTGGCAGCGCATGAATAAAGGGAGCACGTTGCCCAGAATAGGGTTGCAGCACTGAGCCGACACGCCCCGAGACCAGATCAGACCGAACCGTATCCGATAAGACCTGCACGACATCGGCCGTCCTCATGGCCTCGCGTTCTAGGCAAATACCACCGTCGCATATGGCCGTTTTCAAACCACCAAACATATCCTCAAGGTCCTTACTATGTTCCACGCGCCGAAATGCAGGGGGATGATCCAGGGTAACAATCGTGCGGATCGACCGATAAAAGCCCGTCCACGACGAACCTTGTAACATCCACGGTAAACTGGCACAGGGCCAACCAATGGCATGGATGATCTGCGGCTCCCAATCTAAAACCCGCAAACTTTCTAACGCAGCTTGTAAAAAAAAAGCAAACCGTTGTGCGGTGTCGGGATACAGCTTGCCATCGCTTTGGTGGACGAGGCCATCTCGGAAGAACAAGCTTTCCTTATCCACAAAATACATAGGCACCTGGGAGTCGCGAAGACGGTAAATGCTATATTCTTTGGCACGGGGTAAGAGCCGTGTCCGCAGGCGCCGAGCTTCGGGAACCAAGTCATAACGCTGACGTGCAACGCACTTGTAACGGGGTGAAAATACGGTAACCTCATGACCCGTTTGGCGCCACATCGCGATCAACTGGTGGGCCCAGTCGGCCGTAGGCGATTCAACGGAATATGGCCACAATTCGGGCGTAACCAAAACAACCCGCATCTGCGCTCCCCAATTCTTTTCAACTTAGATGATGTACGTTAGGATTATATATTTAACTTTCAAAAGCTGGCAAGAATAATGAAATAAACGTGAACAAGGTCTCTCGACCCATTTACTTAGCCCCAAATCACTGCATACAAATGAATTAGTAATACTTTTATAACATGATAACAACACTCTTTTTTCGAACTTGGCACATCATCCGACATGAAAAGCTCCTGTGGGGGCTATACTTCATTTTTTTTACGCTATCCGAACAATGGACCCTTGCCGCCCAGGCTTTGGGCCAGGCCCAAAGCCTGTGGCAATGGGCGGCCTTTTTAATACTCTTTCGCTGGCTATTTGCCGTCGCCACGCAAACGGTTACAGTCGTATTGGTGAAACGGACGGCATCTGAAACACCAGAAAGCCATCCTTGGTGGCGCGCCATTTTAACTAGCTGGGTGCAAACCTTGCCCTTTGTCGCCCTAAGTGCCGCGCTCATGTGGCCGTTGCGCAATGTGGCATTTTCGACATCAACCCCCACCGGTAAACAAGCCACCCTGTTGATTGCCTTGACGCTCACCAGCCTATTGGCGGAGTGGGTGCCTATTGTCACCACCGTGGATCAGTCCGGCATGGGAAAAACCTACAAACGGCTGTTTGGATGGATCTTCAAGCGGGCTTTCGTTATCCTCCGGATGTTGGTTATGATCATCGTCGTGGGGTTTTTCACGATTGCCCTCGCGGCGATCGCGGGCACGATCCCCGTCTTGGGGAGGGCGTTTTTTGTCCCAGCCATTATGGCTGCCGGATACGGGTGTACGTATGTGCTGGCTACCGAGACCTATCGGCTAACGCGGACTGGGGGTAGCCTGGTCGATATTCAGGTTTAAGTGATGGCGCCAATGGATATCATCACGGTGGGGGAAATCTGAACGGAAGTGTGCGCCACGGCTCTCGGTGCGTGCCAAGGCAAATCGCGTCATCAGCTCGGCGACCCTGAGCAGGTTCGCCAATTCGATGTCTGCCGGATTGGGAGACAGCGGGAACTGCTCCGCCCAGGTCTGCAGCTGACCCAATGCCCGGGTCAGTCCGGCCGCATTTCGGACAATTCCCACGTCAGACCACATCAGCTCCCGCAGATGGGTCCGTATCGTCTCGGCATCACGAACCGCGGGAGCAGCCGCTATCGGTAGGGAAAGGGGCGGTGGATCGGAAGGGGGAGCGCCGGCAGTACCGAGCGCGTGGCGCGCGGAGCGGCGACCAAAGACAAGCCCATCCAGCAGGGAATTGGAGGCCAGACGATTGGCTCCGTGGACACCCAAACAAGCGACCTCCCCGGCCGCATAAAGACCGGGAAGGTCGGTCTGACCCCACACATCGGTGCGGACGCCGCCCATCATGTAATGGGCTGCCGGCGCCACCGGGATCCACTCCCGCATGAGTGCGATCCCCATTTTCTCACATTGCATATAGATATGCGGAAACCGGGTTTGGACGTCCACCTTGAGATCGGACAAATCCAAAAAGACACAGGGCCTCCCACTGGACTGCATTTCCGAAAAAATGGCCCGGCTGACAATATCGCGGGATGCCAATTCCCCATCGGGATGGTACCTAGACATAAATCGGTCACCAGCGGCATTTCGCAAGATAGCGCCTTCACCGCGAACGGCCTCCGAAATCAATAGCAACGTCGTTTCTGAAACCCCATCGCCACAGAATGCGGTCGGATGAAACTGAACAAATTCCATATCTTCGACCCGACATCCCGCAGCAAATGCCAGGGCAATGCCATCCCCGGTCGCCACAGCGGGGTTGGTATTTCGCGCAAAGACCTGACCGCATCCTCCCGTGGCCAGGATCACGGCCTTAGCCAAAAACAGGACCTGGCTATCTTCCCGCCAAGCCAAGCATCCCTGACAGCGGCCTTCTGATACCACCAATTCCAATACCCGCGTATGGGGAAAAAAGTGTACCCGCCCCACGGCGCGCAACGCGTTGCCAAGGGTCTTTTCAATTTCACGCCCCGTTTGGTCCTGGGCATGCAAAATGCGCCGCCGGCCATGGGCGCCTTCTCGTGTAAAATCAAATCCGTCCGAGCCCCGGTCAAACCGTGCGCCCATCGCGATCAGGTCTGCCACGCAGCTAGGGCCTTCTTCAACCAAAATTTTGACGGCGTCGGGGTCACATAGACCGTCTCCCGCCCGAAGGGTGTCCTCGTTATGCAATTGCGGCGTATCACCTGCATCCATCGCCACCGCGATGCCGCCTTGGGCGACCTGAGTGGAGCCTTCGTGTACCGCGCGCTTGGTGAGCAAACACACATGGGCAGCAGGATCTTCGGCCGTAATCGTATGGGCAGCGGTGAGTCCGGCAATTCCACTACCGACAACCACATAGTCGCATCGAATGACTTGGGCCATGGG
>CAYINU010000056.1:0-7373 GCA_964364855.1 uncultured Candidatus Marinamargulisbacteria bacterium | reverse complement strand
ACGGTATTGGCCAACGAACAAGTCGAAAACGGCAAATGCTGGCGCTGTAAATCCCAAGTCGAAATGCGCCAGCTGGCGCAATGGTTTTTCAAAATCACGGCCTACGCCGATCAACTGTTAGATGACCTGGACAAATTACCCGGATGGCCGGAAAAAGTCCGCACTATGCAAAAAAACTGGATTGGCCGGTCGAAAGGCGCTCAAATCCGGTTCTCGGTCGACGGCCAGCCAGAAGCGCTTACTGTTTTTACTACGCGCCCGGACACCTTATATGGCATTACGTATATGGTAATGGCTCCCGAACATCCCCTGATTGCCAAATGGACATCCGGCACACCCCAGGAAGCAGCCATCCAGGCCTTTGTGGCGCAGTCTCGAAAAAAGTCTCCCCTGGAACGGGCAGACCCGACCCAACCCAAGGACGGGGTGTTTACCGGCCATTATGCCATTCATCCGCTGACCGGCGAAAAGCTGTCCATTTGGATCTCCGAATACGTGATTATGGATTATGGTGAAGGTGCGGTGATGGCGGTTCCGGCCCATGATCAGCGGGACTTTGCGTTTGCCAAAACGCATGGCCTGCCCATGCAACGTGTCATCATTGACCCCAACGGCGATGTCACTGATCCGCTGGACTCGGCCTACACCGACGACGGCATCATGGTTCATTCTCCGGGTTTTAATGGCATGCCATCGGCTGAGTTTCGAACAGCGATTGTCACGAAATTGACCGAAATGGGCGTGGGCCAAGCCCAGGCGCACTATCGGCTGCGGGATTGGCTGCTGTCCCGGCAACGGTACTGGGGGACCCCCATTCCCATTGTCTACTGCCAAACCTGCGGTGCCGTTCCCGTTCCCGAGGACCAGTTACCGGTCCTATTGCCAAAAAATGTCTCGTTTCAGGTCCAAGGCAATCCGCTGGATGCCGTACCGGATTTCGTCAATACGACCTGTCCGCGGTGCCAAGGTCCGGCACGCCGCGAAACCGACACCATGGACACGTTTGTAGATTCGTCCTGGTATTTTTTGCGCTATGTGAGCCCTCACGACACCACGGCCCCTTTTAGCAAAGAATCGGCCGCCGGCTGGCTACCAGTCAACCATTATATCGGTGGCATCGAGCATGCCGTATTGCATTTGCTGTACGCCCGTTTTTTTACAAAGGCTCTTCGGGATCTGGGCATTGCACCGGCTACGTTGGATGAACCGTTTACCCATCTGCTAACCCAAGGAATGGTTTTAAAAGACGGTAGAAAAATGTCGAAATCCGTGGGCAACACGGTGGACCCCAGCGAGATCATCGCCAAATATGGTGCCGACACCGCACGATTGTTTATCCTGTTCGGCGCACCGGTTGAAAGGGACCTGGAATGGTCAGATGATGCAGTGGAAGGCGGATTTCGCTTTCTAAGCCGGGTGTATCGGTTGTGCACAGAGGCGAATGAATTTCCCTTGCTCCCCGGTAAGACAGACGCCCTGGAACAACTAACCCATCACACAATCGGCCGGGTAACAGATGATATCAAGCGCTTTTCCTTTAACACGGCCATTAGCAAATTGATGGAATTTGTTAATTTTATGTACCTCAACGGCACTAATGAGCCGGCTCTCACCACGCTATTGAAACTGCTGGCTCCGTTTGCCCCCATGCTCGCCGAGGAGCTATGGCACCGCGCTGGGAACAACGCGAGCATTCACAAAGAATCGTGGCCCCTTTTTGATGCGCATAAAGCCAAGTCGACCACCATCACCCTCGTCATCCAAGTCAATGGCAAAGTGCGGGATAAGCTGGAAGCGCCGGCTGGCCGTTCCAAGAACCAGGCTTTGGAAGCTGCACTTGCATCCGAGCGTATTCAGAAGCTCATCCCCAACCCCAGTCAGATTAAAAAGGTAATCTATGTTCCCGACAAACTGCTAAACGTCTTGTATTGACCTTGAGTAAAGACACCTATCGCACGTCCGGATAAGGTTGTGCCCAAGAAAGGATTGGCCGAGCTGGAGGAACGCAGACTGTCAGGTGTTACCTTGTATTCCGCCATGGGGTCAACGACCGTAATCGACGGTGAAGCGGACACCGATACCCTCGGCAGTTTGAGCTGGAATGTCTGATCTACCGCCGCACTGACCAGGGTAAATAGCGTTTCGAGCGGAATATTTTCTTGGTGGTGAAGCCGGGTAATGAGAGAAGGCAGAAAGACGTCAATGGTTGACATGCCAAACGCAGCTGACGCAAAGTCTGTTCGTTTTTCGTCCTGAAGAGCCGGGATATGATCAGAGGCTAGAAAGTCGATGTGGTGTTGCCGAATCCCCTCGATAAGGGCCTGCTGGTCAAAACTCCCTCTCAAAGGCGGTGACACCTTCATCATGGTGTTATAGCTTTCCACTGCCGCATCGGAAAACCACAGATAGTGCGGTGCCGTTCCGCAATACACGGCGATGCCGCGACGTTTGGCATCCGCAATGCGTTCCAACGCACCTTTTGAGGTAATCGGGAAAAACACAACCGAACCCCCATAAGCCCGCACCAGCTCGATGTCTCGGGCCACCGCCAGTTCCTCGACAATAGGGTCCTCTCCTCGCAATCCCAGCCGGGTGGATGTCCATCCGGCATTCATATCCATCACATGCACCCCCAAAGGCCGCACAATCAACGGCACACCCAGCATGGCGGCGTATTGCAACGCATATTTCATCACTTCCGGATCGGCAATCGGTCTATGATCGGTAAAGGCCGCGACTCCCTCTAGGCGCATTAGACCCATCTCGGCCAATTCTTTGCCGGCATGTTGCTTGGTAATCGCACCTACGGGAAAGACTCTGGGTCCGTCCGTTTCTGCGATCTGGTACATCAGGGCTCTGATGGCCTCGGGATGGTCCAGACATTGCCCCGCCTCCAAACACAAAACCGCAGTCACGCCTCCGGCCAATGCCGCATCGAGATCCCGGCGGTCTCTCAGCCGAAAACCGGCATCGACAATGTTGGGTACCAGAACTTTTTTGGCACATTCGATCGCGTCCACCGTGTCTGTATCATCGTCAGGCAAATAGCCCATTCCGGTGAGGATGCCTTTTTTAAACAGGAGGTTGGTCACGGCCATGTCGGTCATTCCAGAGCGGAAGAGTCTGCCGTTAATGAGTCCGATTTTTTCCATTTGCCTTTCCTTGCGCCAATAGCAGATACAATACCGCCATTCTCACGGCAATGCCGTTGGTTACTTGATCCAATATCACGGTTCTGCCGCTATCAATCACGTCTGAGTCGATCTCGATGCCGCGGTTCACTGGTCCCGGATGCAACACCAGGCATTCCGGTTTGGTCTTGTTCATCCGTTCCCGGGTCAGGCCATAGAAGCGGCGGTATTCACGTACTGAAGGAAACAACCCCGCCTCCTGGCGCTCGAATTGGACACGCAGGACATTGATAAAATCCGCTTGATCCAACACCGCATCCAAATATGGGGCCACCCGCACGCCCATTTCCTGTATCGCCTTCGGGATCAGCGTGGGTGGTCCGCAGACCGTTACTTTTGCACCCAGCTTGGTCAGCGCCCAGATATTGGATCTGGCCACCCGAGAATGGGCAATGTCTCCCAAGATCAACACATGTTTGCCCTCAATCGATTCCCGCGCATCAATCATGGTCCGGATATCTAAAAGGCCTTGGGTGGGGTGCTCGTGAAAACCATCTCCGGCGTTGATCACAGGAATGTTGACCACCCGAGACACAAAATCTGGCACGCCGGCCGAGGCGTGACGAATAACGATGGCGTCGATCCCCATCGCCTCCAGCGTTTGCAGGGTATCGTAGAGCGATTCGCCTTTTTTAACGGAACTGCCGCTTACATTCATGATGACGGGACTGGCGCCCAGCAGCTGAATGGCCATCTCAAAAGAGACTCTTGTCCGCGTTGATGGTTCAAAAAACAGCAGCATCACGTGTTTGCCACGCAGTGTCGGAACTTGCTTGATGGGGCGTGAAAACAATTGGCGAATGGAGCGGGATTGGTCGAGAATCAGACGGATTTCGTCGGCAGAGAGGGATTCGAGGCTAATGAGGTGCCGATGTGGAAATGCCATAGTTTAAATCTTGCCGAAGGGATATTATAGGAAACCGATTGGCATAAAACAAGGCCAGAAGATGACACCGCCCAAACTTACCGTCAGCCAAATCAACCATTACATCAAGCACCTTCTGGAGTCCGATCCGTTGTTGGATGACATTTGGATTTTGGGCGAAATTTCCAATTTGCGTGTCTACCATTTGGGGCATCAGGTTTATTTTAATCTGATCGAGTCCAACTCCCAAATGAATTGTGTCGTCTATGAAACCTTCCTGGAACGGCTACCTGTGTTGGAGAATGGGATGCAGGTTGCCGTGCGAGGAAAGGTCAAAGTCTTTCACCGCAAGGGCTCTTACACGTTTCAGGTCGCATACGTCCAGCCGATAGGTGCTGGCCCGCAATCGATGGCGTTTTACAAACTCAAAGAGCGCCTGCATAACGAGGGCCTGTTCGAGCCATCAGCCAAAAAGGCGCTGCCGGCATTTCCCAAACGCATCGGGCTGATCACCGCCAAAGACAGTGCCGCACTTGCGGATTTTCGCAAGGTATTTCGATCCGAAGTGAAATGCTGCCAGCTGTATCTGTTTGCCGCAACGATGCAGGGTCCCGCTTGCCCACAATCTGTCATTGATGCGCTACATCATGCAGATGATAGTGGTGTGGATGTGGTAGTGGTGGTCCGAGGGGGGGGCGGCAGTGAGGACCTGATGTGGTTTAACGACGAGATGTTGGTTCGCACCATTGCCTGCCTGCACACGCCGGTCCTCACGGCCATCGGCCACGATACCGATACCACCTTGGCCGATCTGGCCGCAGACGTCGCAACGCCGACGCCGACTGCCGCCGCCCACCGCCTGGCCCAACCCTTTGTGGAAGCCAAAGGCCGGGTGCGCAGCCACATGCAACACCTGTCCTTGCGCCTCACGGCGCAGGTGGACCGGTTGCACCACACCCTCCTCGCCAATATCCATCATCTGGATTACCTGGTGACCGCCCAACATGCCCAATTAGCGAGCCGGATCCATGCCCTGGCCCACCGGGTGGAGCTGGCCAATCCCTTGTCCAAACTCCGGCAAGGGTATAGTATTACCCGGCGTCAAAATTCTGGCGCCGTCCTGCGATCTATGCAGCATGTCGGGATCGGAGACAGCCTGGACACGGAGTGGATTGACGGCCACGTCATTTCCAAAGTCACCCAACGTTATGAAAATTGAAGAAACCATCCAAAAACTCGATGCCATTACCGCCACGCTGGAAAGCGAAGACGCTGACTTAAACAAAAGCGTCACGGAATACGCCAAGGCTCTCAAGCTCGCACAAGCCGCTTTGGATCAGCTGGAAAAGGCTGACCTTCATCTGAAAAAACTGAAGTGCGAGTATGCGGAGTTGCTTAGTCTGGCTGCATGACCAGCCTTACCGCTTTTTTTGAGACATTCCGTCCTCAAATCGATCAGGCCATGAGCGGATATCTCACCTTTGGCCTAACCGATCCGCGACACCGTCTCGAAGAGGCGATGCAATATGCTGTGCTGGCACCAGCCAAGCGCATCCGGCCCTTTATCTGCATTGCCACATTCGCGCTCTTTTCCAAAGACACCTTCAAAATTTTGCCCGTCGCTTGCGCCTTCGAGATCGTACACACATATTCACTGATCCATGACGACCTGCCGGCCATGGATAACGATGATTTTAGGCGCGGACAGCCCACCGTCCACAAAAAATTCGGCGAAGACATCGCGATTCTGGCAGGTGATACCTTAAATACCTTTTGTTTTGAATTGCTGGCTGCCGAATTACCGGCTCACTACGCCGCCGACAAAATTCTGGCCGCCATGGTGTATATGAGCCGCGCATTCGGTATACACGGCATGTCGGGAGGCCAGGTTCTGGACCTTGCCGGTTCCCAACATAGCGATAGCCAGGCCTATTTGGAAAAAACACATGCCCTCAAAACCGGCGCCATGCTCAAGGCCTGCGTGATGGTACCTGCTATTTTGGAAGGCGCGGATGACCCAACCTTGGCCAGCCTGGACCGTTTTGGCACCCACCTGGGCCTGCTATTTCAGATCGTGGATGATATTCTGGACGTAACTGGCACCACCGAGGATCTGGGCAAAACCGGGGGGAAAGATATCATGCAAAATAAGCTCACCTACGTCTCGTTTCTAGGCCTAGACGGCGCCAAAGAAGCCGCGGCCGTCCAGGCAACTTCCGCAAAAGACGCGCTGTCTGCACTATCTAATCGAAACACGGACACCCTTAACGCGCTTATCACGTTTATTTTGACAAGGACAAACTGATGCTTGAATGGCTTTCCGGTTTTTATCCCCTTATCAGCGCATTAACCGGAATGGTCGTCGCACAGGGCTTAAAAACGGTTTATTTTTATTACCGCGACCGGAAACTACACCTCAAATACATTTTTATGTCAGGAGGCATGCCGTCATCCCATTCATCCCTCGTATCTGCCCTTACCACAGCGATCGCCATTAAGGATGGACTGGCCTCCTCTGCCTTTTGTATCAGTCTGATCTTTTCGATTATCGTCATCTATGATTCCGGTGGCGTCCGTCATATCACCGGCAAGCAAGCCCAGCTGATCAACCAGATCATCGAGCAACTGTGCACGTCTCAATTCTCACCCAAAAAGCTGTCCGAGTCCTGGGGCCACACCCCAGTCGAGGTTGCCGTAGGGGTAGGTTTGGGCATTGTTTGCGCGGTGGTTTTGGCCGTCATACTTTAACTTTTGAGGCTGATCGTTTATCCTACAGGGCCTATGACCGAGCCCTTGTTATACCATCGGCAGTGGCCGAAAGACCTCAAAACCCTATCGACAGCCGAACTCGAGCAGTTGGCAGAAGAAATTCGCCATGAGCTGGTCAAAATCGGCGATGCATGCGGCGGTCATTTGGCCTCCAATTTGGGGGTCGTCGAGCTCACCATCGCATTGCACACCTTGCTGGATAGCCCACATGACAAAATTACTTGGGACACGTCTCATCAAGTCTACGTTCATAAAATGCTGACGGGCCGTCTCAAAGACATGTACACCATTCGCCAAAAAGGCGGCCTGTCCGGCTTTGCCAAAATTGCCGAGAGCGAACATGACATGTTCGGCGCAGGACATGCCTCGACCGCCTTGTCTGCTGCTTTGGGACTCGCCCACGCACGGGATCTAAAGAAAGAAAACAGCTGCGTGGTGGCGGTGATCGGGGATGCGTCCCTGTCCTGCGGGATGGCATTTGAGGCCTTAAATAACGCAGAAAAAATCAACACCAATTTTGTCTGCATTCTCAATGACAACGACATGTC
>CAYINU010000055.1:9288-13866 GCA_964364855.1 uncultured Candidatus Marinamargulisbacteria bacterium | reverse complement strand
CGATGTAATAATGGCCGTCCGGGTGATGTGTGGCACGTCCCACATCGATAATACGAATGATATGGCCGGCAGAATCCTGAAATCGTGCCACAGTGGTACTGCAAGACAGTCCAGACAGAACAATCATCGCCAATAAGGCGAATTTTTTCATGGAAAAATCTCCGGGAGAGGATGCGTCTAGTATAGCACATTCACAATCGTTGTCCTCTTGTGTAGAGTGAGTTCATGATGAAACGTCCCTATGCGGACTGGCTCCCCTATTTTTTAGACATTTCCGCCAAGGTGCGCCTCTTGGCTTTTGAACCGTTTGAAACCCATATCAAAAAAGATGGATCTCCGGTTACTTCCGTTGATTTTGCCGCACAAGAGTTGTTGCTCTCTCTTTTTCATCGGCTGACCCCAACTGTACCGGTAGTGTCCGAGGAAAAACGGGTGCCGGACTGGAAGGAACGCAAAACCTGGTCCACGTGTTGGATCACGGATCCCATTGACGGGACCCGGGAATTGGTCAACGGCAACGATGAATTTGCGATCTGCGCTGCCCTGATTCAAAAGGGGCGTCCGGTGTTTTCGGCGATCTTAATGCCTGCAAAACAGGAGTCCTTTTTTGCCGTGGCCGGACAGGGAGCCTATTTTGTTGCTGACACTGCCAAGCCAGTTCGGATTTCCCCCCCTCAATGGCAAACGCAAGATCCGATCTATGTGCTGAAAAGCCGGTCTCACCATACCGCACATATGAGCCGGTTTTTAAAAGACCTTATCCAACGCCTTCCTCAGGTCAAACCGGTGGTGGTAGGCAGCGCGTATAAATTTTGCCTATTGGCGCGCGGGGATGTGAGCCTGTACCGCCGCGTGCAGGCCATCAATGAATGGGATGTGGCAGCGGGAGATTTGATTGTCTGGGAGTCCGGCGGCCAAATGCGACTTCCGGATGGCGGATTACCCCAATACAACACTCAAGCCGTCGCAGTGCCGGGTTTTTGGGCGGTGAGCTCTCCGGCACTGGCAGAGTATTTAATAGCCCAAGGTATTTGGAAACAATAAGAGCTGCTCAAAGACACAAGAGGGGTGGCACCGACTGGGGTCCCCGCACCGAGCCGAGGTAACCCGAGCGAGGCTGGAGTTACTGCGAAGCGTGATCTAACTAAAGTTCCTGTGTTAGTGCTATAACAAGACCCTCTTGGAACACAACCCGCGTACCTAGCATCGGAAATCCGCTATGGCGGCAAAACCATGTCCCGTTTTCACACGTAGCCGATGCAATGGCAAAGGGATCCAACGTGGTCGAGATGCCGGTACGCAACGCTTTGGCCAAACTTTCTTTGGCCGACCATATGAGCAGCGCCTTTTGATCAGCGGTCAGCGGCCAGGTGGTACTCAGTGATTTTTCCGTGTCTGTGGTGATGCGCGACCACACACCTTCAAGGCCCCGTCGAGGTTCTTCGATATCCAATCCCGCGACAGCCGTGGCTGGAAAAGCGTAGGCTGCGACCCAGTGTTGCGTGTGGCTGATGCTGACTTGAAAGGAACTGCCCGTTACGACAGGTTGATGAAGGTTTCCGCGAATAACCGAAATCGAATGCAATTCCGCATGGTGCTGGGCCAAGGCCAGACGAGCCGCCCACCGTCCGGCCGTAAAACGCTGGCGAGCAGCGATATTTCGAATGCCCTCTGCAATCTGCTGCTCCGCAGAGGATAAAGTAAACTCAGAAGGAAGGTCCTCGATACGCGCAAGGACCAATCCTTTTGATTTCACACTTGCTTCCACGCCTTTTCTCTTACCACTGCAAGGTGCCGGTTTGGTATTCGCGTATGGTACCTTCGAAGAAATTGACCTCGATCATGGACCCTTGGGTGAATTCGTCTATCCACGGAAATGGATTTTTGCTGTTCCAGAGTTTGGGCAGACCGATGCTTTGCAACCGCATGTCTCCCACGAACTGTAAGTACTCCCGCAGATTTTCAGGAGTAAGGCCGAGAATTCCTTCGCGGATGCATGACGCTCCCCAGGCGTATTCCATCTCAATGGCATCTCGGATGTTTTGGATGATGCGTTCCTGGAATTCGGGTGTCCAGAGTTCAGGTTGTTCTTGACGGATCGTGTTGGTGATATGGACAAATAATCGCAGGTGCATGTCTTCGTCGCGGTTGATGAACTGGATTATCTCGCCGCTGCCCGGCATTTTGTTGTTGCGCTTGAGCACATAAAAAATCAAAAACGCGGAGAAGAAATAAATACCTTCCAAGATAATATTGCCCACACATGCTTCCAAAAACATCTGATCGGTTTCCAGGGTGCCTGTCTTGAAACTGATGTCCGCAATCTTATTCACCGCGCGCAACACGGTTTTGTTCTTTTCGTACAGTTCTTTGTCATGTCGGTAAAGTCCGTAAATGGTCTCCGGATCCAGTCCAAGGGCCTCTACCAATGTGGCATAGCTTTGCACATGCAGCGCTTCCTCGTAGGTTTGGCGGGCAATGGCCATCACGACTTCGGGACTGGTGATGTGACGGATAATGTTACAGGCCAAATTATTGGTTTGCAGGCCATCCAAGTTCGACACAAACGCCAAGCTGCGCTCGTACACATTCCGCTCATTGGGACGTAGGGCATTAGGATCGTTCCACATATTCACGTCGGCTTGCATGGGAACTTCTTGCGGCACCCATGTATTTTTGATCATGGTATTGAAAATATCGTAAGCCCATGGGTGCTTGAGCGGAGAGACCTGCATCAAGCCGTCGTCATAGCCGTTGATCACACGGCGACGGTTGATGATTTCCGCGTTGGTCATCTTGCTTTCTTGAAAGTCCCCTTGAAATAGATTGTTTATAGCCATTTGTATTTACTCCTTTTGATTTTTACGCTCGGGAAAACCCTCGCGGTCGCTGCCGTGCAGCTCCTTTTGATTTTTACGCTCGGCAAAAGCCTCGCGGTCGGCACCGTGTGCCTCCTTTTGATTTTCACGCTCGGCACCGCGGGTACGCTCCTTGCGGTCGCTGCCGTGCAGCTCCTTTGTGTTTACTGGCATACTTCGCAGGTGGGGTCGTTTAGGGCGCAGACTTTGACTTCCGGAATGGTTTCTGTGGGTTGCGGCAAGACATCATAGGCCGGAGTTGACGTGGTGGCTTTCGTTACCTGAGAGGCACCCAACGTACGCAAATAGTAGGTTGTTTTCAAACCATATTCCCATGCGGTCATATAGGTGTCACTGATCATTTTCCCCGATGTGGTGGTCAGGAAAATGTTGGTAGAGGCGGATTGGTCGATCCACTTTGCTCGGCGGGCGGCGGACTGCAAGATCCATTGCGGCTCGATTTCAAAGATCTCACGGTATTTTTCGCGGATGAATTCGGGAATTTCGGTGATGTTTTGAATGGATCCATCGTTGAGTTTGATTTGATTGAGCATATCCGTATTCCACAGCCCCAACCGTTCCAGATCGTCCACCAGATAGCGATTGACGACGACAAAGTTACCCGACAGGTTTTCCTTCATATAGATGTTTTTGTAGGCCGGTTCTGTGCAAGGGTATACGCCGGTGATGTTGGAAATGGTTGCGGTCGGTGCGATGGCCATGGTGTTGCTGTTTCGCATGCCCCATTGTTGGACTTGGGCTTTGAGGCTATCCCAATTCATGCGGATGGAACGATCCACTTTGATGGGCTCGCCACGGTAGTCATCGACGAGTTTTAGCGTGTCATAAGGGAAAATGCCCCGATCCCATTTACTGCCTTTAAATGTCGAGTAAGCGCCACGCTCTCTGGCCAATTTGGCGCTGGCCAGAATAGCGTAGTAAGACACGATTTCCATCGACCGGTCCGCAAATTCCATATTCTCGTTGGAGCGGAATTTGATATTGAGCTGATACAGCGCATCCTGGTAGCCCATCACGCCCAATCCGATGGCACGGTGGCGCAAGTTGGCGGTTTCCGCCTCCGGAATGGGGTAAAAATTGTTGTCTATCACGTTGTCCAGCATCCGAATGCCGATCTCGACCGTGGTTCGAATCTTGTCTTCGTCCAGATCACCGTCGGTGATCATATTGGCCAGGTTTAAGCTCGCCAAATTGCAGACGGCGGTTTCCTCGTTGGAAGTGTTTAACGTGATTTCAGTGCACAAATTAGAACTGTGTACAACACCCACATGGTCTTGTGGATTGCGCAAGTTGATGACGTCTTTGTAGGTGTGCCACGGATGCCCGGTTTCATAGAGCATCGTCAACATTTTCCGCCATAAATCCGTGGCTTTTACGGTCTTGGCTCGGGGCATATTTTGTTGCTCATACTGTACATAGCGATCTTCAAATGCCTGGCCATACAGGTCATGCAGATCCGGCACTTGAGAGGGACAAAAGAGCGTCCAATTACCGTTTTCTTTGACCCGTTTGATAAACAAATCCGGAATCCAAGCGGCGGTGTTGATATCGTGGGCACGGCGGCGTTCGTCCCCCGTGTTTTTCTTCAATTCCAAAAATTGTTCGAAATCGAGGTGCCACACTTCCATGTAAGCGCACATGGCTCCTTTTCGTTTGCCGCCTTGGTTTACGGCCAGGGCGACGTCGTTGTAGATCTTGA
>CAYINU010000055.1:0-9188 GCA_964364855.1 uncultured Candidatus Marinamargulisbacteria bacterium | reverse complement strand
CCTTTTCGTTTGCCGCCTTGGTTTACGGCCAGGGCGACGTCGTTGTAGATCTTGATAAAGGGAATGACACCTTGGGATTCGCCATTGGTCCCTTTGATTTTGGATCCGGTGGCACGAATGCGGGTCCAACTGGTTCCGATACCGCCGGCCCATTTGCTCAAGTTAGCATTGTCGCCATAGAGTTTGAAAATGCTGGTCAGAGAGTCATCGGCAATATTGATATAACACGAGCTCATTTGGCTGTGGTTGGTACCGCTGTTAAATAGGGTCGGGGTGGATGAGACGAGATCCATTTTGGATAAGATTTGATAAAACGCGATCGCCCATTTTTCGCGGTCTTTTTCTTTGAGGGCTAGGCCCATCGCCACCCGCATCCAGAACCATTGGGGTAATTCGTAAATTTGCTTTTGGGTAGAGCGGTCCCGCAGCAAATAGCGGTCCATGAGGATTTGAATGCCCAGGTACATAAATTGGTCGTCGCGTTGGGGTTCCAGAGCGGCGGCCAAGGTATCCAGGTTAAACGTACTTAGTTCGGCATTGAGCATTTCCATTTCGGTACCGTGTTGGATATAGGCTTTGAATTGGGCTTTATACGCTTTTTCCAGTTCGGGCTGGGGATTATTGACCTTGAGTACGTCGCGGTACAAGTCGCTTAGTGCGATACGGGAAGCCAAATACGAATAGTCGTAGTGGCGCTCGATGCGTTCACGGGCAGCGCCCAATACCAGAAGATCCAGTTCTTTTTTGGTGATCCGGTCGTAGACCAATTTGACCACCGAGTCGATGACATCGGATACATCGATATGGCGCAGGCCGGCAGACAGGCGGTGAATTTTATCAATAATGGCTTTGGCATCAAAGGTTGCAGTACTACCGTCTTCGAGCTGGACTTCCAGTTTTTTCTTTTTGATCTGATCCAGGATTTGTTGCTGGCGGACTTGGGTGCGGCGTTCGCGATATAAAATGTAATTTTTGGCGATGCGGTGATACCCATTTTTCATTAAGACATCTTCGACGATGTCTTGGATATCCTCGACTTGGGTCGTATCAGACGCCCCTAGGCGTTGCTCGGCGCGGGAAACAACTTCGTCAGTCAGAGCGGCGACTGCGGAAGTATCAATGAGATTGTCAGATAAGAACGCCTTTTCAATGGCAACAAAAATGAGAGTCCTGTCAAAGGCGACGCGCTGGCCATTACGTTTGATGATGTACTGGAGAGTGTTCACAAGAACTCCTTTCGATTTTGTATTTTATTGGGAACAAGAGCAAGAAAATCGTGCAGTTGCACAGGCATTCGGACCACAGGCGACCCGGAGAGAGTGTACCGGTGCCGTTGGGTGGAGGGGCCGAAGGGTACAGTTGCGCATTTAGCGTCTGTGTTTTGGCTTGTTACAATGGCATCATACAAAACCTGACATGCATGGTGTCAAAGAGTATTTTGGTCTTTGACAATGTTTGTTTTTTTCGAAATTTCAGTCACGACAATCAAAATCTTAAATGCATTGAAAATTAGTATTGTTAATGAAAAAAATAGCCTTGCTCAGGGACGGCAAGCCAACAGATCCCGATTCCCGGAGTGGAGTGAGTCGTTGGCTGTTCCAAAAAGACTTCGGCGGCTTCCATCATCGTTCGGCAAAGGCCTTAATGCAATTTTTTTAATACGGCTGTTTCAAACCACTGAGGGATCCATCCATTTTTAATTTCTAGATTTCTTCCATCTGTGATTTCTGCAATCCAAATCATCTCTTGAGATGAATTGTCAAAAATATAGGCGCGGTCAGTTTGATGTATGGCATCTAAAAGAAATTCCAGCGACCGGTGATATCGATCGATGATTTTTTTCCGAGGAACATCGTGTCCCCCTTTTTTTACACGATCTCGAACTCGATCAATGTTGAGAGCAGGATCGATTGTGGCGACATAGTACAGATAGGTTCGATATCCTTGGGTCTTAGCATGCTGTAGAAAGCGGATTTTGTCCTCGGAAGACATTACCGTTTCAAAAGTAAACGAACACCGTTTTTCTACCAGCTTTTGGCGAATAAAATCGGCAATAACTGAGGCCAAATACGAGTTGACTTGTTTTTTTTCAAATTCAAGACAGTTTTCATGAAGACGAATTATCTTCGCTATCTGGGTGAGGTTTTCCTTTTGCAACAACGCTGAATGTAAAAAAAAATGTCTGATCTCGTCGGATGTAGAAGTGACTTGAAACTCTTTAAGGTCAAGTTGGCCGGAACGCAACATTTTTTGCTCGATATCATCCGGGTTTATATATAAACCCCACATTAACGCCACACGGGAATCCACAAAGGATTTAACGGTACTCTTTCCCGAGCCATTTGGACCTGCAACCATCCGTAATCGATGTATGGAGGGGGCCATCAAATGAAAAATTTTTCGCCGACCCGATATTTTAGGTACGGATCAGTTTTTTTAATGAACTCTTTTGTCCCGTCCGGGAATATCTTATAAATTTCACCGGCATGGTTTGCTGCCAGCACACTGCCGCCTGCTTCAAGCGTTTTAAAATAAGCCAAACTAATTGCTGCAGAAGATAAAACCGGGATTTGGCTTTCCAAAAAATCCAATTGCTTTTCTCGATCTTCGTCGAATTTTCTGGAATGCTCAGACATAACGGTATCTTAAGCCCAAGGCAACGCCAAATGCAACTTGTAAGCTTTCCCCCAAAAAAGGGGACCACCTGAAAATCAAAGCAGGGCCTGATGTTTGCAAACCGACAGGCATATTTCAACGACACGGATGCTAAACGCTGAGACTCTTTAGATAAAGGGTATCGGGACAGAGATCTTGATGGTGGATCCACGTTACGGTACCATTTTGCACCCGTGCAGTCCTAAAAAGGCGGGGATCCCGAAGTTCCCTAAACACGCCCATATCCAAATAAGGCCGCATATCAAATCGACGGGACTCGTTATTCTCGAATTGAAGAAGCAACGTGAATTCAGCTTCGGGAATGACCTTTGTGACTCTTGGATTCATCGATTACCTCAAGGGGTCGATCTTAAAGGGAGCCTCACCTTTGCTGGCCAGAGACCAGTCGGCCATCAAATCATCTTCATGAATGAGAATCCAAGCTTGGACAAGCTTAAGCTTTTTGGAAGGAATATTGCCGTCCAGTAGGGTACCGTCCGGTATTGCTAGAACAGCCTCTTGTTCTTGGTATTTAACATGAACATGGGGAGATTGGTGTCTGTCCGTGTCCATAAAATACATATAAACAACAAGTCCATAAAACATCGAAATAGCTGGTGTCATCGTTAATACCTCTAAGTACACAGTGTAAGGGTGAAGAAATTTGGGATCAAGGTATTATCGAAAAACGGCGAAAAATTCCGCCGGGAATACCAACCCTGGCACACTACCGCTTATTAAACTAAATTTTTAAGCCTTTTTCCCGGTAAACACGTGGCTGGAATGTCCGAAGAAGACTTCGGCAGCTTCCATCATCGTTTCGGATAGCGTGGGGTGGGGGTGCACGGACAACGCGATGTCCTGAACGGTGGCCCGCATTTCGATGGCCAAAATGGCTTCTCCGATCAAGTCTCCCGCACCCTGACCCACAATGCCTGCCCCTAACACACGTTCTGTCGCAGGATCTACGATGAGCTTGGTCAGGCCTTGAGGTTGTTCTAGCGTCAGGGCGCGACCAGAGGCGGCCCAAGGAAATTTTGCCACTTTGATGGCCATGCCCTGAGCGTTGGCTTCATGTTCGGTAAGTCCGACCCATGCCACCTCCGGATGGGTAAACACCACGGCCGGAATGAGCACGTTTTTAAATTCAGACGGCTGTCCGCAAATGACCTCGACGGCGATGCGGGCTTCTTTGGAGGCTTTGTGGGCGAGCATCACGCCGCCGGCAATATCCCCGATGGCATAGATATGTGAAGTGCTGGTTTGTTGACGGCTGTTGACCTCAATGAAGCCCCGTTCAGATAGTTTTACTCCGGCATTTTCCAACCCCAAATCCTCATGGTTGGGTACCCGTCCCACGGAAACCAATACCCGATCGTAGGATTCTTCGATGGTTTTTTCTCCTACCGTCATTTTGACTTTGATTTTCTTGCCGGAGGTGGCCAGTTTTTGAACTTTGGCACCCAGACGGACTTCCTTGAAATGCGTCTTGGCATAAGTCATGACCGGTCGAACCAGATCGGGATCCGCGCCGCTCAAAATGGTGTTATGGGCTTCCACCAATGTAATCTCGCTACCCAACGCGGCATAGACCGTGCCGAGCTCCATGCCGATATAGCCGCCGCCAACGACCAATAGCTTTTGAGGGATTTCTTCCAGCTCTAGTGCCTCGGTCGACGTCATAATCCGTTTGTTGCCCAGGTCAAATACCGTGGGTAGGGCAGGGCGCGAACCGACGGCAATAATCGCGTTTTCAAAATGGATAAATTGTTGGCCTTTTTCGGTCTCCACGCGCAAGGTATCCGCATCTTCAAAATGACCGCGGCCAGTTAACACTTTCACGCCGCGTTTTTCGGCCAGGCCTTTGATTCCGCCAGAGAGCTTGGACAAAATGCCGTCTTTCCAGGCGCGCATCGTATCCAGCTTGATCTTCGGTGTGCCGAAATCAATGCCCATTTGATGGGCGGCTTTGGCTTCGGATAGAACTTGGGCCGCATGAAGCAATGCCTTGGAGGGGATACAGCCGTGGTTAAGACATACCCCACCCAGTTTACTGTCTTGTTCGACGAGAATGACGGACTTGCCCAGATCGGCCGCGTAAAATGCAGCGGCATATCCGCCAGGCCCCGCGCCCACCACGACGACTTCGGTTTTCAGCTTATTCATAACCTAGCGGGCCTCCAGTTCCTTGGCATCAAAATTCTCGAGTTGAGCGACGATTTCGCGGATAAACCGCGCCCCGTCCGCACCGTCAATCACACGGTGATCGTAGGAAAGCGCAAGAGGTAAAAACATCCGCATCTCCATCGCTTTGCCTTCCCACACCGGCCGAGTCACACCACGGGCCAAGCCTAAAATCGCGACTTCAGGGTGGTTCACAATCGGGGTGAATACAGACACGCCCAGACTGCCCAAATTGGAAATGGTAAACGTGCCGCCTTGCATCGACTCGATACCGAGCTTGCGATCTCGCGCTTTTTGGGAAATGTCCGCCAAATCCTGAGAAAGTGTCATCAGAGATTTGGTATTCACATCGCGGACGACCGGGACCACCAATCCCGCCTCTGTATCGACGGCAATGCCCATATTAAAGTAGTCCTTGATGATCAATTCCTGGGTATTTTCATCCAAGCTGGCATTAAAATGCGGATATTTTTCCAATGCCTTTTGCACGGCGCGCATAATCAAGACGGTCATGGTAAGACGGGCGCCTTTTTTCTCGTAAACGGGGGCATGTTTTTTGCGCAGTGCGTTGAGTGCGGTGATGTCCGCTTCGTCGAATTGTGTGACATGAGGGATGCTAGACCATGACAACGCCATCTTTTCGGCAATTTTTTTGCGCATTCCGGATAGGGGTTCTCGCTTGATCTGCCCCCATTTTGAAAAGTCGGGCAGGATGGGTTTGGGTGTGGGGCTTGGTGCACGGCTGCTGGGAGCTGTTGCCTGGAAAACCTGAGCTTGGAGATACATCACATAGTTGTGCAAGTCTTCCCATTCGATCCGGCCATTTTTGCCTGTGCCATGGATACGACCCAGATCCAATCCCAACGCTTCAGCTGTTTTTCGCACCGATGGCGACGTCGGTGCGTGTGTACCGCCGCTGGCCGCATAGGCTACGGGTGTTGCCGGTGCTTGCTGAGTGGGGGGGATATGCGCGGCTATGGGAGAAGTCGGAACAGAGTGAGTCGGTGTGGGTGCTGGAGAAGCGGGAGTTGAAGTGGATCCAGTACCCGTGAGCGTAATGACGGGTGTTCCTGTGGAGACTTTGTCGCCTTCCTTAACCAGGACTTTCTCCACGATCCCCGCTGCCGATGCGGGTACCGGTGCTGTTGCCTTGTCCGTTTCGAGTTCCAAAATCGTGGCCTCTTTGGCAATGGTGTCCCCCGGTTTTACCAGGACCGACAACACCGTTGCGGCATCAATACCATCACCTAAAAACGGAACTTTAATGTCCATAATTTACCTCGTTAGACAACCAAAATGGGATGTGCTTTATCCGGATCGATTTTGAAATCTTGAAAGGCGGTTTCGACGACTTTTGGCGAGAGATCACCTTTTTTGGCCAACTGGTAAAGTACTGCCAGCACGGTGAATTCGGCGTCCACCTCGAAAAACCGCCGTAAATTTTCGCGGGTTTCACTGCGGCCAAAGCCATCGGTACCCAACACAAACAGTCCGCCGGGCACCCACTGGGAAATTTGCTCGGGGACAATTTTCATATTATCCGAAACCGCGACAAAGACACCCTTTTCCTTTTCCAGAAGGCGTTCGATATAGGATTTTTTGGGTTTTTTGGTGGGATTTAAGAAATTTTCTCGGGAGACGTTTAGCGCATCTTGGCGAAGCTGTTTGTAGCTGGTCGCACTCCATACATCGGCAGAGACATTGTATTTTTTGGACAAGATCTCTTGGGCTTTCAAGGCACTTTGCATGAGGGCGCCGCTGCCGAAAATGTGGGCTTTGTGTTTGCCTTTTCCGCCTTTTTTGAACCGGTAGAGCCCTTTTAGGATGCCGTCTTCGGCGCCTTTGGGCATGGCGGGCATGGGGTAGTTTTCGTTGCCTACTGTCAAATAGTAAAAAATGTTTTCTTTTTTGGTATACATGCGGCGCAGGCCGTCTTGGAGGATGACTGCAATTTCAAATCGAAACGCCGGATCATAAGCGATCAGATTGGGGATCGTGCTGGCCAACAGGTGACTGTGTCCATCTTGGTGTTGCAAACCCTCGCCGTTAAGGGTGGTGCGTCCAGCGGTGGCGCCCAACAAAAATCCCTTGGCACCGATGTCGCCCACCAACCACATTTGATCGCCCACCCGTTGGAATCCAAACATTGAATAATAGATATAAAAGGGGATCATCGGCACGCCATGGGTGGCATAAGCGGTCCCGGCAGCGATAAATGAGCTTATAGCACCGGCTTCATTGATGCCTTCTTCCAGGATTTGTCCGTCTTTACTTTCTTTGTAATAAAGAAGGGATTCACTGTCGACCGGCTCATAAAGTTGCCCTTTGGGCGAATAAATGCCGATTTGCCGAAACAAAGCTTCCATCCCAAACGTCCGTGCTTCGTCGGGAATGATGGGAACAAGGCGGCGACCGAGATCAGGATGGCGAAGTAATTTGCTAAAAATACGAACAAAGGCCATGGTGGTAGACAAGTCACTGTCTTTGGAATCCGCAAAAAATTCTTCAAAGTAAGACAGATCCGGAATATCTAATGCCGGAAACTCCGTTTTGCGTTCCGGCAAAAACCCGCCGAGAGCCTTGCGCCGGTCCAGTAAATAGGTGATTTCCTTGCTTTTGGGATCCGGACGATAGAAAGGAGCTTCCACGACTTCTTCGTCGTTGAGAGGGACACCAAAGTGGTTACGAAATTCACGGAGTTCTTTTTCGTTGAGTTTCTTTTGTTGGTGGGAGATGTTTTTGCCTTCGCCCGCCTCACCTAGCCCGTAGCCCTTCACGGTTTTGGCGAGGATGACGGTGGGCTGACCTTTGTGGGCCATGGCGGCGGCATAGGCCGCGTAGACTTTTTTGGGATCGTGGCCACCCCGCAACAGCTTGGTCAGCTGGTGGTCGGTCATGTGATTCACGAGCTCAAGAAGCTCGGGGTATTTGCCAAAAAAATGTTTGCGGATGTAGCTGCCCGGCGACACCGTATATTTTTGGAAATCGCCATCCACGCATTCGTCCATACGTTTGAGCAAGAGCTTGCGATAGGGAGAGTTGAGTAACGGATCCCAATCCGAACTCCAGATGACTTTAATCACATTCCAGCCTGCGCCTCTGAATAGGGCTTCCATCTCTTGGATGATTTTCCCGTTGCCTAGCACGGGGCCATCCAGACGTTGCAGGTTGCAGTTGATGACAAAAATCAGGTTATCCAAATTTTCTCTGGCCGCAAAAGACAGTGCCCCCAGTGTTTCCGGTTCCCCGGTTTCGCCGTCACCGACAAAGCACCAGACACGGGGCTCGGTTTCTTTGTCGATAAACCCACGAGCGGACAGATACCGATTCATTCGTGCTTGGTAGATGGCCATCAACGGTCCCAATCCCATCGAGACGGTGGGAAATTGCCAATAATCTGGCATGAGATAAGGATGAGGATAAGAGGATAGTCCGCCGCCCTTGGCCAGTTCTTGGCGGAAGTGATGCAACTGGGTTTTGGTCAGACGCCCTTCCAGAAAGGATCGGGCATAGTTACCGGGAGATGCGTGGCCTTGGAAATAAATCTGATCGGCTTCCCGGCCGACACCGTTGCCCCGAAAGTAGTGATGGAAACCCACTTCATACAACGTGGCACAGGAGGCGTAAGTGGAGATGTGGCCACCCAATCCATCATGTACACGGTTTGCGTTCACGACCATGGCCATCGCATTCCAGCGCAAATGGCTTTTGATCTTGTGTTCGATTTCCAGGTCACCCGGATAGGGCGGTTCTTCTTCCGGAGGAATGGTGTTCATGTAGGGCGTATTGCCCTCAAAAGGGGCAGTGACACCCGAGGTGGTCAGCGCATCCATCAAGCGTTTGACCATGTGTTGGGCGTCTTTGGCGCCGTGGTATTTCAGTACATAGTCCAAGGCATCCAGACAGCGTTGGGTTTCGAGTTCGGAAGTGCTGAGTTTTGCGTCCTGATCCATCAGTTGCCCTTTGGTAAAAAGGTGAAGTAAAATCGATCGTCCGGAGACCGTTTTTTAAGCATAACGTGGATCACTTTGTGGCGCAATGTTTAGCCATTTAGCTCTCTAACAGGAAGCTTGACTTTAAAAGTGGGGCAGCTTGTTTGTAGATGCGCTATTTCCGATAAATTGCCGGTATTTTGCCGATAAAGAATAGGCTCTTGCTCGATTTGAAGCGTTTGCAACGATTAGCCATCGGTCCTCAACCCAAGTTTTCAAAAGCAGTCGCGCCATCCTATCCGAAAGTCCTAATGCAGTGGCCGCCTCTTGAGAAGTGATTCTATCTTTTTGAGAGAATAGTGCTAGGTCCTGTGGACATTCAAAACAAATGATGTAAGATTAAGCCATGAAGGGAGT
>CAYINU010000054.1:0-14008 GCA_964364855.1 uncultured Candidatus Marinamargulisbacteria bacterium | reverse complement strand
AGCACTTGAGGCACCTTTGGGTATGGAACTCGTAAAAAAATCAATTACCTCACTTTTTAGAAGCCACTTTTTTTCTCGGATTCAAACGCCTGCGCTCGTCCTTCTGGATGTTTTCACAACCATAGCCTCGCTTTGTCTGGCCTTTTTGCTTCACGGATCCTCCCAAACCCTTGGGCATGAATTTCGATTTTATTGGTGGATTTTTCCCCTGTCCATTTTGGTTCGATTGGCGATGTCCACTTATTTTAGACTCTATAACCACCTGTGGCGCTATGCGTCTATAAGGGAGTTACTTGCGCTGATCCGTGCGGTATCTGTTGGCTCGGTTGTCCTCTATGGGATTGCGTGGAGTATCGCACCTACTTTTCCTTTTCCTGTTATTGCCATTGACTGGCTCATTTCCATCGTGATGATGGGCATGGTCCGGACATTCGCTCGGGTATCCAGAGACTTTTTCCATGCCCGCTTGAGCACCAAACAGAGTGTCTCGCGCGTACTGGTGATCGGGGCCGGTGATGGTGGAGAAATGATTGCACGAGAAATGTTGCGTCCCGGCAGTCAAAAGTACCGGGTCGTCGGATTTGTAGACGATTCCAAGCGAAAAATTGGGCAGACCATCCATCAAATTCCCGTGTTAGGGCCCACAGAGCAGATTGGCCCTCTCTGCCAACAACATCAAATTGATGAAGTAATTTTTGCCATTCCCTCAGCTTCTGGCACGCTTGTTCGGCGCATCATGACCAGCTGCGAGAACCTGGGTATTCCACTCAAAGTCACACCCGGCCTTT
The DNA here is from genome assembly GCA_964364855.1 of uncultured Candidatus Marinamargulisbacteria bacterium. Classification (GTDB taxonomy): domain Bacteria; phylum Margulisbacteria; class Marinamargulisbacteria; order CAYINU01; family CAYINU01; genus CAYINU01. Next base: position 13,220 of record CAYINU010000054.1, on the reverse strand, counting down.
TTGACATCATTGACGGAAAAGTGTCAGTAACTCAGCTCCGCAAATTACGCATCGAAGACTTGCTTGGAAGAGCCGCTATCAGGACCAACTTGTCTGAGGTATCCGAGTATTTGCGAAACAGTGTCGTCATGGTGACGGGTGGGGGAGGCTCTATCGGAGCCGAATTATGCCGACAAATATTACGTTTTTCGCCCAGCCATCTATTGGTAGTCGACCAAGCTGAAAGTAGCTTGTTTCACGTCGATGCCTATTTCAGACAACACAACAAAAGCCAGACTCGTATTATCCCCTTAGTTGCGAACATTGGGAATCGAGCTCGAATGGAGGCCATATTTAATGTGCATTCCCCATCAATCGTGTTTCACGCCGCTGCCTACAAGCATGTTCCCCTCATGGAGGAGAACCCCTCGGAAGCCATCCAGAACAACATCTTGGGCACCCGTGTAATGCTGGAACTATGCCGCGACCGTGTCAAACGCTTTGTGCTTATCTCAACTGACAAGGCCGTCAACCCCGCTAACTGCATGGGTGCATCCAAGCGCATTTGTGAAATCATGCTGCAAGCCGCGGCCGTAGGAAGCAGCACTATTTTCTGTGCTGTCCGTTTTGGCAATGTTTTGGGATCTGAAGGCAGTGTTGTACCCATCTTCCAAAAACAAATTCTCGAAGGAGGTCCCATTACCGTAACGGACCCGAATATCACACGCTTTTTCATGACCATCCCTGAGGCCGTTAGCCTGATTATGCAGGCTGGCGCTTCAAGCGTGGGAGGGGAAATTTTTATCCTGGATATGGGAGAACCCGTCAATATTTTACAACTGGCAAAGGACATGATCCATCTTTCCGGCTTGATCGAAGGCGAAGACATCGAGATACGATTCACGGGACTCCGACCTGGCGAAAAACTCTACGAGGAGTTGTCCTATAACCAGGAAAACCTTCTTCCGTCCCCGCACAAAAAGATCATGGTAGCTCAGCTTCAAACATTTGACGCGAAATTGGTCTCCTCAGAGGTCAACGCGCTAGTCCAAGTATCCCAAACCGAGCCCTCTGGCGAGTTACGCACGCATATTTTTAGGTGTTTGGAGCGGATTTCCGCGAACCTCGTACCCCTGCATGCGAGGTAGTGGATCTAAACTGCACGAGCATCTTAAATAGTTGACTGGCTTCTTCCAAGCGGTTCATCATCCCAGGGTTTCCGATATTGTCAAAAAAATAGGCCAACTGATCCAGGTACCATTGGTCCCGATTGATCTCGAATGTCCGGTAAGGCTCCCCACAAAACACCACCCCCCCTCCCAGAAGATCCGCTTCCAGGCGTCCGGTGCTGGTCTCGATGCTGATGACGCGTTGGGCCGGCTTGCCAAAATACGACAAATAGACAGAGGCTGTTGTTTTTCCGCACAACACCATGGCTTCCGCATAGTCCTCCGCATCGTACGTAATATCGGCAATCCGTCCAAATTCCCCTGTGATCTTGCGGATAGGTCCAAACAAATAGGTCAACATGTCAAATTCGTGGGATGCATCCAAAATCACCCCGCCTCCCTGATCTGAGAACCTGGAATACGATCTGCTAAAATCCTGCCCAGGCCGCCAGTCGGGTAGATAGGATGAATTGACACATCGGACGTGATGGACGTCTTTGTCTCGAATCCAGTCTTTTAAAAAACGCACAATCGGGTGAAACCGCATGACATAGGCAACATACGTCACCGCCCCCTTAGTGCGAATCCTTTCCAGAACTTTTTCAAACATTTGATCCGAAATATCGATGGGCTTTTCGATAAAAAAAGACCGTATGCCAATATCTAACGCCTGGCCGATTGTTTCCAGATGCAAATGGGTAGGATTTGTAACAAACGCCACGTCAGGGCATTCGGAAGCAACATCGTCCCAGGTGTACAACTCACGAAGACCCAAAGGGTTCTTGCCTCTACCTTCATTGCTTCGAAACGCCAGTAGGGAGTGTTGAAATTGGGCCTTCAACAGGCGGGCATGCCGATTTCCGATCGAGCCCAGGCCAAAAAAAAGGACTTTCAATGGCTAGTCGTCAACTCCATCCTTATTGACGGTATGCCTCAACCTCCACTCCGTGCCCACTTTCGTCCATAGGTGAGGAGATCGAAACTTATCACAGGTGGCATGGAATTCCTCGTCTGTCACACCAATATACTCCAAAAATTCCGAGTAATATCTTTTAGGGAATTCGCCATCAAATTTTTTGATGAGGGATTTTGCCTCGTCTGTAGTAATTTTTTTGTTTCGGACTTCCTGAGCAGCATCCTGCATAGCCCGCCCCATACCGAACTTTACGAAAGACGTGTAGTAAAAAAAACCGTCGGTCTTATCATCCAGACTGTTGTATTTGGAATAGGTTCCCTCGGTCCTCACAGGATTCGCCTGAAATCCGGTCTTGTCTACAGAAAAGTAATAGCATTCTTGAGGATCCCATTTCACATAGTACCCCAGGTAATGAATGTCGATTTTCTTTTTCTCGACGATTCCCGGGTTGATCGGAAGATAACAATGGAGGTCATTCGGATCAACTTGATAGCGGTCGAGTAGTTCCTCGCCCGTCACACCCCCGAAATAGAGCTCCCTCATCGGTTTAACGCCTGGCCTAAAACCTTCCCCGGAGGTGGCATTAAAGGATTTTTCATTGGGGTCTTTCGAATCCGTAGTCCCGTATTCTCCCGGCATTTCACCATAAAATCCAAGACGGATATCAAATTTAGCGCACATTTTCAGCACAAAGGTTTTCTGCCCCATGATAAATGGCTGGAAAGGATGCAAGAGATTCAGAAACGCGAGTCTTGTTAGCAACCGATGGGTTTTGCCATTTGGGGTAAATAAATAATTATCAAATCCCCCGACATGGACCCAACTCTGAAAATTTCTCCATCCGATGTCGGTATACAGGTGTGGGGCCCAGGTTACTGTAAGCGGATGCATCCCGTACTTGTATTTCAAAAGCCATGACGCATAGATACTATCTTTTCCACCACTCCCTGGCACAATACAATCATAGGCGCCGTCCTCACGTCTGTAACGGTTGCATAGCTCTATGAGTTCTTGTTCTCTTTGGTTCCAATTCACATCCTGGTGTTGCCGCTCTTTGTTCAAGCAGGCGACACAAATACCGTCCTTTGAAAAGGCCAGCGTCTGCTTTTTGGATCCCGGCCGATGAGCGTATTCGTTAGCAGAATTTGGCCTTTGGTTGGTCATACAGCACACTTTACAAAATCCCACCTCACGTGGGAGACCGAAATAAACCGCAGGGTCCTCTTTCGTGTTAGTTTCAGCAGACATCCGTAACTCCTTACCCAAAATTGTAAAAATTACGCAGGATCATGAGCCCTCGCTCCCCACTTTTTTCCGGATGAAATTGGCATCCGTACAAATTGCGGGATTTCAAGACCGAGCAAAAACGAGTTCCCTCATAGTCGGTTTCAGCCAGAACAGCCGACGGGCCAGCGGGAGACACATAGAAGCTATGCACAAAATACATCGAGTCGGCTTCGGATATACCGCCTAAAGGCGTTTTATCCCACGAAAGAGAGGCCTTTTTTAACCCATTCCAACCAATATGTGGAACCTTAATGGCATCATTACCAACATCTCGCTTTTCAGAAAACCGTAGGACTTCCCCCGCTACCAGATTCAGGCCTTCGTGCTCGCCAAATTCGTAGCTCACACTCATAAGCATTTGCATGCCCAAGCAAATACCCAGCAATGGCTTTCCGCTTTCTACAAATTCGGCGATAGCACCCACAAAGTCTTTGTCTCTCAACCCCTTCATCCCATCCGAAAATGCACCAACACCAGGCAAAATGGCCAAATCCTGGGCCAGAAAAGTCCGCGGAGAATCGGTAAGTTCGTAAGGGATTGAAAGGAATTCAAGGGCATTGGTAATACTTTTTATGTTACATAATCCATAGTCTATTATCGCGACTTTTTTCATCAGCGAGTCCTTCGTACCGGTATCCCAGCCTCAGCCATGCTGGCTTTCAGCTCCGAAATGCTGCTTTTCTCGTAATGAAAAATAGATGCACACGCCACCGCATCTGCGTGAGCACGGACAACCACATCAATCACATGACCATGCAGACCCGCCCCTCCACAGGCAATGACAGGGATTTTTACATGGGGAGCAAGTGCCAAGACCAGATCCAACTCAAACCCTTTTTGAACGCCTTCGGCCGTGATGGAGGTGATGAGCAGCTCCCCAGCTCCCAACCGCTCCATTTCTTTCCCCCATATAATCGCATCTTTTCCAGAGGCCTCTCGACCAGTATCGGTATAAACTTCCCACTTTCCGGAGCCTTTGTATTGGGATTCGATCGACCCCACAATACATTGGGATCCAAACCGATTCGCGGCCTCGCTAATAAAATCAGGATTTTTGACCGCTGCGGTATTAATGGCGACCTTGTCGGCACCCATTCTGAGCACTTGGGTAATGTCGTCCACCGTTCGGATACCGCCACCTACTGTTAATGGAATAAACACATTTCGGGCCGTCTGCTCAATAATCGGACCCAGGTTGTTCCGCTCGTATAAACTCGCAACGACATCCATGTACAAGATTTCGTCCGCACCATCGTCATAATATTTTTTTGCAAGCACCTGCGGATCACCAACCACACGCAACCCCTCAAGATGAATGCCTTTTACGACGGTATTATTTTTTATATCAAGCCTTGGGATGACCCGTATATTTTTCATCTAGCAATCATTGTAGTTTCATCGTCGGGGAAACCCCCATTTGCAATCATTTTTTTATTTGAAGTTGTACCTAATGGAGGAAATAGTACCATCGTACGTTTTGACATACAACTCGACCGCCTGACAGTTTAGGACTTTTCGCTGCTCGTGTAGCGTGCCCACTAAACAATCCTCATACAATCTAATCAAAAAATCGCTTTTTGAGGACCTCCACACTTAATGGGAGCGCTTTTAAGACTTCCTTTATCCGCCAAGAAATGTCGGTAAGGTTTAACGGATTATACGGATTTGACGCCGCCGCCGCTTTTTGCCTAAATTCAGGATCACGGGCGGTTTGGATTGCGTCTAAGATGCTTGCCTCCGAAAGCTCAGCATCGATTACATTCTCCCCCCGTATCCTCCCGCGTTGGCGATCCCCAATATTGACGACCGGCAGTCCGAAAGTAGGCGCTTCGATTAGTCCACTTGAACTGTTTCCTATGATCAATCCAATGTGGGAAAGACAGGAAAGATAGCGTTGCGAACCAAGGGTGATCACAAAGCGGTGCCGGTCGCCTGACTGTTTCACAAATTCCTGAATGGCCTGATTGATGCTCCGGCCGTGCATATCCGCGTTGCTGCCCGTAAAAATACAATTTAGGTTGGTTTGGGAAATGGCGCGAAGCAATGGCCCGACGTCACCCTCCCCATCAAGAGTAGCCGGATGAAACGTGACCAAGGCGGTATTGTGATTGACGGGCACACCAAAATCTTGGCTAAGCGCCTCTGAAGACAGCCTGTCAGCGCGATAAACATAATCGAGTCCCGGAGCACCAAACACAAATATATGTGCCGGATTTTCCCCCATACGGGCAATCCGGCCAGCGTAGGCCTGTGTCGACGGAAAATGAAAATGTGACATCTTGGTGACCGAATGACGGATGGACTCATCAATTGCCCCTTCTGTCGACTCTCCGCCATGGATGTGTGCTAAAAAACGCCTTCCCATCGAAGCCGCTGTGGCAGCAGCCAATATTTCAAACCGATCACCCAGCAATACGATGATGTCAGGATCAAGCCTACGAAATACGTCTGCAAATCCGACAATGCCCAGTCCAATCGATTTGGCCACACCGACTTCTGAGTCGGAATCTAGCAGCATTTCAAGAGTCTCGGCGATTGGAAATCCGTCCTTTTTTATCTGCGAAATGGTGTATCCACATGTGGGACTCAGATGCATCCCCGTCACAATGAGTTGGAGATCGATGAGCTCATCCTGATGACAAGCCGATATGAGGTGATACAAGAGGCCGTAATCTGCCCTTGATCCCGTTAGTATTGCGATTTTTCTGATCGGTTCGCTCACACGAGGTCCCCACTCCTCAATACGTGGTCGGCCGGAAGGTCTGTTTTGGCGCAGCGGCCAACAACGGCATCCAGCTCACTCGGTGAAAACCCAGTTCCCGGGCGCTTTGCAATGAGATCTCCGCTCACAATTGTTTTTCCGGCCTGGATCGGATACCTCGTGACCAGACTTTTTCGCACTAATTTCCTTACCTCGCCTTCTGAGCTTGCCGGCATTTTCTGCGCATTTCCAAAAGCCAACTCCACATTCCTGATAGCACGTATCAGTTGAGTCAGTTGGATCGGATTCAACGATGCTTTGTGATCGGGCCCTTGAAGCGTCTTGTCCAAAGTGAAATGTTTTTCTATAACAGATGCACCCAATGCCACGGCCGCAACGGATACTTCGATCCCTTCCGTGTGATCCGAATATCCTACTGGGACTCCCATAGCTTCCCGTAATAGGGCTATCGCGTTCAAATGAACAGCGTCATAAGGGCAGGGATAACTGGTCGTACAGTGCAGGAGCGTCAAGTCTATTTCTGGCGATGTCTGACGAATAATGCCAACACTTTCGCGAACCTCTTCCAGAGTGCACATCCCCGTCGAGACGATCATCGGCTTTCCCTTGGCGGCAATGTGCCGGAGCAATAGCTCATTTACCGCGTCCCCGGACGAGATCTTATATAGCGGCACCAAAGGCTCGAGAAAATCGGCCGATGCCTCATCAAACGGCGTTGACAGGAAGAGAATACCTGCCTTATCGCATTCGCGCTTCAACTTCAAAAAGGCATCGCGGGATAGTGCCACCCGCCTTAACATGTCGAGCTGGCTTTCATGGTGGTCGGGCATATTCACCTGCTGATATTGAGCTCGCGCTGCATCTGCCGTCACAAGGAGTTCGGGCACAAAGGTCTGAAATTTCACCGCGTCTGCACCAGCATTTTTCGCTACGTGAATCATCTGGCAGGCCAGATCAACGTCCCCGTTATGATTCACGCCAGCTTCGGCAATGATGTATACCTTACGGTAGTTGTGCGTCACGGATCAATCACCAGCGGCACCCTTGAGTTCGAATATGAACCCATGCAAATTAATACGAGGCCTCCAAGATCCAAACATCGTTGCCCGTATTCTTTTTTGGATTTCGGTTGCAGTTAATTCAGGTGTGATTTCGCACAAGCGATTGAATTCGTCTCGCGTAAAGGGTGTACGGGTCCAGTTCTCGGTGGATTCTGGTAGCGGCATTTCATGGGCGAGACAGTCCATCACGTTATAAAATAACACCAGTTGATGCTCATAAGTTCGGTGGAGCAACGATTCTACAGTATCGTTCGGCAATATCGGAAAACGTAAGGTGGCGATAATTTTACCCGTATCTACTTTGGTCGCCATGTGGTGACACGTAACGCCATATTCCGATGCACTGTGATATAGGGCGAAATTGGTACATCCAATTCCTGGATAGTCTGGAGATGCAGGATGAAAATTAATCGCGGCATGCGAGGCTGCGTGTAGCAGAGGCTCGGGGACAACCCAACGTGACAAATAGCTGATGATATAGTCACCACGCCACGTCCAGGCCGCTTCGGGAAACGCTTCTTGCCATTCTCCCAAGTGGGCCTGAACAGTGTCGAAATGGTCTCGGCAGTACTTCTCCGCTTTTTCGACGTAAGCGTCATTTTTTTTTCCGAGGAACAAGATTGATCGATGTGTTTTTGACACTTTAGAAATGCTCATTATCTACTAAGCTTTGCAATTCCGTCATGGTATTCCTTGAGCTGACCCACATCGGTCCATGCGGTATCGGAAATCGGAAAAACCCCCATCGGCATACCCGCCGCATCCAGCGCTTCTATCAAATGCGTGATATGAAAGATTCCAGACCCCGGCAAATAGTCCAGTGCCCGTCTATCGACCACATACAGTCCCGTGTTGACCAAAAAATCCATCTCTGGCTTTTCCTCAATGGACACAAAGTGTCCCCCCTGCCTAAGCCGGACGATGCCGTAAGGGATCTGGTAATGCTTCATCGAGCAAACCAGGGTGAGGTAGTACTCATGCGAGCGGTGAAACGCCAAAACTTCGGCATAATCAGTGTCCACGTGAATGTCGCAATTCGAAACAAAAAACGTATCTGGAAGTGTGTCTTTAATCAAGGCTAGCGATCCAGCAGTCCCCATCGGAGCCGGTTCTTGAAAAAAGTGCAAATCATATCCGTGGGCGATTTCGGCAAAATAGGCGCGGATCATGGAGGCCTTGTAGTTGAGTGAGATAAAAAAGCGGCTGATCCCATATCCTCCAAATTCATCCATTATCATTTCGATCATGGTTTTGTCGTGGATCGGGATTAAGGGCTTGGGAAGCACCCGGGTATAGGGGTCCAGACGACTGCCGATCCCTCCTGCCATGATGACCGCAGGCACGTCTAATTTCTTAAATTTTTTTGGTTTTGTACCTTCGCTACCCCATTCATTCTTGAAAAATACATCCAGAATCCTTCCGTCGTCACTCACGACCGGGATACTTTCCACACCCGCGTTCACCGCCCTTAAATGAAGCGCAGACTCGCTCTCGTGTTCTGGCGCCGTTACGGGATGGCCATTCATGACCGCCAACACGGGTTGGCAGATCGATTGATCAGCCAGAATCCAACGGCGAATATCACCGTCCGTAACGGAGCCCTTGAGGTGTCCCAATTGGTCCGTTATAAACAGGATTCTGGAGCCATTGGCATCGAGCTGTTTCCAGGCCGCCTTAATCGGCGTGCCTTGATCAACGATCAAACTACTGATGTCTTTTTTCATAAAACGTCGCTATACCCTCACAGACTCGCACGATATCGTCCTCCGACAACGAAACGCTACACGGAATATTGAGTATCCTATCATAAAGGTTCAGTGCGGTTTCAATGGGCAAAAGAAAGCTTCCTTGAAAGGGCTTTTGGAGGTGCTGGAGGTACCAAATAGGCCTTGTCTCGATACCGCTAAGCTTTAATGCCTCCATCAGAGCTGCTCTGTCGGAACCATTCTCAAGCACAAGCGCATAGTACCAACAATTGGAAAATGCGTAGTCAGGCTCTTCGATCAAGGACACCTGATCCACAGAGGCTAACATACGCCGATAGGTTCGAAAATTTCTCCTTTTCTTGTCGACAAAAGTTGGAAGCATTTCCATTTGTGCAACGCCGATGGCGGCTTGCACGTTGGTTAGGCGATAATTGTATCCGATATGGTTATGAACAAAATACAATTCGTCGTCTTTGGCCTGAGTAGACAGATATTTCGCAAAGGCCAAATTTTGGGGGTCCTGAGCTACCAACATCCCCCCACCGCCCGTGGTAATAATTTTGTTCCCGTTGAATGAAAAGCAGCCATACTCTCCTACGGTGCCAGCCATCTTTTTTTGTCCGTCGATATTCCGATAAAAACTACCCAAGGCCTCGGTTGAATCTTCGACAATCGAGATCCCCCACGCTTTGAAGGTAGTCAAAAAGGGGACAATATTGACCGGCATGCCAAATATATGAACGATGATGCAGGCCTTTATCAGTCGCCCCGTTTCTCTATTCCGGGCACCCATGGGCGTCTTATCGCACTTCGTTGCCAGAAAATCCGTTACCTTTTCCAAGTCGATATTGAGATAAGCGTCGCAATCCGCAAATATCGGGTGTGCACCACAATACCGGACAGTGTTGACGGGAGCCACAAAAGTCACTGTCGGAACAATTACCTCGTCGTCTGGCCCGACTCCCGCTAGCTTTAGTGCAATGTGGAGCGAGGCAGTGCCATTGACCATCGCAACCGCGCCTGGAGTACCCAGATAATCCGAAAAACGCGTCTCAAACTCCGATACGTATTTCCCGACAGACGACACCCACTCCGTTTCTATACACTCGGAAACATAGCGCAGCTCGTTCCCTTTTAAACAGGGAACCGATAATGGGAGGTGGGCGCTAGGCATCATCAAAGAATTGTGTCAAATATCGTCTTCTCGGTCAAGAAACGTCTGCCAGGAGTAGCCAGAAGATTGTAAAGCGAGCATAATGCTTTTCAGCCATGAAAAAGCCTGTTTCTCGTGCGCCTCACATGCTTAAATCCTCTCTGGTCTATACCTTTTTCAAGTACCTTATTTTGGCGATGAATGCCGTCAAAGGGATCCTGATGGCAGCGTACTTGGGCCCAGCTCTTCTGGGGACCTATTCATTGATTAATCTTGGGATCAATTACTCCAAATACGCAAACCTCGGGATATTTTCGGCGATGAATCTCCAACTCTCCATCAGTCATGGGGAGCCCGAAAAAGAAGGGTATGTAACGGAGGTGATCAGCACAACGGCCTTGTTTATGGGTGTCATGGCAGCCTTTTTCATCGTCTGCGGAGGCCTCGCAAAATGGGCGCTGAGCCAATGGATCCCGCCTGATATTTTGCCCTATATTTGGGCCATGGTGTTTTTGTGTATCACCATGCAGATCAAAAATTTCTTACTGGTCTATTTCCGCATCTACCACCGCTTCCTACTGATCAATCTCCTCGACTTTTTAGGCAACCTTGTCATTCTCATCGGGGTCATTCTATTTGCCAAGTCGTTCACGCTGGATGCGGTGATGGCAAGTTCTTGTGTTGCGGGCCTGATCACCTGTTGTTTCTTTTTCTTCTTTAACACCCGTCTCTCGTTCAAACCCAACTGGCCGCTTTTATGGACCTTGATCGCCATCGGCCTTCCCCTTCTCATCTGCGGCTTTTCGGACTATCTATTTACGACTCTCGACCGCGTGATTATTGCCAAATATTTTGCGCGGGAATACATGGGCTACTACGCATTCGGCAGCACACTCGCCATTAATTCCATGGTTATCATTGATGCTTTCGGATACTTGTATTACCCCAAATTCTTGAAACGGTTCCACCGAGACTCCCCCGGAACACCACAGGAAAAATATAACACTCTCGTTCAATATACGTTTTGGCTGGAAACCTTGAATGTGGCGATCGGCGTTGCCACGATATCTGCGATTCGGTATGTGATTGAGTGGTTTCTACCGGCCTACGGGCCGAGTATTTTGACCACCCAGATCCTTCTTTTGACTTTGATTTTGAAATCTTTATCGTATTTCCCCGCTATCTATCTGGTGGCCAATAAGCGCCAAGATCAGATCCTGGCGATCCTGGCAATACTCATCCCCGTTTCTTTGGGATTGATGCTGGCAACGGTGAAACTTGGGCTGGGATTCAAGGGCGTCCTGTTGGCAAATTTTGCAGCATTCTTTCTCTACAACGCTGGCCTAACGGGACTGATGCTCAAAAATACGTCGATGTTCTCTGTCAAACGGCTGGCTGCCTGTTACGGGCGGTATCTGATTTTCTCCGGGTTTACCCTGAGTGTGCTTCTTTGGCACAAAGACTTCATTCTCGCGTTTATCCCCGTCTTCCTCCTTTTATACTATAAGGGCCTAAAGCAAGTGCTAATAGAAATAGTCCATCGCATCAAGCCAGCTCACTGAATGGGTCGGATAATTACCCTTGGAGGCGATGTGGCCACTATCCCATAATCCGGCACATCTTTTGCCACGATTGTATTGGCACCGATCACCGCATTCTGGCCAATAGTTACTGAAGGCAATATCACAGCATTGTGTCCAATCCAGCTGCCCTGCCCAATCCGAACAGGTTGTGGCCTCGTCACTGCTTGTTTTGATATCGGTTGATCCCGATCATAGTAGCTATGCTGATGATCGGTAATATGAACGTTGTCTGCAATCATCACATCATTTCCGATCACGACGTGTTGGTGCGCGTTAATATGGACTAGGCGTCCTATATAGACATTGTTCCCAATTCTTAGAGTAGATTTTTCCGAAGTCTTGTTGCAGTTGAATATCGCGTACTCTTTTACGATAACGTTATCCCCCATCTCGATTGACTCTGGAAAATAAATGGTACAGTACCCATGTATTCGAACGCCTGTTCCACATTTTCCGATATAGTATCTATATAAAAAAGACCATAGCTCTACTTTGAGACGATAAGGAAATTCTATCAGAATGCCGACCAGGCCGAGGTGCCACATTCGCTTTAGCCTCTTCATCATAGCCCGCCGCCATTTACAGAAATATTTGCACCATTAATATAGTCAGATTCTTTCGATAGCAAGAAACGGATCACAGGCACCACATCTGTTGGCATGGCATTTCTTTTCAAAGGATGTTGCTGTGCCGTCATTTCGGAAATCAGCTCAGGCAAATTTGATAAAAAATTGGTTTCCATCAAAGATGGGGACACCGCATTAACTTGAATATTAGATGTTGCATACTCACTGACCAAACTTTTCATGAGCCCCAAAAGGGCAAATTTCCCGACAATATACGGGCTATTTGCTTTGGGAACAGTCTTCTCCACGTAGCTAGAAAGCATGAATATTATTTTTCCTGCTTTTTCCTTGTTCATGTACGGCAAAAATTGCTGGAGTATCAGAACAATCGACAGTACTTGCACCTGAAAATGCGTTTGAAATTCCGTAATATCTGTTTGAGTAAATCGGCGGACTTCAGGCCGCGGAGAAGCCAAATGAACAATTGCATCTAAACCGAGCGTGTGTTGTTTAATTTCGTTTATTAGACTTTCGATATCTTGAAGGCGAGTCAGATCTGCTTGGATCGGTACCCAATTAATATCGGGGGGTAAATTTTCTAGTTTTAAAAAATCCTTACTTTGGTGATAGTGCAGAAAAACGGTATTATAGTGTTCTGGAATATTCTTTACTAAATGTTTACCAATATCTGACGAGGCTCCGATTATTAGCAGGTTGGCCATATTACGCGTTTGTCTTGGAGAGTTCTTTTTCGATTAAGCTCAAAAAATCCCCCACGTTTTTTAAATCAAGTATGTCTGATGCCCTAAATCTAATACCAAACGTTTTCTCTATAGTGGCAATAATCTGGATATGATTTAGCGAATCCCATTCTTCCACATCGTGGGCTGTCATAGTATCCACCAGTTCAATTTCTCTTTCAAACACTTCCGAAAATATTTTTTGCACTTTATCTTTAACGGTCATTTAAATTGCCTTTCTGTGTATTATGTGCAATATGAACTTTAAAACGGGAATCGGTCAGTTTGAATTGATATCTTACATTATTTAAAGCCCCATTCTCATTGTCAACAGGCAT
>CAYINU010000053.1:0-14594 GCA_964364855.1 uncultured Candidatus Marinamargulisbacteria bacterium | reverse complement strand
TCCTCGGCACAATGGCCCTGCTGCTGTTTGTATTCGGTATAAAGCTGGGTGGCGATGTCCTGAAAACGGGCATCTGCCCCCCGGACTTTTTCGAACATCACCAATGCCCCTCCCCAATTCAGGGACTCGTAGAGCCTGTCGATAAGGGTCTGTCGGTATTTGGGAGGCACGAATTGCAGGGTGTAATACGCAATGATGAGATCCGCTTTTTCCAGAGGCGCATTCACCAGATCATGGTGAAGAATGCGGACATGTTTGTCAGCTTTTGTTTGCGCCACGGCTTTGTCGACCATATCGGCTTCCCGCTCGATGCCCACGAAGCGAATATCCCGATTTGCGTGATACCCGGCCAGACGATGTAATAGTAAGCCCGTGGAGCAACCGAGGTCATAACAAAGGGAGCGTTCGGACAGAAAAAACGTCGACAGCCGCACAATCAACTCATGACCCTCGTCATAAAATGGCACGGAGCGGCGGATGTGACCCTCAAAGGTGTCGCAGATCGGACCCCGGAATGTCCAGCTCTCATGGGGAGTATGTTGCTTCATGGGACTCATTATACGTATACTGCCAAGCAGTGAAAACCTGTGTTGTGCTGCTGATGTTGGGTATGTTGCTGGGGACAGGACCGGGGGCTCTGGCTGCACGCAATAGTTATGCAACCCCAGCCGGACCTTTGGTGACCCCGGTGGGGTACCAGTCGGTGACCTATCGCGGTGCCATTCCCTGCGCGGATTGCGAGGGGATTGATATGATCGTGACCTTAGAATCACGAGACGATGCCTCGGTAAACGGCACTTATACGCTGCGTCAGATTTATTTGGGCCGAGACGTGGCGCCTTTTGAGTCAACTGGCGTGTTTAACGTCTCTCGGTTGGTGACGGCCAATTTGGATATGCAAGTGCTGGCACTAAACCCCCTGGATCGGACGATGCCCATGTATTTTGAGCGAATCAGTACGGCGCAAATTCGGCTTTTGGACATGAACAAAAGGCCTATCGTTTCGTCGCTGAACTTCACCCTGGATCGCGAAGAAAAGATCGGGATGGCCAATCCGGCTTCTGTTCATTGTGCCAAACTGGGAGGCAAAACCCAACTACATGCGGATCGGATGGGTAATGCCTATGGAATGTGTGTGTTTCCTGATGGCCAGGAATGCGAGGAATGGGCGCTATTTAACCGACAGTTATGCCGTCCTTACATCGACGCCCATTGACGGTCCGAGCAAGCCACTCGATATAATCGCACTATGCCTTCGCTTTTTCACAAAATTAAACCCATTTTTTCTATCATCGTTTGGGTGTCGGCCCTGGGCTATTTTGTCGATATTTATGACCTCGTGCTATTTAGCATTGTCCGGGTTCCCAGCCTAAAAAGCATTGGCCTTTCGGGCCAGGCGGTGTTTGAACAAGGTGTGTTTTTGCTCAATGTCCAGATGATCGGGATGCTGGTGGGCGGTATTTTGTGGGGTGTGCTGGCCGATAAAAGGGGCCGCCTGTCGGTTCTCTTTGGTTCGATTGTCCTGTATTCGGTGGCCAATATCGCAAATGGGTTTGTGGATACGGTGCCTTACTACGCACTGTGGCGCTTTTTGGCTGGAGTCGGGTTGGCAGGGGAGCTGGGGGCCGGCATTACCCTGGTTGCGGAGTCCTTGCCCAAAGACCTGCGCGGCTACGGTACGATGTTGATTGCCTCAGTGGGGGTAGCCGGTGCGGTATTCGCAGGGCTAATCGCCGATTTTTTTGACTGGCGAATGAATTACTGGATCGGTGGCGGATTGGGACTGGTGCTATTGGTGCTCCGTTTTGGGGTTTACGAATCCGGCCTTTACCGGAACTTGGCTGAAAACAAAACGGTGTCGCGGGGTAATTTTTTCAAATTGTTCTCGTCTTGGCATACCGCGGGACGTTATCTCAAATGCATTTTGATCGGTATGCCGCTGTGGTATGTCGTGGGAATTTTGATTACCTTTTCTCCTGAAATCGGAAAGGCCTTGGGTTTGCCGTTCCCTATCCAAGCCGGCAAGGCGCTAATGGCCTGCTATTTGGGATTGGTGATCGGCGATGCGGCCAGTGGCGCGCTCAGCCAAGTATGGCGGTCCCGACGCAAGGCTGTTTTTTTGTTTTTAACGATGACGGCCGGCATGATCCTGGTATACCTGCTGATGCCAAAGGAAAGCCCGGCGGTGTTTTACTTGACCACGTTTGTTTTGGGTATTGCCATTGGGTACTGGGCGGTGTTTGTGACCATTGCTGCAGAACAGTTTGGCACCAATCTGCGGGGTACCGTAGCCATAACCGTTCCCAATTTTGTGCGAGGTGCCGTGGTGCCCCTGACTCTGCTGTTTCGGTTTTTGGAGCCGACCCGCGGCATCATCGTCAGCGCGGGGTTGGTCGGCGCCTTGTGCGTGGGTGTGGCGTTTTGGGCGCTGTTTTCTATCGAAGAGACCTACGGAAAAGACCTCGATTTTGTAGAGCTATGAAGGGTTCACAACGGGCGACCTTGGCGATCGGCTATGCTGCGCTTTTTATGGGATGGCTGTTATCAACAGCGAGTATTGTTGCGGATGAAGGAAGGCTATATGCTCCGCCACGGACAGAACGTGCGCAACTGTTGCGGCCAGAGCTTTACCGTATCGCGATTGAAAACCAAGTATCCGGATCGATATTACTGAGCCGGGACCAGGGTAAAACATGGTTGCCATTAGGTCGTGTGATCGTACCCATTGACCGGGTAGTGCACCTGATGTGGGATTTTGAATTTACAGCGTCGGATTGGGGGTATGTCGGTGCCGTGACCGCTACGGCGGTCAACGCGATCCATGTCAAAGTCGCGCATCCCAGTAAACATGCGGCGGTGTTTTCAATCTTGCCAAAAGAATTTCAGGACGAAAAAACCGTATCGACGTCCTATAAGGATAGCGCATCTACGTTATTTACAGACATTCCAGGTGGAAAGGGCCTTTTCGGCGGTGAAGCATCGTTGCGGTTGGGAGATCCGGTCTATCTGGCAACGACGGTCAACGGTACGCTGGATCCCTGGCCGGACTACTATGCACCGGCGATTGGGGATGTGCTGGTTTTTATTGCCCAACGTGCGCCGGTACCGACTTGGTCCATCGAGCTCGACAATATCGTGGGAGGGGAAGTGCGTTTCTATCGGGGCGATGATACACCAGTGGTTTTGGGACGGGTGTTGCAACGTATATTCGGGTCGGGGCGGTTTTTGGGCGGTATTTTTGAGGATGGCGGACGTATTCGCGCCAATCACCCCGGCGTTATTGATGTTAAGACGGCTCCTCCCGGTCAATTGGGCGGGTTTCAAATTGTGCCCGAAGTGCACGCCCGTTCGGAAAATTTGGCCTATATAAAAGGCAGTCCGGTGTATATGGTTTTGGCGCCGGTGGCGGGATTGTATAAACCATTGGAAGGCGAAATGCCCCTGTTCTTGGGATTTATTCGTCCTGGCGATCTGGTAGAGGCTAAAGTAAATGGGGAGTGGGGCCCAATGCCCCTATCCGTTGGCAAAGATTTCACTGGTCTTAAACACGTTGAGGCATTTCGGATACGTCCGGCTACGGATCGCGTTGCCGCGCTAGCCTCGCCCTAAATCTCGGGGTATCATAAAAGCCCATGGATACGATGCGTGTGGGCTATGGGTTTGATGTTCATCAGTTGGTGGCAGGGCGTCCCTTAATTTTGGGCGGGGTGACCATTCCTTATGATAAGGGGCTGATGGGACATAGTGATGCCGACGTCATTATTCATGCCGTCATGGACGCCATGTTGGGGGCCTTGGCCCTCGGCTCCATTGGCGATCATTTTCCCGATACCGACCCCGCCTATCGTGGGGCGGATAGCATGCAGCTGCTGGCCCATGTCCAACGCCTGGTCAAAGAGAAGGGGTTTTACGTCGTCAATATGGACGTGATGATCAATGCCCAGGAACCCAAATTAAACCTCTATATTCAGCAGATGTGCTTAAACATTGCCGGTGCATTACAGACTGGAGTTGACAGAGTCTCCATCAAAGCCGGCACAACGGAACGAATGGGATTTGTAGGGCGATTGGAAGGGTTATCGGCGTCCGCCGTCGTTCTGTTGAACCAACGCGGATGAGGCCGCGGGGAACAGTTATTTCATCGGATCAAAATCCCTTGGTGGTTGCTGTTCGCCGCTGGCAAACCGATGCGCGGCACCGGCGGGAGATCGACTGGGTGTGGATTGAAAACCCGAAGGTGATTGCGGAGGTAGCCCGATCTGCTTCTTGCACCCTGGATACCCTTTGGGTGACCGAGGGCATGCGATTGCCCAGTTGGGCACAGCCGATTCGATGTGTGGAAGTGTCGGCCCGACTGATGCAGTCGTTGCTGGGTATCCGCTCGGAGCCCGCTATGGCGGCTATGGTTAAAAAACCGGTTTGGCCAGATGATCTGCTCCGAAAAGCCAACACCGTCCTGGTATTGGATGGACTTCAGCATCCGCAAAATATAGGGGCGGTGGTGCGCAACGCTCACGCCTTTGGCGTGGATGCGGTGGTCGCATTGTCGGGGTGCGCCGATACGGCCCACCCCGAGGCGTTGCGCGCCAGTTCCGGTAGTTATTTTCACGTGCCAGTGTGGTCGGGAGACGCGGTTTTGGATCTGCTAGACCCGCAATTGCCGTGGGTGGCTGCGTCGACGCAAGCATCCGATAAGGTAACGACCTTTTCATGGCCGGAGTGCTGCGTGGTCGTGATGGGCTCGGAGGGCAGGGGTATCCAAAATCCGGCGGTCCTGCGTCGCATCACCCACACCCTTCGTATCCCCACAGATCCGACGATTGACTCCTTAAATGTCGCTGTGAGTTCTGGTATTGTATTGTATGAGCGTTTTATTAAAACGAGAGGCTGATTGTCGTGGAAATTTCAGGCCAAATAGGGGCGTCTTTTGTACGACAAGTGCAGTCTCATGGCGCAGAAGCAAACGAGTCTGGCGCTGCGTTTTCCCGGCAAATTTCAGAACTGACCGATGAAATGAAGGCCTTTGCCAATTTGGCCCGCGACCAGTCCAAAACAAAAGTCAACGATCAAGCCGGCCGGGACAAATCCGCTCAACAACAACAATTGGATCAGCAATACCGCACAGATGTGGTGCTGCAACAGAGCCAAGTCATGGCCGAAATGGCCCAGCACTCCCAACACCTTGCGGGGGTACGCGGCGCCAATGAACTCGATCAATTG
Source organism: uncultured Candidatus Marinamargulisbacteria bacterium (assembly GCA_964364855.1). Taxonomy (GTDB): domain Bacteria; phylum Margulisbacteria; class Marinamargulisbacteria; order CAYINU01; family CAYINU01; genus CAYINU01. Next base: position 9,374 of record CAYINU010000053.1, on the reverse strand, counting down.
ATCGCAGCATTGATCAGCGAAATGTTTTCTCCCGAAGAAGCAACAAAACTGCGCAAAAAGCAGGCGTCCAACAAAACCCCCTTCGGAGCCAAACTGGAACAGCTGCTTCAACTGGAAGCGGAGTTTAAGCAGCTGCCCTTATCCGAGGATGAACGGCGGGCATCGGATCAGTTTTTTGATTACCTGCATCGGTTTGACCACCTCAAAAAACGGCTCAGACAACTGGATATCATGGAAAATCAAGCCAAAGCCAATGCCAAGCGCGCCCGTGCCGCGAAACAACCTCCCAAAGCCCCATGACCCAATCTTCCAACTCACCCAAAAAACTCAATCCCCAAGGGGCCAAGCGCATGATTCCGTTTATGAAGGAATTCAATTTCCTGGCCCGGGATTTTCTCAAAATCCTCAGAGGCCAGGTGGACCAACGCGAGCGCCGCGTGCGGTTGATGGTAACGGAGATGGCCTTGCCAGTGTCCCGCAACCTACAGGTGCATACGATCGACATGCATCACGTACGGCCGGCGTCCGGATTTGGATTTTCAAACCGTGGCAGCAGTGGGTGGGAACAGTCCTACCGCAAAAACCGCGGTCACATTATCTAAACCCATGGCAGATCTGCAAATCATTACCATTCCGGGCCGCATATCGGAGACTATCGCGGATATTCCGGGTGATAAATCCATCTCGCATCGCGCGTTAATGATTGGGGCTATTAGCGAAAGCAAGGTACGGGTGCAGCGTTTTCTTTTTTCCCAAGATTGCCAGAACACGATGACCATGTTTCGCGTGATGGGAGTCCATATCGATACTGACCCGAAAGCCCAAACGGTAACGATATCGGGTCGGGGCCTGCATGGCCTCGAAAGACCCAGCGAAATATTAGATGCGGGCAATTCGGGGACGTGTATTCGGTTGATGACGGGACTTCTTTCTGCCCAGCCTTTTGAGAGCCGGATAACAGGCGATACCTCTGTTCAAAAACGGCCTATGGGCCGGGTGACTCGGGTGCTCAATCAAATGGGGGCCCGCATTGATGGGCAGTCTTCGGGCGATGACGTACGGCCTCCCCTGACGATCAACAAGGGGTTCAAAAAGGGAGAAGAAATAGCCTTAAAACCGATCACTTATGAATTGCCGGTGGCCAGCGCCCAGGTGAAATCGGCGATTTTGCTTGCTGCAATCACTCAGCCGATTACGGTCACTGTTATCGAGCCGCAGGTCACCCGTGACCATACGGAACGCATGTTGGAGGCATTTGGTGCAGAGATTCGCCGAGAGGGGTTGGCGGTGACGTTGACGGGCGGAAAGAAATTACATGTTGATGGGGTTTTGGAAATCCCGGGTGATATTTCCTCGGCCGCTTTTTTTATCGTGTTGGGCTTGCTACATCCCTGTGCCAAGATCCGTATCACCCATGTGGGGGTCAATCCGACCCGGGATGCGGTTTTGCGAGTGCTCCAGCGCATGGGGGCCAATATGGAAATTCCTCCCCGCAACATGCGCGTGGGAGAGCCTATGGGCAATATCGTGGTGGGATCATCCCCCTCCTTGCGCCGGACGGATATTTTGCCCAACGAAATCCCTATCCTCATCGATGAAATCCCGATTTTGGCCATCACGGGTCTTTGGGCTGATGGCGGGTTCGAGGTGCGAGGGGCCAAAGAACTTCGAGTCAAAGAGTCGGACCGCATTCGCACCACGCTGTCGGTGATCCAAGCCATGGGAGGGACGTTTGTTGAATACGAAGATGGATTCCGAGTGGAACAATTGCCACCCGGCGAAGCTGAACAACTCCGGCATATTCCCTTTGAAGTAGACTCGGGCGGTGACCATCGCATCGCGATGGCCGCGCTTGTGGGCGCGGTGGCGGCGGGACGCCGCGTCACCGTCCACAACACCGACTGCATGGCTACGTCCTTTCCCAACTTTGTCCAGATTATGGTGTCACTGGGGGTCACGTTTGCATGATTGAGATCCGAACCGGAGAATTTGACCAGGCAATCGCGGCCTTGCATGCCCGAAACGATGCCACACAGGATCCGGCCATACTGGCCCGCGTGCAATTCATGCAAGACGACGTGCGCCGCACCGGTGAGGCTGCCGTATTGCGATATACACGCGAATTTGATCGCGTTCCCGAATCCTTTTCCATGTGGGTTTCCGAAGCCGAAATCCAAGCTGCCTATGCGGCGCTTCCAGAATCCACGATGGCCGCTTTTGATAGGGCCATCCAAAATATCCGTGCTTATCATGGGCACCAGATTCCGAGGGACTGGACAGCCTCACCCCAACCGGGGGTAACCTATGGTGCGCGTTATGCAGCCATTGAAACCGTCGGCTTGTATGTGCCTGGCGGACGAGCAGTCTATCCGTCCACGATTTTAATGGGTGCGATTCCGGCCCGGATTGCCGGTGTGAAAAATGTGATCATGGTGACTCCGCCCCGTCCGGACGGTACCGTCCATCCGGCGGTGCTTGTGGCGGCGGACCGATGTGGCGTTACCCAGATTTTCAAGGTGGGTGGTGCCCAGGCCATTTTTGCCCTGGCCTATGGCACGGCGACCATTCCCAAAGTCGACAAAATTGTGGGTCCCGGTAATGCCTATGTTACCTTGGCCAAGCAGCTGGTCTACGGCACCGTGGACATCGACAAGCCGGCGGGTCCTTCCGAAATTGCCGTGATTATAGACCGGCTGGATTATGCGACTTTTGCGGCGGCGGATATGCTGGCTCAACTTGAACATGGTCCCGACTCGGTGGCTGTGGTGCTGACAGCGGATCCACAAATTGCCGATGCGGTGGCGGCGGCATTTAACGCGTTGCTGAAGCGCTGTGCGCGGGTTGATATTTTGCAATCCTCAGCGGCAAACGCCCGGATTTTTCTCTCCGGTTCGGATGATGAGACTGCAGAATTAACCAATGCCATTGCATCCGAGCACCTGGTTATTTTGTCCGATACGCCGGAGGTTTGGCTGCGCCGGATTCGGCATGCCGGTTCCATTTTCCTTGGGCCCTATTCCCCCGTGACGTTGGGCGATTATTACGCGGGGCCCAACCACGTGCTACCGACATCTGGAACGGCCCGGTTTGCGTCTCCATTGGGTGTGATGGACTTTATGAAATATTCGTCTGTATGTGGGTATTCGCGTGATGCGCTCCGCCAGGCCGACGCCGATCTAAAAACATTGACCGGCGTCGAAGGACTAGATGCCCATTATCTGGCGGTGGATGTGCGTCTTAACGGGTATAAGTCAGAGCAATAGGCGATGCAGGAACAGTGATCGGGTTGCCGATAGTAGTACCATCGATAGTGCTCACATATAATGTGCTTTGTCCCCCAAACACGGAGCTAGTGATATACAAACGGTCGTCGGTGTCGATTCCAAGCGCGCTGGCGTAGCCGGAAGTGGTGAGTGTTGCGTCACCCGTTTTGGCGCGGCTATTGACGTTGATGAGAAGAATTTTGGTTCCTGCGCCAAAAGTAGCATCCGTTACGACGCCTTTTCCAGCGGAATTCAATACCATTTTTCCCGGTGCTCCTCCTGTCGAAAAACTGTTTTCCACGGTATCGGTAAGGGTGTTGACGATGTCGATCACACCGGTGCCGTCGTAGGCACCCGACAAGGTAATAAATAGGCGATTCGGGAAACTCGGATGGCGATAAATCTGCTGTGGGTTTTTGTGGGAAAGCTGGATATTTTTTTCTATTGCTCCTGTCGTGCCGTTGATGACGGTCAGGATGCCTTTGGCATAATACGAGTAATTGCCGGTATGGTTGGTGAGACCAACGTAGACTTTGCCGTTATCGGTGGCGATGGCTTGCGGATAGGCAAAAGTGACTTGGCCTGCATCGGCTAAAAGCGCATTTCCGGAGGGAAGTGTGATCGTGGTGGCAAGTGTTGGTGTTCTGTCCCAATCGATTACGCTCACCGTATGCGTGAGGAGGTTAGAGACGTAGGATTGACCGTCCGTAAGAAAGGCTTGTTCGTAGGGATTGGCCCCATTTCCGGCAGAGAGCTGGGTATCCACGGCCAAGGTACCGGCGTTGTACCGTGTAATCGTGCTGTCAGTCGAATTCACGACATACAGGTAACCGCCTGCCAAGTCGGCGTCGTTGGGAGCGTTTCCTGCGCTGGCTACATTGTCGGATACCGATACGGCCTCGTCAGAGGATAGGTGAATCAAGCTAATTGTGCCGGTCTCCGAAGACGGAGAGGTTAACAGATAAAATTGATTGGCCGAGCTTTGTGCGGTGCCCAATTGGCGAAGCTGGGTACATCCTCCTGTGCTCAGGGCAAAGAGGATAAGACCCAAGGAAATCACACCCCATTTTGGGGACGCTTGTCTGTCCGACATAAACCTCATAGTAGACTCCTTTATACGATTTTTTTTCATTACAGACTCCTTTTTTATGACAACGTCCAGCTGGATTGAACGGACACCGATCTTCCCGGCAGCGGGAACCCGTACTGGTCCTGCGCCCTGTCGTCAAATAGGTTGCGCACACTCAATCCAATCAGCTGGGTGGGTTGGGGTTGCCAGACCAGGTTGAGGTCCACCTGAGTTTGGCTGGGCAAGGCCTCGTAAAACGAAATGGGCCGTTCCGAAGTCCACGTCACGTCTGAGTAGGCGGACCATTGCGGAGAAAGGACATACCGGGTTTGGAGCGCGATTTTTGCCGGAGGAAAATCGCGTAGCGGCGCACCATAATTGTTGCCAGCCGTTAGTACTTTGCCTTGCTGGATAATGGCGTTTACGGACCCGTGAAGGGGACCCCAGGTTGTGGTGCCTGACAGCTCTAATCCCTGCACATGGGCCGCACTGACATTTTGAGACTGGATCCAGACCGAGACCACGGTAGTTTCGATAAGGTCTGTCATCCACCTGGAAAAATACGCGGCTTCCCAGGTCCATCCCACGGCGTCCCATACCAGGCCGCCATCCGCTTCCAAAGCAGACTCGGGACGCAGGCTCGGATTGGCGCGAAAGAGCGCGTACTGACTGTACTTTTCACTGAATGTGGGCAAGCGTATCGCCGTGCTCAGGTTGCCTTTGAAAGCCAGCGTTTCGGAAAGCGGCATCCACAATCCCAATGCGCCGCTCGGCCGCATCCCAACGTCGGAGTGATAGCCCAGATTAACGCGGACCGACAAGGTTGCATCTTCCCAAAGGTGCTCGGCTTGCATGGTTGTTTCCAGGCTCAGTCTGCTGGGGTAGCCAAATTGTGCGTCGTCAAGTGTAATAACCCCTACTCCCAGGTTCGTTTGGAGGGGCAATCCCTCCCCTATCATTAGCAGGCAATAACTCCCACCCACCTGGAACATGCCTTGGGTGCTGGAGTAGGGTGCGCCGAAAAATTCACCTTCGGGGTCCGAATAGGCTTGTCGTCGGTTCTCAAAGTAAAGAATGCCGGTGGAGGCGGCATCCGGGTGCCAAGTGCTCTGTGCCCGGTAGCGATTAACAGCCAGGCGTGTCCGGCTGGTGAGCCGGCCCACGGATCCGGCCAATCCATTGTCAATCAAGGACCCCCACAGTTGGAAATCGGCCGGATTTTCGCCCGTCAGGCGGTACTGGGCTCGTCCATGCCAGCTTGTCACATCGTTATTGGCCAGGGGTTGGTACACATCATCATTGGGGTTGGCAGGGGTATTCTGGTTATTTATAAAATAAAAGTCCCCATTGCTGTGCAGCCCTGCGACGGATAGGTTGAGCTGGCCGGTGGCCAACACAAATGGTGCACTCATACCCCCTTGGATGGTGCCAAATGAGCCATAACGCGTGAAAAATTGGGGGGTGTCCACTTGGGCCGTATCAAATGCGACGACGCCTCCGAAGCCATGACCTGTTTTTTTGTCGGCATGTGTGCCACGCAGTACCGTCAGCCGGCCAAACAGCGGCAGAGGAAGCTCAGACAGGTCGACGATTCCGGAGGGACTGAGTAGCCCAATGGCATCGACTTGAACGCCGACTTGTTTGGAGGACGCGCCCCGAATCTGAACGGTGGTCCAATGTCCTTCGGATCCCCATTGACGCAGGGTCACGCCGGGGAAGGTCTGCAGCAGCTGAGTGATACTTGGATAACGAATGGCGAGTGTGGCATCCAACGACGCCGTATGGCCAAATTCAGCGCGGCTGCTAAATGGATTGGGGCGGGGGGCGATTACCGTAACCGGAGGCAAGACATCCGTGCCGAACATGCCATCACCGGTGACAAACACAATCCCCAAAAAAACAACCCATCCCACCAAAATGGGACAGCCAAACCTTGTCCGAGACACGTCACCCTCCGCGGGGTTATTCAATCCGGTTGGATTGGTTCCTTAGGCAGTCCGACTACCTGGCGATGCCAGTTTACGGTTGCGGGACAGCTGGGGTTCTCACCCAATTCCCCTAAGAAAACGTGGTGAGCGTATCACAATCGAAGGATCTTTTGCAACGTGTTCAAATAGGGGACATTGCGCGAGTAGCCGGAGGTGGTGTAGCATCACGGACATCCCAATACCGGAAGGACTTGAACATGATTTTTATTCTCGATATCGCAGTTGCCATGGAGCTCTTCGCATTGGCGGTCGGTGCGCTTCTTCTTGTTTATTCTGAAAGAGGAACTCCCTCAAACATGGGCAAGTGGGTGGCCTACTTCGTGATGGTGGCTGCGGTTCTGGGATTGGCTTGTACGGCTTACTATGGGCTGAAATACAGAGACCAGGGAGCGTTTGACAAACCATCCCCGATGGCGTGCCCGATGATGCAAGGCAAAATGATGATGGATTCAGAAAAATAATCCGTAACCCTAATCCGTAAGCCCCTCCTGGGAGTTACCGGTTACAAACGACGATTTAACTTACCGGGGGCCGGACTCGAACCGGCACGGGATTTTAAAGTCCCAACGGATTTTAAGTCCGCCGCGTCTACCATTCCGCCACTCCGGCAATGAAGAAAATTTAGCATAGAGGCAAAAGGGAGACCAGCGGCGGGCACCATCGGAGGCGCGCGATGCCGGCCCACGAGAGCGGCCCATTATAGGCAGACATGCAAGATGCGTCCGAATCTTGACGATCGTGTCCTTAATGTTTGTAAGTTTTTGGAATTCGAATATTGTCGAATGGCTAGCAGGAAGACGTAACCGATGAGCTTCACCAAACGGTTGCCCGTCTATACGGCAGCCGGAACTGCTGTCCGAGCAGTACTCAGTTGGTTTTTTTACGGTGGGATTCAACAAGGAGATCTTCTCTTGGCAGCTACGCAATCCTTAGACAGCTTGGGTAGCGCGGATAAAGCCAATGATCCGGTTCCGTTTTGGCAGCATTTCAGTCGGGGTTTAGCGCTGGGAACGGGCTTTGACTTGCTTACAGGTGCGCTCCCAGCTGCCTGGAAATTATCCCATGTGTCGATACGCCCATTGGCGATGGTACTTGGAAAACTGGGCTTATTGGCAGGCGGTCCGTCGATTGTTCGGGAGCTCCATCGCTTCCATCCGGCGCTTGGGGAACTGTTTTTGACGGTGAGTTCGCTCTATCCACCTGTTCAGTATTTGCATGATGGGTCATTACAGATGGTATATCCCTCTCTTAATGGGCCCCACACCGAAACCTTCTCCTGCCATCCGGAAGGAACCATGTTTCGCGGTGTCAACACCCACACAACCATTACAGAGGAGCAAGTTGATCAAAGCAATGTTCGTTTTTTTGGGACATCCTTGGATGGGGAAACCGGAGAATTTCGGATTGGCGTGGATCCGAACACGAAAACCGTTACAATCGAAAAAACGATCAACGGTGTGCCAAGTACCGTCAATATCCATTTCGGACCCGAAGGCGCACATGGTATGAGCACGAACAACATGATCTTTGCCCGCCAGGTCGCGGCACAATTGAATCTAACAGATCTTATGCCGGATGTTTCCGATCGGGTTGAAACAACTATTTCAGCCGACATTTATGTGTTATCAACTTGCGTTGTAACGACTCTGGGGTTGGTTTTGGCCTCTGCACATCATGGGATATCACTTCCGGTGATTGCATCAGTGATTTTTGCGGCTGCGACAAGGGTGGAAGCACGCCCAAAAAGACAGCCCAAGCCTACAGAAGGCACAAGTGCAAATCTGTCCCCGGGTGTTCCGGATCAATTTGGGTCTGTAGATTCCTTTGAAACAACCATGAAGTTGTACAAAACCTTCTTAGGAAACCCACCTCCTAAAGGGAAATACCCTCGCGAGCACATTTGCATGATTACCGTAGAGCCAAATAATAAGACGTTGCAGGTCAGGATACAGGGGAATCACATAAAGCTAGAGCTAGCTGGTGACAACGGCTATATTCAGCTTGTAATACCGATCCCCAATGGATCAGCCAAATCTGTCCAGTATATTGAACTTGTCCGTAACGAAAATGATCAATCGCAAGTCGTTGTTCGCGTCGCTGGTCCTGTGGCCCCCCCTGTTAAAACAAGATTTCCTGGCGTCACAATTGAATGGAGCGGGTATCGCGAATTCAAATTCTTTCCCCAAAAAAATGCTTTGATCCTGAGCAATATTCTGCTTCCGCCGTCGAGCATATCCCGTATAACCCTATCAGCATTTCATCAAGCTCTGATGAACATTTGGGAAACATACCGTGTTGTGTTAATCGGGGAAGCCCATGACCAAGCGCAAAGCCTTTTTCTTGGGATAGGCGGGATGGTATTGTGTGGCCCCCTATATAACCATCGTTATTTTCTATCCGAGTGGGTATCAATTGACGAAGTAAAGCCCCAAAATGTGTTTGGATTGGCTGACACCGATCTAAACGTTGTTTTTTATGAGGCGTTATCGCTCCAAAACTCCGACATACTGTTCATGAAGCTGCCCGAACTCAAAACGAAGTACCCACACGAGGACTTTTCAAGTGTAGAAGCGTGGGAAAATTCCGGAGGCGACCCTTTTGGGTCCGAGTTCCGAAGTAGTGTTTTTAGTCTTTATGGTCGATTAACGGCATACGAATGGGTTCGAAAGATTCGGGAAGTGGTCAGTAAAGACCCCGACGCGGTTTTTGTCGTTGTATGTGGATCGAATCATATTCCATCTATTCAACAAGAACTCGAGCGCCATGGGCTTATGGAAGCGCCTCCCAAGCCATCCTCATCTCGTATCGCGGCGGGGTCTCCTGATGGTCTTCGGCGCCGGCACCAGGCCAAAAAACGAGACTAGCAAACTGCACTCCGACTTTTTGGGGATAGATGCCCAGAGGACATTTACGTGGTCGATGCGGCGGGGTGGTTGGCACAGCTGGATTTGAGCGGATATTAGCACTCTTGACACCACAGTGCTAATTTCGGAAAATCTAAAGACGAAAACATCAGACATCATCTGCAAGGAGGAATTATGGCAAAGCATACGT
>CAYINU010000052.1:0-14653 GCA_964364855.1 uncultured Candidatus Marinamargulisbacteria bacterium | reverse complement strand
TTCCTGCCTAAAAACTGTTTGTCACGCCCTTCTCGGTATGAGATGATCGGAGAATACGTTGATTTTATACGTCTTAAGGCCGTCCATTGGAATTACTGCATACTGATCTTCGTTCTCTCATCATCGGTGTCGGATACGTGGGTATCTGGGCGATTATTTTTGCCGAATCGGGCCTGTTAGTCGGTTTTTTTCTGCCCGGCGACAGCCTTCTTTTTACGGCCGGGTTTCTGGCCTCCCAGGGGTATTTTAAACTCGGCACCCTGTGCCTGGGGTCGTTTATCGCCGCTGTTATCGGAGACAGCGTGGGATACGCATTTGGCAGACGCGTAGGCCCTGCCATTTTCAAACGGGAAGATTCTCGTTTTTTTAATCGCCACCACTTGGAAAGTGCCCATACGTTTTATGAAAAACATGGCGGCAAAGCCATCGTGTTAGCGCGATTTCTGCCTGTTATTCGGACGTTTGCGCCCATTTTGGCCGGGGTGGGTAATATGCATTACCGCCGGTTTTTGATGTTCAACCTATTGGGCGGTTTTTTATGGGCGATCGGCCTGACCGTACTCGGTTATTTTCTCGGACGGTCGATTCCGGACATCGATCAATATCTGCTGCCGATTGTCATTGTGATTATCCTGGTCTCCGTATTGCCAACGCTATTTCATGTGCTGCGACAACCTGACGTGCGGTCCAAAATTCGCAAATGGCGAAAACGGCCATAGCGGTTTATCTGCGCAACTTTTCGCCGGGAGTCCCTACTCTATCTGGCAGCAAATAGTCGGAGGATAAAATGAAAAAGTGGTTACTCTTTATTCTGGTTGGCGTGCTGTGTATCGGCTCGACCATCGGATTTGCCGAAGCACATCGGGGCACCAAACCTGCATTGCCTTTGGTGTTTAATATTGAAAAGTACAAAGAGAAATTGGGGCTTTCCGAAACTCAGATCACTAAAATCGATGCCATTAACCGCGCCCATAAAGCCCGTCGGGACGAAGGCCGTGAAAAAATGAAACCCCTTCTGGACCAAATCCGCACCTTGAGCGAACCGGCGGAACCGGACTACGGCCGTATCGAAGCAGTCATGAAAGACCTATCTCCCCATGTGATTGCCGCGCATCTGGATCACATTCGCCATCAAAAAGAGATTCAGGCTGTATTGACACCACAACAAGCAGACATGGTAAAACACCTGCGCAAGGGAACCTTAAAAAATGATCGTACCAGAAAATAGGACGTTGTCTGAACAAGCGGCGTTAGAAACGCTCATCGGCGTCGCAAAGCCGGTTATTTTTGCCGCGGCCATTCGATATTTGTCTGCCGGTGCAACCCATACGGTGGACGATGTGGCCCAGGAAATCTACCTGCGCCTTTATAGCCTTATCAAGTCGGACAAACTGTCCACCGTCACGGATATCCAAAACTACATCTACACCATGACCAAAAACCAGTGTCTCCTCTGGAATAAACGCAACCAATCGCATGGTGAACTTTCAGAAAGTATCGCCGACGACGTCCACGTATTGTCTGTGGAGCAACAGGTTGTGCTTGCCGATGCCATTGCACGGCTCCGCCCACCTTACCGCACTGTCGTAGACTATGTTTTAAAGGGGTTTGGGCTCCCAGAAATTGGCGCACTGCTGGGGATTAATCTCAATACGCTTAAGTCTCACTACAAGCGGTCGAAGGTTATGCTGGCCAAACAACTGGGGGAGGAGGCCGCCTAATGTCTACCTGGGAAAGCGAGATGGCCACACGGGTGTTAAGCGCGTACCACCACCGCCGTTGGCGGCGCCGGGGAGCAGCCGCCGTCGGGGTAAGCGGTGCCTTGTTTTGTATCCTGGGTATTTCTCAATTGTGGCAATCCCAGACTCCGGTGACGCCTCAACAATTTGTTGCCGATCAAATCGCCGGCGTGCACGGTGACTCTGTTCTGTCCGCAGACTACACCTGGATCGAATAGGACCCGGAGGTAGGCCGCACCACCTGCATCGTCCAAGGCAGTCGTCCATTGAGCGCCGTTTGGCAGTCTTGGGCCTCTTTTAAGGTATTAAAAGGCAAGAAAAAGGTCGATCCGCTACCGGACATAACGGGTCGCCGTCTCACGATCCTTTGAACAAGTTCTAAGACCCATTCAAACTCAGGATGGAGTTGCAGCACTGCCGATTCCAATGCATTGGTCAGATCTTGGCCCCTCATTAACTGAGGGGTAATGGGGGGGGGCGCAGCAAGGGGACTCACAGCCAACCGATCATAAGCATCATAAGCGTCAGCCGTGCTCACGGAAACCGGCGGAAAAAACATTACAAAGGCCGCATAATCAGTCGGAGGCATGGGCTGAATGATTTCTCCGATCCCCTGGACAAGAGCCGTACCCCCCGTCAGAAAAAACGGAACATCGGCACCTAAGGTAGGCGCAATTTCAGCCACTTTGGCCGCTGACAGACTCGGATGCAGTTCCCGCATGGCCAATAAAAATACCGCTGCGTCCGCGCTACCTCCACCCAATCCGGCGCCTGTCGGAATATGCTTGCTGAGTGCCACATCCACGCCAAATGGCAAGCGTTCTGCAGCTGCACGATACGCCCGAACAACGAGATTTTTTGCATCCGCAGGGACGGGAATACCCGTTACAGTTAGTGAAATTCCAGGCTCGGAACGGATACGGATATCCAAAACATCATAGAGATCGATGGTCTGAAAAAGCGAGGCGATAAAGTGATACCCATCAGGGCGCGGCCCCGAGACATGCAGGCCCAGGTTTATCTTCGCGTAGGCTCGGACGATTTGGCTAGACACCGAGAATGCTATGCAGGCTTTTTGATAGCTCGTCAGCCATCACTTGGGGAATCTTATCGACAAAAAAAGTTTGAGCGACTTCTTCATGCTCGCCGGCTACCCATTGTTTCTGGTGAACCATGTGGTGAAGGGCAGACTGGTTCACCCGTTTGCAAACGCGTAAAATCTCGGCACGCAACTTGAGCTTGAGGTCATTAATTAAGGCTTCTTCATGGGTATTTTGGACCTCGGCCAACGGATCGATGGTAGGAGAATTGCTATCCAACATGCGCCCTCCTTTTTGCGTACTATATCAAACTTCAATTCAGCGACCAATGCAGGCCGAGTCGCGAGGGGACCGTCGAGGCAAATCGGTAGGCCATTTCCGAAATTTCGATCACAGCCTGCTTGGCACGTTGATTGTTGGGCATATTTTGGGTCATGACGGTGAGAATATACGGCTGGGGAGCGGCCATCACCACGGCGCAGTCACTGCGAATACCGGTTAGAGACCCGGTTTTATTTGCCACAGCCACCGACCGTGGCAAGCCGCTGGGAATACCCCACCGGATCTTTTGGCGGCTCAGTACACCCATCATGTCTTTCGAGGCAGCCGGAGAAATCAGTTCCTCTTTGGCAATCCGGGCCAGCAAAGTCGACATATCCAAGGCCGTCGTATAGTTGAGACCCTGAGCTTGCAACAAATTGCTGGTTCCCAGCCGGGTATTGGTTAGCTCCATTGCCGAAAAAGCGTGATTGATATCCGCTATGCCGATATGCCGAATAACCATACGCGTTGCGGTATTGTCGCTTTGCGTAATCATCAATTCGATAAGCGCTCGGAGGGTATAGCTTTGCCCGGGTTTTTGGTAGACCAGCACCCCGGAACCCCACAATTTGTCTTTGGCACCTAACGTGATCCGGTCGTCTAACGACAGTTGCCCGCGGTCCACATAATAATATGCAGCCGCCATAACCGGAACCTTAATGACGCTGGCTGGATTTAACTTAAGCCCATCGTGAAAACCAAAATAATCCCCCGAAGCCAGATCAATGTAGCAAACCGACAGTTTCCCCGGCATGTGTTGTGCGTACAAAGACACGGCTGTGGCCAAAGGATGGACATCCGCAAACACGGCGGTACTCAAGGCGATCAAGGTGGGCAGAATCCATCGAAAGTGTTTCATGACCAATTCCATTTTAAATGAGTTGCCATCTCTGCCGTATTGCCTTCAATAGGTATGCGCCCAGGCCGCGGACCGATGAGGGCCAAGGATATATCCGGCCACCGAATATTTTTTTGGGCCAGCCGCTGCAAATCGGCCGGTTCTACAGACTGGATCCGACGATTGATCTCGTCCAGGGACACGATACGGCCATAATCCAAAAGCGATTTACCCAGCCAATTCATCCAGCTCGAGGTTTGCTCCAGGCCCAATTGCAAATTGCCAATTAGGTGGGCTTTGGCCTTTTGCAATTCAGCGCGGTTGACCGTTTTGTCTTGTATCCGAATGAGCTCATCACGGACAATGCGCAATACTCGCCGAATATTGCCGCTGTTCACCCCGGCATACACCGACATCACCCCCGCATGATGGGTCGGCGTGTAGTGGGTAAAAATAGAATACGCCAGGCCATGACGTTCGCGGACTTTTTGGAATAACCGCGAGCTCATCGAACCACCCAACACGGTGGACAACACCATAAACCCGAATTGGTCGTCGTCCTGTAGTGATGGCGCGGGTATTCCCAAGGCCACATGGGCCTGCTCGGTCGCCTTGTCCATCCAGACCGCAGAGCCGTCAAAAGCCATTTTTTCAAAGGTCACGTTGGTATTTTTTTTGGACAAACGGCCCACATATTTTTCAACGGTGCGTTTAACCGAGGCCGGTTCAAATTGCCCAGCCACCACCACCACCATCCGTTCGGGGTCGCGATACAATTCGCGGAATCGGCGAAGACTGGCTGGCGTGATGTTTTGCAAAGATTCCCGCGTACCCAGCACCGGCCTACCTCGCTTGGCACGCGGCCATGACACACCGCTTAGCAGATCGAAGATCCGGTCATCGGGAGTGTCTTCGACCATGTCGATTTCTTCGAAGATAACGGCCCGTTCCCGATCCACATCTACCGGGTCCAACGTGGCATGCAACACCATGTCCGACAGGATTTCGATAGACTGCCGTACATGCGACGGCAAGGACGTCAGATAAAACGACGTGAATTCCCGCGATGTGTAGGCGTTGATCGCCGCACCCATCGCATCGACCTCAACTACAATTTGCTTAGCCGTGCGGTTCTTGGTGCCTTTAAACACCATGTGTTCCAGAAAATGGGCAAGCCCATTCTGGCGGTCCGATTCCTGTTCCAAACCGGCCACCAGAAAAAACCCCACCGACACCGACAAGGCATGCGGCATGGGGTGCAAGACGAGCCGGACGCCGTTGGGTAGGGTCGTAACCTTAGTCATGCTCCTCGCGGGAAGCGGGGACCAAATTGATTCTTCTTTGGGCATCGATTTGCGCCACTTTCACACGAACGGTGTCCCCCAGATTCACCACATCTTCCACGCGGTCGATGCGCCGATCCGAGAGCTTTGAAATATGAATCAATCCCATTTTATCAGGTAAAATCTCAACAAATGCACCGAAAGTCGCGATTTTGGCAACTCGGCCGTCATAGACTTCCCCTACTTTGACCTCCCGGACCAGGCCATCGATGATCTCACGAGCGGCATCAATCGCAGCTTGGTTGGAACCGGAAATGCAAACTTCACCCTGATTACCATCGGCGATGACAACAGTCGTGTGGGTGTCTTCCTCAATGCGCCGAATGGTTTTGCCGCCCGGACCGATGACCAGCCCAATCTTCTCGGGGTCGATGGTAAAGAAGACGATTTTAGGCGCGTTGGGCGCAACTTCGGGTCGGGGCTTGTCCAGTACTTTGTTCATTTCAGACAAGACATGCATCCGGCCATCTAAGGCTTGTCGAAGAGCCTCTTGCAGGATCTCCTTGGACAATCCCGAAACCTTGATATCCAACTGCAGGGCCGTAATCCCTTTTGCGGTACCAGCCACTTTAAAGTCCATATCACCGTAATGGTCTTCGAGGCCCTGGATGTCGGTCAAAATGACATAGCCGTCTTGATCCATCAATAGCCCCATCGCAATCCCGCTCACCGGAGCGGAAATGGGCACACCACAGTCCATCAGAGACAATGCGCCGCCACAGACAGACGCCATTGACGAGGAGCCGTTGGACTCCATAATTTCGGATACCACCCGGATGGTGTAAGGAAACGTCGCCTGATCGGGCAACACACCACGCAGGGCCTTTTCCGCCAACGCGCCGTGACCCAATTCCCGACGGCTGGTGCGGGCCATATTGCCGACTTCTCCGACCGAGTATGGCGGGAAGTTGTAGTGAAAATAGTAGGTCTTGCGGGAAGTCTCATCCAGTCCATCGATAATTTGTTCGTCTAAACTGGTACCCAATGTCGTCACGCAAAGGCTTTGGGTTTCGCCGCGGGTAAATAATGCCGATCCGTGAGCGCTGGGCAACAAGCCAACTTCCACGTCGATCTTGCGGACTTCATCCAACGCGCGTCCGTCCGGCCGCAACCGCCGTGCGATAATGGATTTTCGGATCTGGTCTTTTTTGATCTTGTTGAAATGCCAGGCCACTTGTTCCGGGGCATATAACGCAGGGTCAAAATGGGCCTTTACTTGGGTTTCGATGGTGCTCAACAAGTCTTCGATGTCTTTCTTATTACCGCGTGTCATGCCATCGGCAATGCGAGCACCTATGAAACCCGTGATTGCGTCTTTTAGCTCTTGGTTTTCGGACTTGGGCTCGTGTGCCACCTTAGGCTTTCGAAGGTCGCTGGCAAAGTCCCGCTGGGCAGCAATGGCTTCTTTGATATGGCCATGGGCAAACATAATGGCATCTACCACAACCGCTTCAGACACTTCTTTTGCCTCACACTCGACCATCAAAATGGCATCATCGGTTCCCGCTACGATGAGGGACAAGTCGCTTTTTTCGGCCTCGGCGTTGCTGGGGTTCACGATCAACTGGCCATCGACACGGCCTACCAATACCCCGGCCACCGGACCGTGGAACGGAATATCAGAAACTTCGAGCGCCGCGGAGGCCGCAATGATGCCCATGAATTCCGGCGCAAAGGTGGGGTCATAAGACAATACGGTGAGGGCAATCTGCACGTCATTTATAAAATCCTTGGGAAATTTCGGGCGTATGGGACGATCGACCAGCCGCGCCGCCAAGGTGGCATTCATGCTCGGTCGCGCTTCTCGCTTGAAAAAACCGCCGGGGATTTTTCCAGCGGCATAGAATTTTTCAACGTATTCAACAGTCAATGGGAAAAAGTCGATATCGGGGCGCGGCGTTTTGGACATCGTTGCGGTGGCCAGGACAACAGTGTCGCCACAGGTCAGAAGTACAGAGCCGTTGGCTTGCTTGGCGATTTTGCCGGACTCCATCATGAAGGTGCGGTTGCCAATTTTAAATTCTTTTCGCTTATACATGTCGATTTCCTTTTCTTTCTTGCGCCTACTCGCGCGGTTTAAAAACAATAAGGTCACCCAGTGAGGCATGGCCTAGCGGGTGACCTATCAGGTACGGATTATGCCGTGGGCTAGGCTTTCGCCACTTTTAGATTCAATTTTTGCGTGATCGCCTTGTAGCGGTCCAAATTCTTGTTCCGCAGATAAGCGAGCAAACGGCGCCGGCGGCCAACCAAAATCAACAAGCCACGGCGTGTGGGCTGGTCTTTTTGGTGGACCTTCAGGTGGGCAACCAGGTGATTAATACGTTCTGTCAAAACGGCTATTTGGACTTCCGGTGAACCCGTGTCCGAATCGTGAACTTGGTAGCTTTCGATGATTTCCTTTTTGTTTTTGTCTCCGATGTGTGCCATTTGACACCTCCTTTTATTTCCTAACGTTGATCTTCTTAATTCTTTAATCTTGGCTTGAATTCGAGTATAGTGTTATCGATTTGCAGCAAGGCAAACCTGCCACTGCTCTCAAGCAATCCGCAGTATCCTATCACAGCGGGTTCGGGCTCGCAAGCCAGCCAAAACATCCTTTTGCACAGGAAGAAGCCATGTTAATCACTGTCTTAAAATCAAAAATTTCTTACGCAGTCATCACAGACAAAAGTTTGCACTACGAAGGCAGCATTACGATCGACGAAAACATTATGGATGCCGCCGCCCTGACCGAAAACGAGCAGGTGCATGTGGTCAATCTCAACAATGGGGAGCGACTGACGACCTACGTGATCCGAGGGCCACGTGGATCCCGCTGCATTTGCCTCAACGGCCCGGCCGCCCGAAAAGGTGAAGTCGGCGACACGATCTTCATTTTATCCTATGTTCAAATCGAC
The DNA here is from genome assembly GCA_964364855.1 of uncultured Candidatus Marinamargulisbacteria bacterium. Lineage (GTDB taxonomy): Bacteria > Margulisbacteria > Marinamargulisbacteria > CAYINU01 > CAYINU01 > CAYINU01. The sequence continues at coordinate 6,472 of CAYINU010000052.1, read as the reverse complement.
CCTGCCGTTGAGCAGCTTTCACCACAGCTGGTTCGGTTGGAATCGGACGCATGACCCACCTGCTCACTTTCGTCCCACAAATTCACTGGAACACCTGGATCGACCTGGCGGTGGTGTATCTGGTCATGTATTACTTCTTGATTTGGATCAAAGACACACCATCTTTTAATGTCATTCGCGGTCTGTTCTTGGTGCTGTGTATTTACGTGTTCAGTTGGTTTTTTCACCTGACTACCTTGCATTGGCTACTGGAACGGTTCGCCAACATTCTCATCCTGATTGTCATTATTATCTTTCAGCCGGAATTCCGACGCGCCTTGGAAAAAATTGGCCGTGGCCGTGTCATGCGCCAGTCCTTGTTTTTATCTGACGGCCAGGGCGCAGGCGTCATCAAACATATTCTGCGGGCTGCCGAAACCCTGTCCAAACAAAAAATCGGGGCCCTGATGGTCATCGAGCGGGGCGATTCACTGGCCGAATATTCCGAGTCGGGAATCATGATCAACGCCCATCTGAGTTCGGAACTTCTCATTTCGCTATTTTGGCCACTGTCTCCTACCCACGACGGTGCAGTGATTATCCGTGAAAATCAGATTGTCTCCGCCGAGTGCCTATTACCCCTCACCGACTCCAAGCTGCATGATCGGCGTTTGGGGACCCGCCACCGGGCCGCGCTGGGACTGTCCGAAGAAACCGACGCCCTCATCATTGTAATTTCCGAAGAAACGGGCGTCATCTCCTTGGCTGAAAACGGCACCCTCACCCGCTACCTCAACCGGGAAGCACTGGAAACCCGATTGTTTGATGTCTATTCCGAAGGGGCTTCCCCTGACCACCAAAAGCCATTCTGGCAAGCACTGACCGCCAGACTCAAAGGCGCATGGAAATGAAACGGGTAACGCCATTGGGCCTGTCTCAAAAAAAAGCCGCTGGCGAAAAGATCACCATGCTCACCGCCTATGACGTGGGTATGGCCCGGATCTTAGATGAGTCCGGCATTGACATCTTGCTAGTCGGCGACTCGTTAGGCCAGGTATTCGCCGGATATCCCTCCACGGTAGCGGTCACCGTCGATCAAATCCTGTATCACACCCAAGCCGTTTCTCGAGGCACCAGCCGGGCTATGATCGTGGCCGATATGCCATTTTTGTCTTATGAAATATCCCCGCAAGAGGCCGCCCGAAATGCAGGACGGCTCATCAAAGAGGGAGGGGCTCACGGCGTGAAAATGGAAGTCCATCACGACCGTCACATTGACACCATTCGGTTTCTGGTCGAAACCGGCATCCCGGTGATGGGCCACATTGGATTCACACCGCAAAACACGGTGCAGTTGGGCGGGCCCCGTGTTCAAGGACGCCAACCAGAAGAAGTCGAACGCCTTTTACAAACCGCCCAAAAAGTGGATGGGGCCGGTGTGTTCGCGATGGTGATCGAGCTGGTGCCAGGCGCTACCGCCGAAACACTCACGGCCGCGGTGTCAGCCCCCACCATCGGTATCGGAGCAGGCGCAGGCTGCAGCGGACAGGTGCTGGTCACCAACGATCTCTTGGGTCTGACTCCGAATTTCTCGGCGAAGTTTGTCAAAAAGTATGTGCATCTACACGCGGAGATCCAACGGGCGGTTATGGCTTATAAAGCGGATGTGGAGAGTGGGGAATTTCCGGGGAACGAGCATTCGTTTTGACCCATTTCCGAATGCCAATACAAAGTCCGGTGCCCTATATATACAAACGCAAACTCTACTTGTCAGATACGGATGCATCTGGAATCGCTTACCACAGCAAATTCTTGGACTGGATGGAAGCAGCTCGGGTCGAATTCTTGACCGCAGCCTACAAACCCCAAACTCAGGTAATCGCTGAAGACCAGGTGACTTTCATGCCAATTCGGGTGGAAATTGACTATAAAAGTCCGTTGCTATTTGAAGACACCGTAGAAATTTCGGTTTTTGTAAAATCATTGGAAAAAGTCAGAATCTTACTGGGATACACTCTCACCAAAGCGGTGGACCAAAAGACTATTTTAGTGGCTAACGCGATGGTTGAAATTGTATGTGTGGATGCAAGCACAAAACGTCCGCAACGTGTCCCAGAGAAAATTGCTTCTGCAATAGCTAACTGGCAAAAATGAATGTCTATTAAAAAGCCATTCTGAGCCTCTTTTTTTTGATAGGTGCATTACGTTGGCGAGTGCCATACATCTGTGTCAAAATCTTAGGGTGATTAGTTTCTACAACACCCTCACCCGTCAGGTGGAACCGTTTCAGCCCCTAAACCCGCCAACCGTGACATTTTATGTGTGTGGGGTCACGGTTTATGACCGGTGTCACTTGGGCCATGCGCGGGCCTATGTCGCGTTTGATATCATGCGCCGCATCCTAACCGCTTCCGGTTACCAGGTGCGCTATATCCAAAATTTCACCGACATCGATGACAAAATTATCACCCGCGCCAATGAGCGGGGCATTCAGATTGGCGCCTTAACCAAAGGGTGCATTCAAGACTACTTTACCGATATGGACGCACTCCATATCCTGCGCGCCGATGCCTATCCCCGGGCCACCGAATACATCGAAAAGATGCAAGACCTCATCCAGTGCATGCTCGATCAGGGCACGGCTTACGTGGTGCAAGGTGATGTGTATTTTTCGGTCGCGAAATTCCCCACCTATGGACGTCTGGCCCGCAAAAAGCTAGATGAATTGGATGCCGGTATCCGAGTCGAATTAACAGACAAAAAACGTGGGCGGATGGACTTTGTCCTGTGGAAAGCCGCCAAGCCCGGCGAGCCGTCCTGGGACAGCCCTTGGGGGCCGGGCCGTCCGGGCTGGCACATCGAGTGCAGTGCCATGGCCATGGCCAGTTTGGGTCCCACCATCGATATCCATGGCGGTGGCGAAGACCTTATTTTCCCGCATCATGAAAACGAAATCGCCCAGTCCGAGGCCTGCACCCACCAGCCCTTTGCGCGATACTGGATCCACAATGGCTTTGTGAACCTGAATCACCAGAAAATGTCCAAGTCCACGCAGAATTTTCTCACCGTACAAGATGCCCTTGCCCATGCGCATCAAGATGGGATGGCCTTGCGGTTTTATCTGCTCCGGGTCCATTACCGCTCACCATTTCAGTTTTCGTATACCGGATTAGACGAGTCCACACAGTCCTTAAGCCGGCTGCGCCAAACGCTTGTGGATGTACCTGTAGATGCCGCTATTTCTGCGGCATTTTCTGCAACACTGGCGGACTATCGCGACCGGTTTATGGCAGCGCTATCGGATGACTTTAATACGGCCGAGGCAGTCGGATTGTTGTTTGATCTGTCTCGGGATATCCACCGTGAAAAAGCAGGCAGCCAGGCATTGGTGGATCTTGCCGCCATTTTGGGACTGGACTTAACCGCCCCCCCCCATGGCCAGGATCTCCCCGCCGCAGCCCAAGCGTTGTTGGATGAGAGAGCCGCCGCCCGAAAAGCCAGGGATTTTGCCGCATCGGACCGGCTGCGTGACCAGCTTCGTATCGATCATGGCATCGTGGTTGAAGATACCGCCGCTGGACAGCGGTGGAAGCGAATGAATTGAAGTTAGCGTGGACGGCGAAGGAGATATTGCCGAAATTTAGGCGCCGTATAGTCGTATTGACCCTGTCGGACTCGAAAGAGAACGCCTGACTCAACGAGCCTTCCTAATAACACATTAATATTCTCTGGTGTCTTGTCACTGACAGTCTTCAAGTCACTGACGACAATAGGGGGGTAGCTACATCCCGCAGTGGATAACAGCACATCTTGCTCAGCTGGCGTAAGCGTATGAACCCTGGGCTCATAAAAATCCAAATCAAGTCTTTGATAAATATGAGGCCTTATAGCATCAAGTAAAGCTGGGGTAAGGAGATTGGTATTTCCTTCCATAGAAGCCTCCCACAATTCAGCGCCCCACAGCTGGATAAAATAGGGATATCCCTCAACTTCTTCGATTACCTCTTTTGCCAAATCCTCGGACCATTCAATGCCACTTTTCTTTAGGGGTTCGACAAAGGCTTTCAGGGCATCCTCTTTGTTTAATGAAGAAACAAGCTCGCCTCGGAACATACGCTCAGTATAGGAACGCGCGCGTAATAAGTTGCTGGTTAAAGTGGGCAGTCCACACAATACAAGTCCAATAGGCAACCCATTTCGTTGTAGTGACGATACACAAGCAATAAGCATTGAAAGTGGATGCTGCCCGCTGGCACTAGTCTCATCTTTTATGACCTGAGCTTCATCTAGCAGTAGCAGATACCCCAGGTATCCTTTTTTGACGGCCAGTTCCGTAACTTCGAAAAGGCGTTTCGTAATATCTTGATCGCGGTCCGGAACACCCTGGTATTGAAAGGTCATATCGCTATATGAAACGCTGATACTTTTCACGACATGTTCAGCCGTCTTATGTAACGACGCTTTGATTCTCTCTGCGCGTGACATTTTTGCTTCTGCATCACTGATGATCTGAAACAACAAATCCTTCATTGTTTTTTCGCTATTATGGCCCGGTTGAAGCTCAACCGAGCTGGCAAACCAGTTGCTTTCGACAGCTGTACTATAAAATTTTTGCAGCAGTACCGTCTTACCAACACCGCGCAAGCCGGTCAAACGCATGTTCGCCGGCAAATCAGGAGCGCCTCTCAGCACCGCTTTGAAAGTGCTTATCGCCCGGTCTCTTCCTACAAGGACCAAAGGTGGTGTACCTACGCCAGGTCTAAAGGGATTGGTTCTCGGTTTGGCAGTCATAACATAGATCTTGTTTATTTTCCGGATTCTAACAAATTTACTGTTAGTTTATAAAAAGATAACAGAAATTATGTTAGAAGTCCAATGCCGACCCCAAAGACTGGAAATCCTAAGCCAACCCCACCCGCAGCACCTGGCTGATCTGGTGGACGGTGGGAAGGGTCTGAAATTGATGTAATGCGTCTTGCATCTGGCGTTGGGGGACCCGGTGGGTGACCAGCTCAATCTCAGCCCGGGAATCAATGACATTTTTTTGTAGGATTTTGGAAATGCTGATCTGGTCGCGTCCGCAAATACCGGTAATTTTTTCCAGCACCCCAGCCGTATCTTCGACCAGGAGCCGGATATAAAACTGGGATTGGGTTTCGGCCAGAGGTACCAAGTTCCACGCACTCGGTGGTGCCACCAGCTGATCTTTACTGTTTTGGAGCTGATGCAACACAACGTCCATAATGTCGGCAGCCACTGCGGAGCCGGTAGGTAGACCGCCCGCCCCCCGGCCGTAGAGCATCGCTTCCCCTGCACAGTCCGTGTTTAAAAAAACGGCATTGTATTCGTCACTCACAGCGGCCAGCGGATGTCCCTGGGGAATCATCATCGGAAAAACCCCCAGGGCCAGCCGATCCGGCGCCACAACCTGTCCGGTCGCAACCAACTTGATGCGATAGCCCATATCGGCCGCAGCCACAAAGTCGCGGGCGCTGATGTTTTCGATACCTTCAAAGTGTAAATCCGCCAGACGAATGTCGGCCTGAAAGGCAATTCGCGCCAGAATATCGAGCTTGTAGGCCGCATCTTGGCCACTGACATCCATATGGGGATCGGCTTCGGCAAAGCCTTTTTGTTGGGCCAGTTTGAGCGCGTCTTGATAGTCCATTTTTTCCTGTTCCATCCGCGTCAAAATATAATTGGTGGTGCCATTTAAAATGCCATACAGCGCCGTAACATGGTTGGCCGCATAGCCCAGCTTGAGCGCCTGAACGATAGGGATGCTACCGCCCACCGAGGCTTCATAATGCAGGCTCACACCATGGTGGAGGGCCAAGTCGAAAAAGTGGGTTTTGTGTTTGGAGAGAACTTCTTTGTTCGCAGTGACCACATGCTTACCTGCAGCCAGTGCTTGGGAAATATAGGTCTTGGCAGGTTCCTCACCACCCATCAATTCCACGACAATGTGGACATCGGGATCCGTCAGGATACCGGACATATCGGTAGTGAGTTTGACACCGGTCAGATCAGCGGTACGCGGTTTTTGCGGATCGCGAACCAGAACCCACTTGATACCCACCTCCTCGCCAATACGGTCGCGGATCAAGGCAGCATTCCGTTGCAAAATCTGGACCAGTCCAGTGGCCACCGTCCCCATTCCCAGTACAGCGATGTGGATCATTTGGTGTGGGGATACCGCTCGACAAACTGTTCCAATACGAGCAAAACCAAGTTGCTCAACGAACGACGCTGTTCCTTGGCAATCTTTTCCAGTTGGTCGCGTAGATCTCTGGGAATACGAATGGAGGTTGGGGCGACATCCATGGTGTTAAAAAGTATCACATAGTCATACACCCATTGACAAAGAGCCATTTGTAATACATAGTATTTTTATGTATCGCTGGATCCCCGATGCATTAGCTCCTGGATTCCCGCCTTCGCGTAATGTCACTAGTTTAACAGACAAGCTTCCTTTATACTTTTTAAAAGAGAA
>CAYINU010000051.1:0-15068 GCA_964364855.1 uncultured Candidatus Marinamargulisbacteria bacterium | reverse complement strand
TCATCACCACCGGCACCATCGAAGAAAAAATCCTCCAACTCCAAGACGAAAAACGTCACCTTTTTTCCGAATGGATCGACGGTCAGGATCAAAGTGGGTCAGCATTGTCGATGGAGGACATCAAAGAACTCCTGGCTTAGATCACATTCTAAGCTAAAAAAACCAGCACGCCCCCACCTGCGCCGTTCAAATGCAAAAATGAAATTTTGAAACTTAGCGTTTGAGCCCTATTGGTCAGATCCAGTACATTCTCCTCGGCCCTACCAGCGGTTGCCTTAGGTCAAAGCAACACACATCCAGCGAAACAAGAAATGTTCAATTCCGTTTGAATCCGTTTTCTCAATGTATCCGGCAAACGAGCCAATACCTTTTGTGCCTGCCCTCGATCACCCCGCGTAACAAGCACCTTCGCAACAGCAGAATACAGCTCATACTCTGCTGTGTCATCACTCGGATAATACACCATGCATAAAAAAGCATTTAATTGCGTACCATGAGCTTGGATAAGTGTGTCCAAACGCTGCTTACATTCCGCCACATCCAGCTTCAGATGAAACGCTCTGTGTAAAACACTCAAAGAAAGTGTCAAGTTGTTCGCAGTGATTGCCGCATCGAGTAATAAAAATAGACATGATGCCTGTGAGGATGGCAAAAGGCAAAAAACCTGATTGGCAGCATCCAACTCACCAGATGTGATCAACCCCTTAAACAAGTCTTGGGTCATCGCATCACTGGGAAATGGGGAATGATCAACATCCCAAAAGCCCGTCAATCGAGGCAGTGCGGACACATGACGGGCCACCTCCGCCCAGTTTTGGGTTGAAAGCGCTGCTTTAATTTGTGCCGCATGGAGTCGATAAAGAACAAAGTTAAAAGAAGATGAGGAATGAGCGCTTACCGCCTGTACCACTTGATCTGCTTGCCCTTTTTTAACCGCTTCCTCCACAAAATAGTCTGTTAAAGCATCTCTATATCCGCCTTCGGAAAGACGATTCATCTTATCCAACACCTCGGACCATCTTCCCATCTGAGTTAAAACAAAAACGGTCTTAGTGGGGCGGTGATAGTCAGAAAGATCCCACTCCCGACTATGGGGATAAGAAGCCCTTAAAGCAACCTCCCAATTCCCCGCTTCAATGGCAAGTTGAAAAACCCGATGAAGAAATACGTCTGCTTCGAAGCGCCACAATTTGCCTGCAAGATCAATAGCTTCATTCCATTCCCCATTTAACACCGCCTGCTCCACGCCCAATTCACACCGTAGCTGGTTTGGATTGATACAATAATGATCATACCTGCTGCGAGGCTGAATTGGCATCTTCAGCCACTCGGCTTTCGCCATAGATCCATCCCCCTGAACCAAGGCCAACTCAACAAGAATCGAACCTTTATAATAAAGATTTGTCTTCAACTGCCGCTCAAACTTCGACTCAAACCCCAACTCCAGGGCACGTCTGAAGGCGGGCAATTGATCCGACTGAATCGCAATTTCAACCACCTTTCGAACCACAGGGTGTCGACGGTCAGAGCAATGAACAAACATCGTATGCAATGCCTGGGCTACCAGGCCCCAATTCCCCTCCCGAGCGGCCACTTCTGCTTCAAAAGCCCAAACATAACCAGGGGTAAGATGATACAAAGACTTGAGTAAATCCACACCAAATCTCGCTTCACTTACAATGCCTTCCGCCAAAAAACATTCTGTCAACATAACTATTTCACTCCGCTTCTCATATTCCGGCGTAGGGCGATCCAAGAACAAGCGCATATATTCCAAGACAGAAGTTCGCAATTCAAATAAACCCCCTTGTTCAGCAGCTGCAGATACCACACACGTCACAAGTGGATTAAAAGAATAGGCCTCAATAGAGTCACTTTCTCCCCCCTGTATAGCAAACCTCCCCGCCATACCCCAATCCTTCTGAGCCACACCTATTTGAACGATCAACCCATACTGATGACGCTCCCGAAGTTGTTCATCATTACGTAGCAAGCCGTGAATCCAGTCCCTTCTGTCTAACTCAAGAGCCCTTTCAGCAATTCTTCGATGAACTTCTTGTGTTTGATTTCCACAAATAGATTTAAGAGATTGAGTAATCTCACGATCAGGATCCGGAAAACGTTCCCCATCTCCGGGATGAGGCCCCCGAATCATCGCCATGTCAATTAAAAGCAATTTCTGGACAAGGGGATCCCACACCAGCTTCACCATCCGATATGCCTCATGCCAGTCCTTCAACGCCATGGCAATACGCGTCAAAATCTCAAATCGCCGATCAAAACGAACAGACAATGCAATGCCTCGAGCCTGGACAAGTGTTGTTTCGGAAGCATACGCAATGAACGCGGCACATTTTTCCGGTTGAGCCGGCAGATAGCGAATCAACAGACCCTCCAGTAAGTCTGAAAGCGCCGGATGCAACTCACCCCGCTGTCTGGCAGTCGCAATTTCACGACAATCATCCGGGGTCAAATTATCAAACAAATACTGCGCAATTTTCCGAGTAAACCCATCCATCATCAATTGTCTCGACGCCACATAAAATCGAAGGGCATTTTCAAGGGTAATAGTAGGTTCAGCAGACTCCGAAAGACAGCGAGCTGCATCCAGAAAGTCCGGCTCCAATCCCTTTACGACAAGACGGGGGATGGAATCATCACGGTGAGAAGAAATACGGTGAGAAGAAATCTGGTGAGCTTCTCTAAAAGGCCCTGTGAGCAATGCCCGAAAATAGTCACTGAGTCTTATCAAGGCCTCTTGGTTAAAGACAAATTCAGTTCCGGTCTCCGCAACAAGACTCAGATAAGGGGCGGATAGGACTTTATACATGGGTCCAAACTCCAATCTATCATGACGGGGGAACTCTTCTCGACCATTTTATACGTTTCAGTGGCTCAATTTTAGGGGATGCTTCCCCCCAATCGCCCAAAATCCGAATTTTGAAAATTGGCGGTCCGACTGGTTTTTACTTCGAAGCGACTACGATAGTCTAAAGGTAGACGTGAAATTTTGAAACAGCTGAGAAGTTGGTACCTATGAAACTAGGTCCTGTTCATTCCTAAAATCCTTGGGGCACTAAATGATCGAAGTCGGGGGGCCTGACAGCACTCCAAAGCGCAGGTTTGTTTGTTTGAGCTCTCGATGAAAGACTTCGATTGCCCAGCGCCTCTTTACCAAATCGATGACCTGTTCACGGCTGGTGTGTCAATGGCGAGTGACTCTTGTCCGACTGGACTAAACTGGCATATAATTCCGGTCTTCAAGATGCCAAACGCGCCGGTAATAAAAAAAGTGGTTGCACTTCCGATGCAATCGCCTCAAATTCAGCTGAGTCCGATCGCAGCGGCGTTTGCCAACGGCCGAAACATGACCCAACTATTGGAGGTTCATCTTGATGGATTTGGCGAAAAGCAATTGCTGGGGAATGGGTGGGACAATCACAGTCGCCAATTGAAGGCGTCTCCATTGCTAGCCGGCAGCGCATCCGCTGAAACCAGCGGCTTCGCATCGCACGTGGATATTATCGAAGTCGGCTGTCAAGTTGAAATAAGATCTGGATCTTCGGTAATGGTTAGCGGCGAGGCCAGTGCTACACTACTGGACCGGATCGGGGCAACGGCCTCAGCTAGTTTTGTTCGGAACATGTCCAGTTCAACGACTGGATTAACTTATATTGCTGCGATTAAGGTCCGATGTATCTCTGGCCGGACGATGAAATCTGAGTTGTCAGATTACGCGAAAGGCTTTCTGCTGCCCTCAGCCACTATGTCGAGAGAATTTGTTGAGACTTTTGGAGACCATGTCATCGGTTCGGTTCAATATGCCTATGTCGTTGCTTTAGCCATTCGGTTTTCTTCCAAGGAACTTCTGAACAACAACGATTTGAGAATAAAATTAGAAGGAAGCTTGCCACTAGTAATTGCGCAACTTAGGGTAAGCGGCGACTTTCAGTGGGCTTCCTACGGGTTTAAAAAGGAAGTCAGTGTTCAAGTCCATTCATTTTTAGATGGCGTTGTTCTATCCGATCTGGGGGGGCCAGCGGTAGAAAAGCCATCCGACATTGCCAGGTGCCTCAATCATTTTGAGAAGCTCAAGGGCAAGGCTTATGCCGGGGAGATTAAAGGATCATTGGCAATTGGTTGGGCATCGCCTTATTCAACTTATCAAATCGGGGTGTTGCCAGGCGACTCTATGGAATCTGCTGTCTCTTTGGTGGACACCATTTGTCCCGTGGTGGGTGCGGATCGGAATTCTGTTCATTCCGCGATTAATCGGATTAAGGTTGGTGTCGGAACTCTGGTCAACGTCTGCGCTGGTTTTTTCCAGATATTTAACAATCTCGTTGAGGCAATTAAACGTAAGCCCAGTTCGGACCTGGATTACGGTCTGGTTGTCGATATTTTATTCGCCGCGCATGCTGTCTTGAGTGCCTCAGATCGAGAAACGCTCGTACAGATGGTCAATGCCAAAGGAATTGGAACATTTGGTCATGTTATGCAACTAGCCGAAACCATCGATCAGCCGAAAGCGATGTATGTTAAAGGCCACCCTGACCGCCGACACTATCTAAATTGGACTAGTGGAATCTTCCATCACCAAGTTACGATTAAACTGAAAAACCAAGATCCGGACGAGGACGCTCAGTGGTCCTTGGCCACCGAAAAGACCGACACCGGGCTCCGATTCAAGATCCATATGATATCGAAGTGGACACGATACCTTGGGTTTAGGGATGACGAGTTTCATGCGTCGCCTCAGAGAGAGTATCGCGATCCAATGCTAACCAAATGGGTGTTAATCCCCAACCCGGATGGACACACGTTTCGGGTGCGAAATGAAGGAGCCAACGGAGTCATTTCAGAAGTGGGTAAACGGGATCGTGATTATATTCATCTTGGTGTCCTTGGAAAACCAATCGATTTCGAATTTAGACCGGTCTGACCGCCAAAATACATTCCTCATCAAACCGATAGATCAACCGATTTAAACCGCACAGACACCCTTCATCTTTAGCAATACCCACCCGCGCAACGTTGGCCAAAAGCCACTTTTTGAGTTCGTTTGTCCCCAGGGATTGAGCATTAATTTTAAAGAACACCAGTTCTTTTTTGAGTGTTTCTATGCTCGAAAGCTGCTCTTCTTTTTGAGTGTATTCAAACTGTTGTTTCATAATGCTGCCTTTGAACGATTGGTGTTGCCACCGGATTTTCCCCGCTCAACGAAGACCTTATGAATTTGAAAATGACGATACTCACAGAATTTTCTAAGCTCACTTTCTTGTTCTTCGAGTGAATCGTCTTCTTTGATCTGTCGGTCAGTGGATACTCGAATGTACAAATCAACAATCAAAGGCTGTGTAGGCACTTCCAATTCGGTCTGAGGCTGAGACTTAGTCATTTTCAGACTCCTGGCCGGCGTGATCCAACAAGTTGAATGTGGTTTGCATGAGCACATCACCCAACTGCCGCAGCAGTTGATTGCTCCATTTTATATAAACTGTCGTTTTGGGATGCGCTGATTGTTGCCGCAGCAGAGTCCGCCGCCTGCGATGAAATTTGGAGTGAAGAGATGAACGTAGGGCAGTTGATCAGGGGACTGAAAATCCGATCGCCGTTTTGACTAAATCCGCGCAGACAGCTTCATCAGCTTTTGCATATCGGGTGGTTGGCGTGAAATAATAGCGTGTAATGATAACGACGCTATCCCGACTGATTCTGGCTTTTTTTCATTTACCTACCCAGTGGGCGCCGATTTTTGCGATCTCTCTCACGAGCATTTTTGTTATTTTATTGTCCATTATTCTCGATGGAACAGCGCGCAGGCTGCTGGGGACATTTGCCCACCTCGCCGCCTCGAAAACCAAAAGTGAATTTGATGACTTGTTGGTTGAAAAGCATGTTTTTGACCGTGCGGCACATTTGGTGCCGATGTTTGTCTTTTATCTGGCCATCGAAGGACTTGTGCCCCTGCCCTACCAGACTTTCGGGTTGCGTCTGTGTCTGATCGGTATGTTGGCCGTCGGTTTGTCGGTCGCAACCGCTCTCATCAACGCTGCCGTTGCCCAAATGGAGGCCTATGACCTCTCAGACCGCGTTCCGCTGGTCAGCTATGGACAAACACTCAAGGTCCTGTTTGCAGGCCTAACGGTCATTTTGATGTTGTCCGTGGCACTTAACAAAAGCCCATGGATCTTTTTAAGCAGTATCGGCGCGATGGCAGCGGTATTGCTTTTTGTTTTTAAGGACACCTTGCAAGCCTTTGTTGCCAGCTTCCAGATCGCGGCTAATAACTTGCTCAGGGCGGGAGATTGGATCGAGATCACCAAGTACGGCATCGACGGTGAGGTCGTCGAGGTCACCTTGGGAACGATCCGTATTCAAAACTGGGACAATACCTATACCTCCGTTCCACCCTATACGATTATTTCCGAGCCCTTCAAAAATTGGAGGGGCATGCAAGAGTCCGGTGGACGACGTATCAAGCGTGCCGTCTTTATTGACATGACGACGGTACATTTTGTATCTGCCGAACAACTCGCGCGCTACACCCAAATCTGGGACGGCACCTCCACCGTTTCAAACGGCGATTTGCCACTGACCAACCTAACCCTTTTCCGCGCCTATCTGATCCACTATCTGAAGTACCACCCGCGCATCCGCCAGGACATGACGGCAGTCGTACGATTGCTTGAACCCAGCGAAAAAGGCCTCCCTATCGAAATCTATGCGTTCACCTCGGAAACGGCCTTGTCCGATTATGAAGACGTGCAGGCCGATATTTTTGACCATATCGTCGCCAAAGTCCCTGCGTTTGATCTCAAAGTCTTTCAGATACCCTCCGGCGCCGACATCCGCGCCGCAAAGTAGTTCTACTTCAAGCCGTCAACCATGTTCGTAAAAATATCCATCTGATTTTGGCGCATCGTATCGGTCACCCCATCCCGTCCCACCAGGCGCGTTAAGACATGGATCGCAGAGGGGTACAACGACACCGTCACGCCCCCCGCTGTTTTGACCTGGTAAACCAGTCGCTCTACCGCACCCACATCCACGGTTGGATCGGCATCGGATTGAAAAATGGTAATGGGTGGGCCGTTTTCCCAATGTATGCCGCGGGCCAATTCAGCTTGCAGCGCAGCACATAGTCCCTGCAATCTCGCCAACGTTCGGATCGGAAAATGGGTGTACCAATACCGATGTTCGGTCGGTGTGCGGTCGATGTAATAGTAGCCACCTAACCATGCCAGCCAAGGTGTCAGTGGCATGAGGGGATCTTTGGCTTGGACCAGGGGATTGATAAAAAACACGTGGGCGGGAGGTTGTCGTCGAAAAGGGCTATTGGAGTCCGTCAACGCATGCAAAAATAATGCACCGCTTAAAGACGCACATGCGAGCACAATACGCTTAAATCCCGCAGACACGAGCTGGAAATACCGATCCAAAAGCGGCGCTGCCCACTGCGCTGGCGTGGAACGCTCAAAATCAGCCAGGCACAACCCATGACCGCCCAACGTCACACGATCCACGGGAATGCGATGCACCGCGGCAAAATCTACAAATTCCTGCCATTCAAACGGTGTAGCGGAAAAGCCATGACTGGCCAGGACAATGGGCCTTGTTCGGTCGAGATCCGTGAGCGGTAATGGCGGATAATGCAAAGGCGGGTGTAAAGGGCTATCCAACCATTCGGGGTCCGATGCACAGGGATGGGGCCAGCAAAATGCGCCGACCCGCCATGTCATCTTAGTTAAAACTCATCCGGATGCCGGCACCCAAATCCGGACTGGCATCATCCCCAATTACCCCGAACTGGGATTCGTAACGGGAAATCTGGTCTTCGAGCAACTGTGATAACCGCTTGGCCGTTCGGGCATTCATCAAAATGCGGGACCGAATTTTTCCGCGCGGCATGTTGGGTTGCAAAAAGGCAAAATCCAATACAAATTCCTCGGGTTTAAAGGAATTCATCACAAAATTGGAATAGGTTCCTTGGGCGATTTGTTCGTCCATATCCAACTTCAGCTGATGGGCATCGCCCTGTTCCTCTGTGGATTCGGGGTCCAATTCATCCGCTTCGTCATTTTCTTCGAAATTCTCTTCCAACATGGGAATCCTTTCTAGTTCGTCCGCGTTGATCTACACACGTTCGATGTACTCGCTTGTTGCGGTGTTGATGCGCACGATATCGCCTTCTTTGATAAAGCTGGGGGCATTGACCGTCATCCCATTTTCCAGCTCCACGGGCCGCAATGACGCAGAAGCCGTGGCCCTTCGTATTTCGGGAGGTGCCATGGTCACCTTGAGTTCGACAGTCTGCGGCAAGGCCATGTCCACAATCTGACCATTGTAAATGAGAACTTCATACTCGGTTTCAGGCGTCAGAAACCGGACCAATGCTCCCAGACCTTCTTTGGGGATGGATTGCTGTTCAAAATCGGCCGTATCCATCAACACGATATGGGTACCATCATCATATAAAAATTGCATTTTTCGGGTTTCCAGGTCTGCTCGCTCTACCCGATCAGCCGAACGAAATCGGCGGTCCAAATTTTTGCCGTTTTGAATATTTTTCAGACGGGTCTGCATACAAGCTACTCCCTTGCCGGGAGTGACGTGCTGAGTATCGGTTACTTTGTAAAGGTCCCCGTCCAAGTCCAGAACCATTCCGGTACGAATTTGCGTTGCGACGATCTGCGACATAACCACCTCAAAATAAGTTAAGCCTATTATAAACAGCGGGTTTGTAAATTGTCATCCACGGCTAACCATAACACTCACCCCACATGGAGCCGCACAGCGACGACCGCGAAGCGTAATCCAAATGTGACAGGACTCCAATAGCGTCGTACACTGATACTATGCGCTCGCTTTTTGTAACCATAGTCTGTTTTTTAGTGACGGCCTGCGGTTCTATCGTCTCCACCGCCGCCTCGACAACGCTAACATGGTACGTCCCCCATACGGTCTTCGCAAGTATTACCACAAACACAAGCGTTGTTTTTGATGTCCGGCCCGGCTGGCACATTTACCACAAAAATCCGGGCGATACCGGCCTACCTCCGCGTATCCAATGGCCCACCCTGCCCGGCGTCAGCTTTGGCGATATGGTCTGGCCCCCTCCTCAGACGTTTAAAACCGGTCCCCTGACCACTTATGGCTACGAAGGACAAGTCCGCTTTACGGTTCCAATCGCCATCCATACCAGCCGGATCGGCGACACCCTCTCTATCACCGCCAACGTCTCTTGGGTGGAATGTGAAACCCTTTGCGAACCGCATCGGACGGTGATCTCGGCCACCACCACCGTGCTTGCAAAGACACCCTTCACAGAAGCGACGCCCAAGACTCCCCCCACCCCAAATTCGCATAGCCGGTTGCCGATCTTTTTTGCCTTTGCCCTCATCGGTGGGGTGATATTGAACCTCATGCCATGCATTTTTCCGGTCCTCTCCATTAAAGTATTGCAGCTGGTCAAACAGACCGAGGGACATCCCGGCGAACGCATCCGTCAGGCCGCAGCCTACACCCTGGGGGTCTTGGTATCCTTTTGGGCAATTGCCGTGGCATTGTGGCTTGCCCGATCGGCTATCCCGGGACTGGGTTGGGGATTTCAGCTGCAATCTCCCGCCTTCGTGAGCGCGTTGGTGATTCTTTTTTTTGTTATTGCCCTGATGTTTTTAGGCGTTTTTGAAATTGGGACACGGCTGACGGGACTCGGACAATTAACGCCCCAGAAACCCGGTGTTTTTGCATCATTTTGGACCGGTGTTTTAGCCACGGTAGTTGCAACACCTTGTACCGCACCTTTTATGGGCACCGCCATTGGGGCCGCTTTGCAGCTTCCTTTTTGGGGAGGCATGGTGATCTTTACGGGACTTGGACTGGGCCTCGCATTGCCGATGATCATTTTGGCAGCCGTGCCTGCGTTATTGGCCTGGCTGCCCCGGCCTGGCGTATGGATGGAAACACTCAAGCAGCTGCTTGCCTTTCCCCTGCTGGCTTCCGCGATCTGGTTGCTGTCCGTTTTATACGACCAAAGCGGGATCGGCGCGGTGCTGTGGATGCTGGCGATATTGCTGGGTGTCGCCTTTGGCATTTGGCTGGCCGGAAAAATCTCGTCCAGAGCCGTTCGCAATGGGGTACTCGGTGTTGTGGTTATTCTCGTAGGAGCAGGTGTATTCATGGTGAATCGCCTCACGATTCCATCAAATGACCTGCACATTCAATGGCAGCCCTATTCTCCGACTGCATTGGAAATGGCCCTAGCCCAAAACCGACCGGTGTTTGTCAATGCCACGGCATCTTGGTGCCTGACATGCCAGTTAAACGAGCGCGTAGCATTTAAAAATAAGTCCGTCATCTCCTACTTTAAAACCCGCAACATTGTAGCTCTCAAGGCGGACTGGACCCAATATGACCCCGAGATTACCCAGCTTTTGGCAAAATACGGACGCCAAGGTGTACCGTTTTATGTGTATTACGACGCCGCTCATCCGAAAGGCATTGTCCTACCGGAATTGCTGACGCCCGACCGACTTATCGCAATACTCCGCGATAATTAGTTAGAACCGGTCTCATAAATCCCAAGGTCGTCTCAGAATGGCGTCAGGGTGTTCTCTGTGAGCACAAAACGCGGAGCATAGCGGCGCTAGTGGCTTGCCCAATTGTGTTGGAATCTTCATAATTAACAGATGAATTACGCCAAGACCCTCACGCAACAGCAAGCCATCATTGCCTCTATCTTGGCATCCTACCAATCCATTGGCGGCATTAACCACCTGGACGGCACCAGCCTCCCCAGTCGGCAAAGCATTTCGGTGATCTTATCCAAAATCAAGCAATTGCTCTTCCCCGGATTTTTTGAGGAACTGTGCCTGCAACCTCATAACATCACCCAGGTAGTCGGAGAGCGCGTCTATGACGTGGTGGACCATCTGGCCGGTGAAGTTTACAAAAGCATGCTATTCGAACAGAAAAAACGTCCCTCTGCCAAAACAGTAAGTGCCTTGCGCAAAGACGCCATGGCGATGGCGTTGGCCTTTATGTCACAAATTCCCGACCTGCGTTTGATGTTAAAAGGCGACGCCCAGGCCACATTTGAGGGCGACCCAGCAGCCTATAGCGAACCGGAAATTTTGCTGTGTTATCCGGGGTTTCAGGCTACAACCGTCTATCGCATTGCCCACTTTTTTTACGCCTTGGGACTGCGCCTCATCCCACGCATGATGACTGAAATTTGTCACAGCGAAACCGGCATCGATATTCATCCCGGTGCCACCATCGGACATCATTTTTGTATTGACCATGGCACGGGCCTGGTTATCGGCGAAACGGCGGTGCTGGGCCACCATGTCAAGCTCTATCAAGGCGTCACCATTGGGGCGCTCAGCGTACCCAAGCGTAACGTTCGTACGAAGCGCCACCCCACTCTGGAAGACCATGTTATTGTGTATGCCCGAACGACGATTTTGGGCGGTGATACCGTGATCGGCAAAGAATCCGTCATCGGGGGGAACGTCTGGCTCACTCAGTCGGTACCGCCGCACTCAAAAATTTATCTTACTCATGACCTGAAGCAAAAAATCAAACGGGGAAGCGATCTTGGCACCTAGGCTCTTGCAAAAAATCGTCGATCAAAAGAAAAAGGAAGTTGAAAGCCTCTATACCTCCACCGGTATCGGGTTTTTCCGGCACCAGGCGGAAAAGGCAACGGATCCGCGGCGGTCACTCTTTTCGGCATTGGCCCGTACCGGATTGTCGCTCATTGCCGAGATCAAAAAGGCCTCTCCTTCCCGCGGGGTATTGCGCACCGATTTCGACCCGATCAAGCTGGCAGAAAGCTTCCAGGCCGCCGGTGCAGATGCGCTATCGATTTTGACGGACGAGCCTTTTTTCCAAGGCGACATCGCCTTTATGGAGGCTATTCGCCCCCGAGTAACCCTGCCAATCCTGCGCAAGGACTTTATCATCGACCCCATCCAAGTCTACCGCTCCAAGGCACATGGTGCCGACGCTATTTTATTGATTCAGGCTATTTTACCCGCCGAGCTGTCACAGCATCTGCTGACCCTGGCCACCCAGCTGGGACTGGATGTACTGCTTGAAGTTCACAACGAGAGGGAGCTTGAAACCGCGCTATCCATGTCCGGTCTCGCGATTGTCGGCATTAACAATCGGGATTTGGATACCTTTGAGGTGGATACCAACAACGCTTTGTTGCTAGCCCGCAAACTCCGGCAGCGTACCCCCGCACTCATTAAGGTGGTTGCAGAGAGCGGCTATTTCCAGCCCGATGAACTCGACGTGCTAGAATCATCGGGAATTGATGGGGTATTGATCGGCGAAGGATTGGCCAAAAATCCGGATTTGATCCGCTATTTTTCAAAGAAAAAGGCGATTTTATGAAAATTAAAATCTGCGGTATTACCAACCTTGAAGACGCCCAAAATGCCGTGTCGCTGGGCGCCGATGCCATTGGTTACATTTTCGTCAAAGAAAGTCCCCGCTACATTACGCCTGAAAAGGCAGAGGAAATTTCGCTCTACATGCCGCCCTTTGTGCATATCGTGGGCGTATTTGTGGATCAAAGCAAAGAAGAAATCGACGAGATTACCTGCCGTTGCAGGTTGGATTTGCTGCAACTGCATGGCAACGAAACGCCTGAGTTTTGCCTCAAAATGAGTCGTCGTGTGGTCAAGGCGTTTCCGATTCGGGAATTGGCAGATCTTAATCCCATACCAGCGTACCAGGGCTATGTATCCGGTGTGTTGCTGGATACCAAATCCGAAACGGTTAAAGGCGGGACGGGAAAATCATTTGATTGGGGCATCGCGCTCAAGGCCAAAGATTTTGACATTCCCATCATCTTGGCGGGAGGCATCAATGCGGGCAATATCAACAAAGCGATCAAACTCGTGAATCCCTATGCCGTGGACCTCTCCTCCGGCGTGGAAGTTTCACCGGGAGTAAAAGACTATAACAAAATGCAGGATGTGATTCGTCTCGCTCAGAGTTTGTAACAGTCCGATTTGCACTTGTAATTAGAACGATCGTTCTATATTATAGTCCCATCACAAGCACGAAGGGATTCATGACCAATACCCCGATTGACCTATCCCATTTAATGGTAGGACTCCGAGACTATGTGCGGGAGCAGCAACGCCTGCCCAGCGTACAGGAATTTGCGACGTATTTTGGCTACCGATCCAAAAGTGCGGCAAGTTATGCCATCACGAAATTGGTCGATAAAGGCTTTTTGTCCAAAGACAGCACCGGCCGCATTTCCCTCGCGAAGCCGATCATGGCATACCCCGTTCTGGGTGCCATCCGTGCCGGGCATCCCGATCTACCGGAAGAAGAAGTCATCGACCATCTCGCATTTGACGATTTTCTAGTGCGCAATGCCAAATCGACCTACCTCATCAAAGTATCCGGAGATTCGATGAATGAAGCTGGCATTTTCCCCAACGATATCGTGGTGGTGGAAAAGGGGAAACAACCCCGGCATGGGGACGTGGTGGTCGCCATTTTGGATGGCGAATGGACCCTCAAGTATTTTTATCTGGACCACGGTCTTATTCAGTTGGTCCCGGCCAACAAAGCCTATCCCATCCTGGAGCCGCGGCATAGCTTGGTAATCTGGGGGGTTGTGGTCTCGCTGATGCGTCGTTTAAAATAAGCCTCATTCCCAAGGAGGAACTTGATGATTAAAAAAATCGTGCTGATGGCTGCTGCATTGCTTTTATTATCTTTTCCCGCACTCGCCGCAACCTTTCAAATTGATCCGAATCACACCTCCGTTAATTTTAATATTCGCCACCTCATCAGCCGTGTGCATGGGTCTTTTGACCGCTTTGAGGGCCAATTTGACTTGGATCCAGATACCAAAGCAATAGGCAACATCCGCTTCACGATTTGGACCGATAGTATCAACACGCGAAACAGCAAACGAGATACCCATCTTCGAAGCGCGGATTTTTTTGAAGTCGAAAAATACCCGACGATGACCTTTGTGGGTACGTCGACCGAGCAGATAGATGGCCATGTGTTCACCGTTCGGGGCGATCTCACGATGCATGGGGTCACGCGGCCGGTATCTTTGACTGCACTTTACAATGGCGTGACGACGGTCAGTGGAAAGCAGATCGCCAGTTTCACGGTGACCACCGTATTGAATCGCAAAGAATTCGCCATCAATTGGAACCGGGCCCTGGATAACGGCGGCGTGATTCTGGGCGACGATGTTCAGATTGAGGTTTCGGTTGAAGCCATAAATGGCTAGTTCCAAAGTTGCCCTCCGTGCCGAGCTTTTGGGGCGGCGCCAGGCGCTATCGCCTGAGGATATCACGGCCTTTTCATCTCGCATCACCGATCAACTGGACACCCTTTCTGAGGTTCAGAAAGCCAGTCATGTCGCGGCATATTGGCCCGTTTTGGGTGAAGTCGACATCCGGCGGTGGCTCATGCGGGTCCTCGATGCCAAACATCATGTTTACCTGCCCCGCTACGATGTGGAAAAGGATGCATTCGACCTGTGCCAAGCCGACGATTTTGAGGTCCTGGTCCAGGGTAAATTTGGCGTGTGGGAACCGCCCCCGACACGGACACCGCTGACGGCGGCGGAAGTAAACAATCAGGTCGAGGCATGGTTGGTTCCGGGCCTGGCCTTTGATCGAAAAGGAAATCGAATTGGATTGGGAAAAGGGTACTATGACCGACTATTGGCCCATGCTCAGGGCACCAAAATCGGCCTGGCCTATGACTTCCAGTTACTGTCGTCTCTGCCGGCGGATCCTCACGACATCGGAATGGATATTGTGGCCACCCCATCCGAAGTGATTTGCTGTAACTAGGGCGTGTCCCCATTTGATAGATGCAAGGCAAGTGGCAGCAAAAAAACCGGAGTTTACTTGTCGTAAATGAGGATTTTTTTGACTGACACTTAACGCCGCAGATGCAAATGAGGACATGCCCTAGAAGCCATCTCCTAAATCCCAAAGGCCGTCTCAGAATAGCGTCAGGGAGTTCTCTGTGAGCACAAAACGCGGAGCATAGCGGCGCTATGTGTG
>CAYINU010000050.1:0-15120 GCA_964364855.1 uncultured Candidatus Marinamargulisbacteria bacterium | reverse complement strand
GGTCATGGGCATCATTTCTGCTTTTGTCGCAGGTGGCGTAAATGCGGGTGGATTTTTGGTGGTGGGACAATATACGTCTCACCTGACGGGCATTATCGCCGGCGCTTCCGATGCCTTGGGATTGGGCATATTTTTTGTAGCCAAATGGGCGGCAGTCTTTGTCAGTGTATTTACAGTTGGCGCTATTGTGTCGGCAGTTCTGATCCAGGTCGCACAGGGGTTAAAATTACACAGCCGTTATGCGTTGGCCTTTTTGGTTAGTGGTGGCGTGCTGGTCGTACTTGGGGTGGCCAGCCAAGGACTTATGCGGCTGACGCCGGATGGATTACTGCTAAAACTGGCCCTGTTTTTTTCGATGGGCATGCAAAATGCTACTGTAAGCCGGATGTCGGATTTTGTCATTCGCGCCACGCATATGACCGGTATCGTGACCGATATCGGCATTGAAATTGGCACATGGCTGTCCGGCGTGAAAATTTCCGCGTCAAAGCTGGCGGTGCGGGGCGGGATCTTGATTGCGTTTTTTGTGGGCGGGGTGATTGGGGCTGTGGGCATGGGGTCGCCTTGGGGCATTCACACGCTGAGCGTGTTGGGTGGTATTTTGATATTGCTGTCCCTATTTCCCGTAGTTCACGATCTACGGGTTCGGCATCGGTACGCCGTACGACAGCGCCATCGACAAGCGGGAATTTAGCGCGTCGAAATTTGTTTGAGCACCAATTCCCGGACCAGATCCGGTTTTGCCCGGCCTTGGGTGGCCTTCATGACTTGGCCCATGATGAAATTGGCGCTCTGGGCCTTGCCCGCTTTGACTTTTTCCACGATGTCCGGGTTTTCGGCGAGCAGTTTATCAATAATGGCAATCAATTCGGATTCATCCGAAATCTGACTACCGCCGCCGGCATCCAGCAGTTCGGCTGCGGCTTTGCCTGTCTTAAACATGTCCACCAAAAAATCTTTGGCCATCTTGATGGACACAGTGCCTTTTTCTTTGAGAGCCAGTAGCGCGATCAATTTTTCGGGAGTCACCGGGTTTTTGGTAAAGGGAATTTTTTCTTGCTTGACCAGGGCATTGAGATCACCCACCACGAACCGTGCGACTTCGGCTGCCGGAACACCGCTTTTCTGGGTCACGCAGGCCTCAAAATAGGCCGCCATATCCAGGTCTGCTAGCAAAATGTCGGCATCGCCTGCAGACAAATGATGGGTCTCCAAATACCGTTTGCGCTTGGCCTCGGGCAACTCGGGCATGGACGCCCGAACCGTGTCTACCCATGCGGCGCTAACGCGCAAGGGCAATAGATCCGGCTCGGGGAAGTAGCGGTAGTCGTGAGATTCTTCTTTGTCCCGCAAGAGCTTGGTGGTTTGGCTGGCGTCGTCATAGGTGCGGGTTTGCTGGCGGACGCGCTCACCCGAATTGACAAGCTGGATCTGACGCTCAATTTCCACCAAGATACCGCGCTCCAAGGCACGAAATGAATTCATATTTTTCAATTCCGTCTTGGTGCCCAGTTCCGTGGCACCCGCAGGGCGGATGGATACATTGGCATCGGCACGGAGGCTGCCTTCCTCCAGATTGCCGTCGCATACACCCATATGCTGGAGAATGGATTTGAGGGCTTCCATATACAAGCGGGCTTCTTCGGCGGAGCGGATGTCCGGTTCGCTGACGATTTCGATAAGCGGTGTGCTGGAGCGGTTCAGATCCACCAAACTATGCGTGGATCCTGCAATGGTGGCCGACCCATGGTGCACCAATTTGCCGGCATCTTCTTCCATGTGAATGCGATTGATGCGAATGCGTCGGGTTTCGCCGTTGGCTTGGATTTCCAACAGCCCATTGCTACACAGAGGTTGGTCGAACTGGCTGATCTGATACCCTTTTGGCAGGTCGGGATAGAAATAGTTTTTTCGCGCAAATACCGACACCGGATTGAGGGTGCAGCCCAGAGCCAGACCTGCCCGAATAGCCAGTTCCACGGCATTGCGGTTGAGCACGGGAAGGGCGCCGGGGAATCCAATGCAGATGGGGCAGGTATTGGCATTTGGATCGTGACCAAACTGGGTGGAGCACGCACAAAATAGCTTCGATGCGGTTTTGATCTGGGCATGGACTTCGATGCCGATGACGGGTTCGAATGGCGTCATGGCATGACCCCGCACACAGTGGGCGCGACCTGGGTGTGAAAATCGGTGAGGGCTTGAAAGCGGTCGCCCACGCCCAGCAGCGTACCTTCGTCAAACGGTTTGCCGATGAGTTGCAGACCGACGGGAAGTCCGTCGGAAAACCCGACCGGAATCGACATCGCAGGCAATCCGGCAATATTGACCGGGCATGCGGCCATATCGGCCAGGTAGCTATCAACAGAGTTGTGGCTGCTCACACCCAATTTAAAAGGTAACGTAGGTGTCGTGGGGGTGACCAAGAGGTCGTAGGTTTGAAAGGCCTCTTGAAAGGCGTTCTGAATGTAAGTACGGGCTTTTAAGGCTTTGAGATAGTAGGCCTCATAATAGCCGGCACTCAATACATAGGTGCCCAAAATGATCCGCCGTTTGACCTCGGATCCGAAGCCCATGCCGCGAGATTTACAGATCATCTCACGCAGGGATTTTGTGCCAGGTGCGCGATAGCCGTAGCGCACACCATCAAAACGGGCGAGGTTGGCCGATGCCTCTGCCCGGGACAGAATAAAATACACAGACAGGGCGTAGTTCAGAGCATCGATGGAAATGAGATCATAGGTTGCGCCTTCGGTTTTGAGCCGATCCAATGCCAAAAAGACGGATTGGCGGACATCGGGGTGGACGGCGTCGCTGACCAGTTCGCTGGGGACGCCGATGCGCAGACCTTTGATGTCTTTGCCCAGAAATTTCGTGAAATCCGGAACGGGTTGCGGCGACGATGTGGAGTCCATCGGGTCATGGCCACAAATGGCATTGAGCACCAACGCGCCATCGGCTACCGACTGGGTCAACGGTCCGATCTGGTCCAACGATGATGCAAATGCCACCAAGCCAAAGCGTGACACGCGGCCATAAGTGGGCTTGATACCGGTTACGGAGCAAAAGGACGCCGGTTGGCGAATAGACCCACCGGTATCTGATCCCAAGGCGGCAGGGGCAAAGTGGGCGGCGACAGCTGCGGCGGATCCGCTGGAAGAGCCCCCGGGGCTGTAGTCGGTATTCCATGGATTTCGCGTGGTAAAAAAAGCCGAATTTTCCGAGGACAGCCCCATCGCAAATTCGTCGAGGTTGGTTTTGCCTATGGGGATCATCCGGTGCTGATAGAGCTTGTCGATGACGGTTGCGTTATAGGGCGACACATAGTTTTCCAACATCCGGGATGCGCAAGTGGTGTGGGTATTGCGGATATTGATATTGTCTTTGACGGCGATGGGGATGCCAGCCAGCGTGGGCAGTGACTCTCCTTTGTCCAAAGCGGCATCCACGGCTTCCGCATAGGCCAAAGCAACCTCTTTTTGAAGGGAAATAAAAGCCTTAATGGTATCATCAGATGCGGCAATCCGGTCGTAATAAGACTGCACCAGGACGCGACTGGTCAGGCTGCGGTTTTTCAGCTTGTCAGAAAGCGTTTGCAACAGACCCATTAGGTGTCCGTGCCTTCCAAGATACGGGGTACTGAAAAGAAGGGCGCATCAAAATCAGGTGCAAGCTGGGCCAGGGGCAAATCAAATTTGCGTTCGACAATGTCATTTCGCATGGGCGTTTCGTCGTGGCTGAGCGATGAGGTCGGTGGCAGATCGTTTACCGGGGCGGTGTTGAGGTTTTCCACATAGGCCAGGACATCGGAAACAGAGGCCAAATAATTTTCTTTTTCCGCTTCGGTTACGTCGAGGTGGGCCAATTGGATGACATGGTCTAACTCACTTCGGGTAAATGCCATACCCGGTATTGTAGTGGGCACCTTGCGCGCTGTAAATCAGGCAAGTGCGTGTTAAGATGGGCCTAACGGAGGCCGACATGCATTTTTTAGCGACTCTGGATCATCTCATCGAAAGCCGAAAAGACGACGTTCCCGAAAACTCGTACACGGCGCAGTTATACCACTCTGGCTTAGATCGCATCTTACGCAAGGTAGGCGAAGAAGCCGCCGAAGTGATCATCGCGGCCAAAAATACTTCCGATCACGCGTTTGTCGGCGAGTGTGCCGACCTACTCTATCACCTGACAGTGGCCCTCCACGCCCGTGGCCTCACCCTCTCCGCCGTCGATAAGGAACTGGAAAAACGGCACCGGGGTTAGGCGTATTTACACTTGCTGATGGGCTTCCTGGTCGCTTGGCTTTGGACCAAGCAAGCAGGGCCTCCATCTCTTCATTGTCATCAAACTTCACAAAAGTATTTTTTACCCTACCAATTCATCCAACGAACATCCTAACGCTTTGGCAATGGCGATGAGGGTAGAAGCACGAACATCCTGGACTTGTTTCCGTTTAATATTCATCAATGTCGTGAAGGGAATATCGGCCTTTTTACTAAGCTTGTCGATAGACATTTTTCCACGACGCTTTTCGATGTTACCGGCAATGTGATCGATGAGCTTCATATTTCTCTATGGTAGTAAAGTGCTTCAGTGGTATATAGTTACTATATAAAGTAACTATTAATAGTCAATCCCTGCCCCAAACAGCTTAGATGCTCTTTTGAATACTGGGGCCAGACTTAAAACGGGCCACAAATGTTGCCAATGAAATTTCCAGTGCCTCACAAATCGCAACAAGTTCAAGAAAGTCCAGACGACGTTCCCCGGATTCGTATTTGCTGACAAAAGACTGGGGCTTGCCGAGGAGGTCGGCAAGGGCGGCTTGCGTAATCTGTTTTTCTTTGCGGTATTGGATCAGAAGATCGAGAAATTGCTTTAGCCGTTTGGAGTGGATACTTTTCCTCATTTATCCAAAATTAGGATATGTTGACTAATATCCCAAAATAGGATTATCATTTGCGTAGTTGTTATGAAACTTACCGGCATCAGTTCCGCCAATGACATCTCGATTATTCTTTCCGAAAAAGAGGCTTTTGTGGTGCATTGGGCACTCAGTAACTATGTCGGATTGATTGAATACTCATTGGCCTATAATGTCGCTGCCCATGCGTGGCCTGATGACGAACCTCTAGTGCCTTTGAACCCCACCATCATTAAAAGAATGGTTTCTCATCATGCGATATGTCAGGACATTGCAGCTGTTTTAGAACGGTTGGTGTACTGATTTAATTCTACCGAGCCTGCCATCCCCACCACCACCACGGCAACGAGCATGAGGATATTTCGTCATTGTAGAAATAAGTATACGACAATAGTTTTATTTTGACATTGTTGAAATAAGCATACATCCCTGATATTATTTTGAGATGCAACGAATCTCGGATGAACAAGTTGTAGCCAAACTAAATCAAGAAAATTTTTGGTGGAAGTCTGGTTCTTACCGCCTTGAACTGGTCGCTCGTCCTTATTTGAATCTCCTCATGCCGTTGTTAAACCATGAATTGCAGCGGGCTGTCATCATGATGGGCCCCCGGCGGGTCGGAAAAACCATTTTGATTCACCACGCTATTCAGCGATTGTTGGAAAAAAAAATTCTCCCAACCCATATTTGTTATATCTCTATTGATAAC
Source organism: uncultured Candidatus Marinamargulisbacteria bacterium (assembly GCA_964364855.1). GTDB lineage: Bacteria > Margulisbacteria > Marinamargulisbacteria > CAYINU01 > CAYINU01 > CAYINU01. The sequence goes on along the minus strand of CAYINU010000050.1, from coordinate 9,487 downwards.
CCCATTTATAACCATGTGATTAACGGTGGCGGGGGACTGGAAACGTTGCTCCGGCTTTATTGTCGTGAACAACATTTGGATCCTCAGGGGTCAGACAGGCTGTATGTCTTTTTTGATGAAATCCAGTATTTAAAAAATTGGGAAATTCACCTCAAAGTTTTGGTGGATACCTATCCCAAAATTCAATTTTTGGCTTCCGGGTCCGCGGCCGCCGCATTAAAGCGTCAAAGTAACGAGTCAGGTACAGGGCGATTTACAGACTTTCTGTTGCCGCCTCTGACTTTTTATGAATACTTGGTTTTAAAAGGAGAAGAGGAGGCTTTTACCGAAAAATCGGCTATTTCTAAGCTCAACAAGGTATTTATCGACTACATCAATTTTGGCGGATATCCGGAGATTGCCCTTTCCAAAAAGCACCGCGCGGATCTCGGCAGGTTTGTCAAAAGCGACATTATCGATAAAGTATTGTTGCGCGATCTACCCATTTTATATGGTATTCAGGATATTCAGGAACTCAACGCGCTTTTTACCACACTTGCTTATAATTCCGGTACAGAAGTCTCGTTAGAGGAGTTATCTAAAAATTCTCAGTTAAACAAAGTAACGATTAAAAAATACATTGATTATCTGGAAGCTGCATTCCTCATAACGGTAATCCGTCGAATTGATGACAATGCCAAATACTTTAAACGCGCAACCACTTTCAAGGTTTTCCTAAATAACCCCTCGATGCGTGCAGCGCTGTTTGAGCCTATCCAAGAAAATCGTGCGCAAGAGGATCGATTTTTCGGCCATATGATTGAGACGGCCGTATTTTCACAATGGCTGCATGTTCTGGCTCACTTACACTATGCAAGATGGGATAGGGGTAGGACCAAGCTTGAGGTGGATTTGGTAAGACTAGGGAATCAGCTTAAGCCGCAAGAGGTCATTGAAATTAAATGGAGCGACCGTTGTAGCAGTCGCCTTGGTGAGTTGGCTGCGGTGACAGAGTTATGCCTCAAGCATAATCTACATGAAACACTGGTAACTAGTAGGACGGAGTTCAAACAGGTAAGACATCAAAATATCCAATTTACCTTTGCCCCCGCCAGTTACTATGCCCTGCTAGTTGGAAAAACCGCGCTTCAAGTGCGGACCAGTATGGATGGCATCATGCGTAAAATGAGTGAAATGTTGCCTTAATATTCTTTAAACAGGTCTTGCTCGAATTTCTGTGCAAATGTTGTCAGCGTCAATGAGCTTCATATTTCTCTATGGTAGTAAAGTGCTTCTACCGAGCCTGCCACATCATCCCCACCACCACCACGGCAACGAGCATGAGGATATTGAGCACAATGCCTACCCGGAACATATCGGAAATGTGCAGTTTGCCTGTGCCGAGCACAATTGCATTGGGCGGCGTGCCGGTGGGCATCATAAAGCCGCCGGACACGATCAGGGTTAGTGGGAACATCAACAGCAGGGCCGGCACCCCTGTCCCGGCCGCAATTGCCGCTGCGACAGGCAACAAGGTCGCGATAGCGGTGCTGTTCGAGACCAATTCCGTAACCAGTAGGGCCAAGCTGGCGAACGCTGCGAGCATCAACACGCTGTGAATGCCGGACAAGCGCGTAAACCATCCCGCCATTTGGGCATAAAGTCCAGTGGATGCAAAGGCGGCAGTAATGGCAAGCCCTGCCCCAAACAGCAGCAAGATGCCCCAAGGGATTTGCGTTGCATCTTCCCATTTCAATAAGAACCGCTTCTCTGACAACGATGCCGGAATGGTCATCAATAACACGGCCGCCACAAGTGCAATGACGGTGTCCGATAGAGGCAGTCCCGTCCAGCGTTGAAGGGGGAGTGAAAACATCCATGCGATACAAGTGCCGGCAAAAATGGTCAGCACAGCCCATTGCGATATAGACAGGGCCGGAAGCTGGGCGTGCGCGTCTTTAAACCGATGGCTCAGATTCGGGAACCGCATCGACCATAGCTGGTAGTGAATGACCAGATACACAAAGGTCAAAAGCAGCATGATCAACATAAACGGAATACCGACCTTCATCCATCCCAGCATGGTGATGCGAAGGCCGTAGGTCTGCTCATAAAAATTGGCAAAGTAAAGGTTGGTAGGGGTACCCACCAAGGTTCCCAGGCCTCCGATGGAGGCGCAATAGGCAACCGATAACAGTAATGGCTTTGCAAAATGCAGGATCTGTTCGGCGGGCATCTTTTGATCTTCCATTTGATCAATGAGTGCCGCTGCGATGGGAACCATCATCAGAGCGGTGGCCGTATTTGAAATCCACATCGAAAGGGCGGCAGTCATGGCCATAATGCCAGCCAAGGCGGTGAGTGCTGAGTGGCCTGTCCACTTCAAAATGGTGAGGGCCAGGCGGTGATGCAGTCCGGATTTTTCCAAGGCGACAGCGATAAAAAAACCGCCCATAAACAAAAAGGTAAGCGGGTGGGCATAAAAACCGGCGACTTGGGCCTCCGGAAGGATGTCAAATACCGGAAATAGCACCAAAGGCAGCAATGACGTTGCCGCCATGGGAACGACTTCGCTGCCCCACCACAAGATCATCCAGAACAAGATACCTGCCAGCGTCCACTGTATGGGAGTTACGGAAAAAGGAGCCGGAAAAAGCTGGGTGAACAGCAGAGCCAAAGGCCCACCTAGCAGTAACAACAGCGTTGCGGACATGGCGTCGACTATAGCAAAGCGCCGCGAAAGGGGATAGGTTTGAGCGATGCGAGCCCCAAAATCTAAAGTTGTAAAAAAAAATAGACTTGGGTAGTCTGAAAAAATGGTCGCCATTCAAGCTTTTTTGGGGATTACGCCATCGGTGGCGGACGCTGCGGAGGTGGTGGCCCTGCCATACGACACAATGAGCCACGCCGAGGCCCGCGCGCTGATTTTGGCCAACCCCAAAAGCTTTTTGCGAATCGAAAAATCCGACGCGGAATTTGCGGATCCCAAAATGGTTTCCCCCACCGAAATCCACGAAAAAGCCAAAGCCAATTTGAAAGCCTTTTTAAAAAAAGGATGGTTGGTTCAGTCCGATACACCGTGCCTGTATGTTTATCAGCAAATCATGAACGGCCGGACGCAAACGGGCTTGGTGGCGGCCACGTCCGTGTTCGAATATGATGCGGGACTGATCAAAAAACACGAACACACCCGCGCGGACAAAGAAGAAGAACGGACCTTGCACGTCGATATCGTCAATGCCAACACCGGTCCCGTGTTTTTGACTTACCGAGCCATGCCTGCGATGAAAGCGATTACGGCTGAACTGACCCCAAAAAAACCAGACATCGATGTGACGGCCGAGGATGGCATTACGCATCGGTTATGGTGCATTGCCGATCCGACCGAAATTGCACGTATTGAACATGTGTTTGGCAGCGTGGAGGCCTTGTATATCGCCGATGGTCACCACCGCTCCAAAGCCGCTTCATTGGTTGCGGAACGCCGCCGTGCCCGCGGGGAAACAGTGGGGAGCCACGACTCTTTTTTGTCCGTGATTTTTCCAGATGATGAGCTGGCCATTATGGACTATAACCGCGTGGTGAAAGACCTCCATGGACTGACACCCGCGTCGTTTTTGGACAAACTGGGTAACGACTTTAGCGTGACGCCGGTGGCCGACGCCGAAGCGGCTCGCCCGACGCAGCGCCGGGAATTTGCGATGTATTTGAAACATCAGTGGTACAAACTGCGTCTAAAGCCGGAGATCAAACTGCCCGCAGATGCCGTCTCCCAACTGGATGTGGCAATTTTGCAGGATCGGGTGTTGGCACCTCTATTGGATATCCAAAATCCGCGGACAGACCAACGAATTGATTTTGTGGGCGGGATTCGGGGATATGCGGAGTTGGAAAAGCGATGCCGTACAGATGCGGTGGTAGCGTTTGCGCTCTATCCGACGGGCATCGATCAGATGATGGCCATCGCCGATGCGGGGGCGGTGATGCCCCCGAAATCGACGTGGTTTGAACCGAAATTGCGGTCGGGGATGGTTACTCGACCTTTATAAACACGCTGACTAGCGGCCTGTGGATAGAACGTCGTTGGCACTACTATCAACAGAAGTAGGTTTCAAGGCAGCGGCACCAAGACCAACTGAGGTGACACAAGCCCCAAGATAAAACACAACCCCAGTCCAAACTTTTGCTGCTTCTTTTAAAGGAAGCCTCTGTCCTTCGCTAGCTGCCTGCTGTACTTCCCTAACTGCCCCCCGAGTGGCGGCTGTGCCTACTCGAATCGCCGATGCGGCTACTCTTCCAATTCCTTGCATATTCATCATCCTTTCCTAACTTTTTTTTAACAATGCAGTTGATTATCGGCTACAGTAAGGTCGGATTTCGGGGAAGTTTTTCTATGCTTCCGGGCTCCAAAATTGTGCAGCCCGCAAGAATTCGGATGCTTTCAAACTAGGCGTGTCTGGCAATTCTGATACTGCTGCATCCGTTTTGGAGGAAAAATAAACGGCTGCACGGTTTAATACATAGGCAGCGGCAGCAATAGCCCATGGTCGAACCGCACCGGTATAAGCGCCAGTAGTCCCCACGTAGACTGCCCGGCCGGCCGCACCTTTAAATGCCTCCCCCAAAGAGCCAAAAAGCTGTCGAAACGCGGTGGCGTAGGTTACGGAGGGGTCGGCCTGCATGCGATTTGCAGCTCGAGAGGCTGGATTGGTCCCTATGCCGATAAGCGCAGCCCAAAGTAGGCCCGCGATGGGATTTTCCGGGCCGCAAATGCCTGCGGTACCAAACGGTATCTCCCGGCCGATGAATGTAAAAGGAAGACCGCGAGTAAGCAATACTGCGGTTCCTTTCAATCCACTGGTGCGAAACGTGGACATCAGGATATTTCTGGCTGACGCTTCTGCCCCGGCGCTCTTGGCGTTGGCCATTTGGGTCAATACCACCTCCAACGCATTAATCAGGACACTAGCAGGTGCAGCGGCAATAACGTTGGCAGCCATTTTTTGCCCCAGAGTCAGATTGCCGTCGGGTCCAATGTAGGAGGCTGCAAGATCATACATGCCTCGAAACGTTCCGAAATATATAACGCGAACAGGAAGTGCGGCCAAAAATCCAGGCGGACATGCCAGACCTCTAAAAATCGCAACAGCACCACCGTTACGCTTCAAAAATTCGCCTCTTGCGGCAGAGTCCAAAAACATGGCGCGCAGGGAAGGCGCCTTCGGGTCATTAAGCAAGCACTGAAGCGGTGTCCCAAAGCCCTCATAATAACGGCTCAACGCTTGCCGCTGCGCGAGGTTGAATCCGCCAGGTCCCAAATGAGTAGGTGCAACTACTCCGCCATAGGCGATCAGTCCTAACAACCCAGGATGCCGCTCTGAAAACGATTTGTTTTGTGCCCGAGAATCCGCAGGGGGAGCTGTTTCTGTGACGGAAGCCATATCAGTGGGATCCACAGGCTGATCCTGCAAAACCGCTGACAACTGAGCCGGCAATTGATGGGATGCATTTGCTGCAGCTGCACTGACCATTGGGCCGACTTGGTGGGCGAGACCTACGCTAGCACGTCGCGCAGCTCCGATAACGGCCGATTCTGGTTCGAGAGGAGCAGCAGCAGTCAATATGGGAGGCTCCTCGTTTTGGGATAAAGACAAGGCAGTTTCTCTGGAACACGGCTTGTTTGAGGAGTAGGCGGTGCGGTAAGCAACAACGGTAGTTGCTAAGGTGGTTAAGACGGCGCCAAAAGTACGAAACATAGCAAGTCCTTTCTTCTAACAAATTCCTAACAAACTTAGGGTGTTATCGATGTTTGATGGGGCTAATTTCGCGGGCACGAAACTGAAGATAGTCTGCGAATTCACTGACAAATGCAAGTCTTGACGGGTGTTAGTGCGATGTTAGTATGAGGTGTTGCAATGATCAGAACTTTGGCGGTTACGGCTGTGGTTTTGGCGATGGGGTCCCTCGCGATGGCGTGGGATAATTCCGATTATTGGTCTTACGCGTCTTACCAGAAAAATGTCTATAACTGGCCCACGCATTCTGAGGCCAATCGTAAATATGTGGATTTGGGAGATCATGCGGAACTGGTCATTGAAAATGAATACAATGGGGCAAAATTTGTAGTAAATAACATCAACAATCAACCGCATCAGGCTCCCCGCAATATGAACTGGGATGAGCGGCTGGCCCAGTTTGAATACAAATAAGCCACCCTTCACTGTGCGATCTTTGGCATTTTCGCTCTGGTCACATATACCGGCTCCACTGTGTTTCGCCTCCTCGATATGCTCCCGCCGCGATAAATACCAAATCTCATCACAGTGAAGGATGGCCTGAAAGGCTGCGCGATCTTTGGCATTTTCCTGCCTTCTTTTCGTCCCGGGCGGGGGCGCATATAATGGCGGGGTGATTCCCACCCAAATCGTATTTGCATTGGTGCTGGTATTGGTTGCGCCTATTGGGCTTTTGGCGGATTACATCGACACATGGTCGGAGCGGAAGTCCAGTAACGAAGGGTTGTATTACGACCTGTCTGAGCGGTACTACGAGTACAGCGATAAAGTCTATGATTATGGTGACGAGCTCGAATACTTCACCAAAGAAGAGTTGAGACAACTAACCGACGAAATCAACCCCTACGGCCCCAGCGTGGAGACCTTGTCAGGCCCTCGTTTGCGGGCTATCGAGCACTATGAAAGTACATACTACGATTATTAGAACCCCTCTCATAAAACCCAAAGGCCGTCTCAGAATGGCGTCAGGGAGTTCTGTGTGAGCACAAAACGCGGAGCATAGCAGCGCTATGTGTGAGGAGCATAGCGACGGAACCGTAGACTCGAGGTGCCCAATGGCACGTCGGGTCAAGGCTGCCCGGCTGGGCGGAGCCCATGAAGGGCATTTTGAGCGGAGCAGAGGGCTCCATGGCGGTATTATGAGATGGCCTCTAGGGGGTGAGTGTTAGAGGTGAGTAATATGCGAGCTGGTACAGTTTTAATTCGAGTGCACCTCCGTTATACTCCATATCGTATGGAAAAAATCCACCAACGGGCCCGCATATTGGTTGTGATGGGCACCCGGCCAGAGGCCATCAAATTGGCGCCGGTGATCGCCGCATTTTCGGGTGATCCACTATTTGAAACGACGGTTTGCATATCGTCTCAGCACGTGGAGTTGTTGCAACAAGTCACGGATTTTTTTGGCATTCGGCCGGACTACAATCTGTCGGTGATGCAGCCCAACCAAACCTTAACAACTGTCACCACACGGGTGGTACTGGCCTTGGAACCCGTATTTTCCGCGGTAAAGCCTGATCTTGTCGTGGTACAAGGGGATACGACCACGACATTTTCCGCTGCATTAGCGGCCTATTATCACCAAATTCCGGTAGCCCATGTCGAGGCCGGACTGCGAACCCACGATTTCCTGCAGCCTTTTCCCGAAGAAATGAATCGGCGCTTGGTGGGCCAGCTTGCATTGTGGCATTTTCCTCCGACATCAAAAGCAGATGAAAATTTAAGCAAGGAAAACCCGTTTGGAAGGCGGTTTGTTGTCGGAAACACAGGCATTGATGCGTTATTTCAGACCGTGGACTTGTTAAAGGCCCGTGATGGAGAATATGAGGCTTTTTTTAAAACGCAGTTGGTAAACACCGATCGTCGAATCGTGCTGATCACTGCGCATCGACGCGAAAGTTTCGGTGATCCCTTTTTACAAATTTGTCAGGCTATTCGCGCGCTGGCTGCGCACTATTCCGACGTCGAATTTGTATTTCCGGTTCATCCCAATCCCCAAGTTCGGGAGGTATCGGCTCACCAATTAACCGGAATAAAAAATGTCCATCTCATGACACCGCTACCGTACCCTCACCTGGTATGGTTGATGCAACGGTGTGCCGTCATTTTGACGGATTCCGGTGGGATCCAAGAAGAGGCCCCTTCTTTACAAAAGCCCGTTTTGGTCATGCGGGATGTTACGGAACGAACGGAAGCGGTTGAGGCGGGTGGCGTAGCCGTTATTGGGACGTCGACAGCCCGAATCGTGTCGTCGGTATCCGGCATTTTGGATGGGTCGATGACGCTAGTGCAGCGGGGCGAAAATCCGTATGGGAATGGCACCGCGGCCCGTCAAATCTTGTCGATATTAAAAGAGTATTGGACAAAAAAAGGGAGTTTTTGGCTATGAAAAACCTGTTGTCAAAACGATTGGCCGAAGCCGCTGCATTACAGCAAGCTGTGATGCGGGAGTCTGCTTTGTTGCAAACCGTGGCGGATGTAGGGGAAAAGCTCGTGCAGTGCTACCGCGCGGGAGGCAAGGTGTGGTTTGCGGGAAATGGCGGCAGTGCAGCAGAGGCCCAGCACTTGGCTGCGGAATTGTCCGGGCGGTTTTACTATGACCGAGCGCCGTTGTTTTCCGAGGCGTTGCATGTCAATACCAGCTATTTGACGGCGGTTGCGAATGACTACGGCTATGAGTGGGTGTTTTCGCGCTTGATTGCCGCCAATGGGTCTTCCGGGGATATTCTGGTGGGGCTTTCCACCTCGGGTAACTCGGTCAACATTGTCAAAGCGTTCGAAGTGGCGCGTGAACGTGGTGTGATCACGGTTGGGATGACGGGGCAAGGCGGCGGCAAAATGGCTGCGCTAAGTGACTCTCTTATCGCGGTGCCGTCGACGGACACGCCGCGTATTCAGGAGATTCACTTAATCCTGGGGCATTTGCTCTGCGAATACGTCGAGTCCCAACTGTTTCCAAGGGGTTAGATGTCACGCGCCCTTTTTTTAGATCGGGATGGGGTCATCAATGCGCGACCCATGGGCGATTATGTAAAGAATCGATCGGAATTGGTCATTTTGCCCTCTTTTTTGGCTGCGGTACCCCAGATTTTCCCGGCGTTTTCCCGAGTGGTCGTGGTGACCAATCAACAAGGCATCGCCAAAGGCGTGATGTCGGAGGCTGACCTGGCAGGCATCCATGACGCGATTGCCGATGCGGTGACCGCCGCTGGGGGAAAGATCGATGGGTTTTTCTATTGTCCGCACTTGACCGATGCCTTTTGTGAGTGCCGAAAACCCCAAGTCGGATTGGCTTTGCAGGCTAAAAATCGGTTTCCCGATATCGACTTTTCTCGGTCCATGATGGTGGGAGACACCGCCTCGGACCTGACCTTTGCCCGTAGACTGGGTATGCGGGCAGTGTGGATGGAAACGGCGGAGGAAGCGGTGCCGGATAGGGCATTGTTTGATCAAAAAATTTGCACGCTGGACGATTTGCTTAAAGACGCTAGTCGTTAAACCAATTCACAAACTCGACGATGCCGCGTGTGATGGGGAACTGCGGTCGGTAGTGGTATAGCGCCTTTGCTTTGGAGATGTCGGCGTATGTTTTTTCGACATCGCCAGGCTGTGCAGGGAGCAGTTCGATCCGGGCTTTTTTCCGCATTGCGCCCTCCAGCAAGGTAATGAGATCCAACGTGGAGATAGTCTGGGACTCGCCCAGATTCACGATA
>CAYINU010000049.1:0-15625 GCA_964364855.1 uncultured Candidatus Marinamargulisbacteria bacterium | reverse complement strand
TTGTCAAAACCTGGGATAGGCCATACAAAACCATTATCTTGCCGACCAGAAGCGTTACCCACTTGGCAGCGGTCGTCAATGCCGCCCAACATGTGGTGAGTGCCGATACCTTGACCATGCACCTGGCCGGCTTTTTGAAAAAACCGCTGACCGCCCTCTTTAAAGGCGAGTCTCCGACCATCTGGTGTCCCTATCCCACTTCAACTTTATGAAGCACCGCCAATTGCGGCAATTCCCACCAAGGCAATGCGGTGATGGTATCTGTTAAGGCATATCTCAAATAGGCAATATTTCGATGATTTGATCAGTTTTGATACCAGAAAATGGCTAATGGTACTATCCATTTTCGCCGAATTTGTAAAATAGCATTGTCCAAATTCTGGATTTAGACAGCCCGTTTACGGCCTGGGGTTACGCAAGTTATGCTAACAAAGCACTTTTCGCGATTAGTCAAACCAAGCTATGAAACTCCTGGATCCGCTCATTCAACTGTCCCAACAGATGTTGGACACCCTCCTTCCCAACCACTGCTTACATTGCGGAAAACCCGATCAGGATTACATTTGTTCGCCATGCTTTAGCAGTACGCCGTTTGAACTGCGGTCCTTTGACTTTAACGGCCTGACGGTGTGGGCCGCGACCCCGTACGACGGCGTGGCCAAGACCTGCCTGCACCATATCAAATTCGAAGGCCACCGTCCCTTGCTCACACAATGGACGTCGGTTCTCAATCAGTTTCCGATTCCATTACCCGAAATCGCGTTTGACCATTGGGTCGTCGTGCCAGGCAGCGCGGATCGCATTCGGTCTCGCGGGATGGATGTCACTGATGTCCTGTTTTCACAATGGATCTGTTGGGACCCCCGCAAAAAATCCTCACCTATCCGACGTACCCGGAACACCAGACCCTTATTTGACCTTTCTCCCGCCGAACGTGAGTCGGAGCTACGTCATGCCTTTGACTGCCCAACTGATGTCACCGGACAACATATCGTCTTGGTCGATGATATCCTCACGGTGGGAACAACACTGTCGGCCTGTGCAGATTGCCTTTACCGGTCAGGCGCTGCCAAGGTCACCGGTTTTACGCTCTGCCATCCGCTCCTCGTCACAGGGTTATCAAAGTAGACTATGACCATGCAGGTATCGACCCAAAAACACCCCCCCTTTACTGACATGCTCGTCCAGCTTGCCGCGCTGGGCTATACCCGCGTACCCATGGTGGTCGAAAAAGGCGAATTTTCGGTGCGAGGAGGCATTGTCGATATCTATCCGCCAGGGCAGGATCACCCCGTCCGCATCGAATTTGACGGCAATACCATCGAGCGGATAGCCCGATTTTCGGTCACGGACCAACGATCGTTGGAGAGTCTGGACAAACTCACTATCAGACCCGCCGTGGTTGCAGAACACAGCCTTTTTAAAACCCACGAGTCCACCAACGAAGACCTGGTGTCCCAGCTCAAACCCGGCGATTACATCGTCCACGAAGACCACGGAATCGGCATTTATGAGGGCCTGGTGCGTCTCAAGTTGCGCCGCGAAGAATCCGAATACCTGCACATCCGCTACAAGGGCAAAGATACGCTTTATGTGCCCATCGATCAGATGGACCGTGTATTCCGGTATTCGGGCAGCGAGATCCATCCCACCATTCACGGACTCTCGGATGGCGCCTGGAGTCGCACCAAGACCTACGTCAAACGGGCCACCGTACTATTGGCCCAGCGCATTTATGACCTGCAAAAGCAACGCATGACCGAACCAGGATTTGCCTGTAAACCCGATAGCGCTTGGCAAGCCCAATTCGAAGCCCAGTTTGCGTTTACCGAAACACCAGACCAACTCACCGCCATTGCCGCTGTCAAAACCGATATGGAATCCCCACAACCCATGGACAGGCTGCTGTGTGGGGACGTGGGCTATGGGAAGACTGAAGTGATTTTGCGGGCAGCATTCAAAATGTGCGACAACCTCAAGCAAGTGGCTATTCTGGTACCCACGACTTTGCTGGCCGACCAGCATTTCCAGACGTTTTCCCAACGGTTTTCCGCATTTCCCTTTCGCGTAGAGGTGCTGTCCCGATTTCGAACCACAGCCGAGCAGAAATCCATTCTCGCCGATCTAAAAGCCCATAAAGTCGATGTCATCATCGGTACCCATCGCCTGCTGCAAAAAGACGTGGCTTTTGCTGACCTGGGGTTAGTAGTGGTTGACGAAGAGCAACGCTTTGGCGTCACCCACAAAGAACGCCTTAAAGAACTCAAACCCCATGTGGATGTTCTGACGGTGACCGCGACTCCCATTCCGCGTACCCTGTATCTATCCCTGTCGGGAGCCAAAGATATGTCCGTGCTGGAGACTCCGCCGCAAAACCGTAAATCCGTTCTGACGGCTATAGCCCCCTTTTCTAGGGATCTCGTCTCCTCAGGCGTGAATACAGAACTGGCCCGCCAAGGTCAGATTTTTTACCTTTATAACAGTGTCCAAAAAATTGAGTATAAACGGGCACAACTCCAGGCCCTGTTACCCCGTTGCCGTATCGGCGTGGGACACGGCCAAATGGGCGCTACCCAACTTGAAGACGTTTTTCACCAATTTGGCGCCGGCCGCTTTGATCTGCTGTTGTGTACCACCATCGTTGAAAACGGACTGGATTTGCCCAGGGCCAACACCATCATCATCGAACATGCCGACCGGTACGGATTGGCCCAAATTCACCAGCTACGTGGCCGTGTGGGGCGAACGGCATTGCAAGGGTACGCCTATCTGCTGTACGCATCGGAACTGACCGAAGTGGCCGAAAAACGCCTGGCCGCCATTCGCGATTATGCGTCACTGGGAGCCGGATACAAATTGGCCCTTCGCGATTTGGAAATTCGCGGCGCCGGTACCTTGCTGGGACACAAGCAAAGCGGGCACATTACGGCCGTCGGATTCGATCTGTATTGCAAACTTCTCAAAGACGCCGTTCATCGAGTCACGGGCACCCGCGAGACCGCGCCCGCGGGTTTTCGTATTCCGCCCAATATCAAGGCCTTCATTCCCGACACCTATATCACCAGTCCGGCAGAACGATTGGCCATTTATGATCGTTTCAAAACCCTGTTTTCGCCTGAGGATGTCGATGACCTGGCCATGGAATTGGAAGACCGATACGGTCCCTTGCCCGAAATCGTGATTTTGCTGTTGGGCACCCTTTCGAGAACTGCGGTGAAACCATGGTCTGTCAGTTACCGATAATACCTCAGCGTATATTTTTTTGATTATTTAAGGAGTACTCAGATGCAAACCCAACCACGGAGTCAAGCATGGCGTCCGCCGCAACCGCCCCCACCTAATCCTAGGCTTTTACATCCCAATTGGTCGCCTACCCAAAGAGGTCCGTTATCATGGGTAAAGCAAGCAGAGCGACCCGTCACCCCTCTCCATCAGCAAACGCCAAGGGGACTCCGGCCGCACCATCCCCAAGGCAAACCGCCTCTTTATCCTCGCTTATCGGTTATACCCAGGCCACAAACAACGGTTATACCCAGGCCACAATCGCCACGTGTCATCCTACCCCCTCTTCCGAAGCAGCTTACAGCTTTGCCCCAACTGCCAACGTGGCATCCAGATGGATCGTAAGCTACTTCCGCCGCTTCTTAGCGACGTTTTCGAGGGCCTTAAACAATTCTTCGGTCATGGTGGTTTCGAATGCTGCGGCATCGTTGGTTGTGCCGCGTTCGTAAGCATTTTTGACCAGCTTTTTTACGATATCCCGGACGTCCTTACGGCGGAGGCGCACCTTGCGGTGCATAATTTCCAGCTCGACGGTTTCAGCCTCGTTCGCACCGGCTGTAGTATCTACGGAATGGGTTGGGATGCGACGGGGTCGTACTTCCATAATAGGCCATCATAACCAAATATGGCGTCTTGGTCTATATATCACCGGCACGAATCAAATCGCCCATTTCCGACACCGCCTGGCGCAAACCGTAGGTGCAACCAACGGAAGCAAATTGATCCCCTAAATCCCCAATTCCGCCAGACCTTTTTGCCAAGGTAAAAACCAGACACGGTCGATTTTTTGTTCATGAGAGTCTTGCGACAATACAAACCCCTCTGCTGACGGAAAATCGTCGATGACGTGATGGAGAGAAGCCGCATCTTGTGCCTTCACACGGCGGGTGGACTTGATCTCTAACAGGGCCGTTGGCAATCCGGGTCGATCAATGATCAGATCGATTTCCAGTTGATCTTTTGTTTTGAGATAACTGAAGCGGTACTGTTTTCGGCGATAAGTCGCAAGCCTGGTAATTTCGGCCACCAAAAATTGCTCAAATAGGTTGCCGTACCCATAGGTTTGTGGCGTCACCGTTTGACCCAACGTGCGATTCAGGGCGCGGGCAACACCGGTATCAAACCAATAGAACTTGGGGCTTTGCCGTTGTTGTTTGCGAATCGATCTGTGATACGGTTCCACAAAAAAGCCCAACAGGGTATCCTCCAAAATTTGATAGTAGGTTTGGATGGTTTTGTAGTCTACGCCGACATCCCGGGCGATGCCGCTATAGTTTAAGATCTCGCCATTGAGCTGAACAGAGATTTCCAAAAACTTCCGAAAGGGAGTCAGATTGCGCACCAACTGCTCGGCCCACACTTCCTCTTTCAGATAAGTACGAGCGTAGGCACTGAGATATTCGGTTTTTTCTTCGTCTGAGGTGAAATGGGTGATTTTTGGGAGTGTGCCCCAGCTCAAGGCCAAATCCAGATCAAATTGTGCGCCCATTTCGATGTGCGTAAGCGGAAACATATGGTACACAAACGCTCGACCGGCCAACAAATTGGCTGCCCCCCGTTTTAGCTTGCGAGCGCTCGAACCCGTCAACGCAAATTTTTGGCGATGCCTTTCGATGGAAAGATGAACCACATCTAGCAACTTTGGATTCTTTTGGATTTCATCAATAACCACCCACTCCGGCCTCGGTTGAAGGCGTTGGAGTTTGTTCAAGAGCAAGTCAGGGGCCAGCGCATATCGTTCTTCTTCCTCCGGATCCAGCAAATCGATCCACATCGTGGAGTGACCTGAAAAGAATTCCGCTAAAAACGTGGATTTCCCACTGCCACGCGGTCCAAATAGAAAAAAGCTATTCGATTGCAGAGGATCAACCAGCCTATGGAACATACTCCTAAAGTATCGGCTAAATGAGGAGTGTTGTCAAATACCACATCAGGCCGCTTCGCAAATTCATCAGCGACGGCATCTAATGCGGTTTATATATCGCCGTTACGAATCAAATCGCCCATTTCCGACACCGCCTGGCGCAAACCGACAAACAACGCGCGGGAGACGATGCTATGTCCGATATTGAGTTCATAAAAACCTGGAATGACGGCCACATCCCGCACATTGTCGTAATTGAGTCCATGCCCTGCATTCACGATCAGACCCAGACGTTGGGCGTGTAACGCCGCAGTACGCAGGTTCAAAAGCGCGGCTTGGCGGGCGTCACCGTGAGCATTGGCATATTGTCCGGTGTGAAGTTCGATGTGGGTTGCGCCCGTATCCCGAGACCGTTCGATCTGCCTTTCGTCAGGATCCACAAACAAGGACACGGCAATTCCGGCGGATTGTAATTTCCGAACCGCTTCTCGAACAGACTCAAAAAATGTCACGACATCCAGCCCCCCCTCCGTCGTGATTTCCTCGCGCTTTTCAGGGACCAGGCAAGCATATTGGGGTTGCACTTTTTGGGCAATGGCAATCATTTCCGGCGCAATGGCCATTTCCAAATTGAGCCGAGGAACAAACACCTTTAATTCAGCAACATCGGTGTCCTGGATATGACGGCGATCTTCCCGCAAATGAATGGTAATGCCGTCGGCTCCCCCAGCCAGTGCTTCTTGGGCCGCGACGATAACGGACGGCTCCGTGCCCCGCCTGGCTTGTCTTACCGTTGCTACGTGATCGATGTTCACGCCCAGCTTAACCATGGCCAGCATTGTCTCACACCCCCCCATCAAGGACAATCTGAGCGCTGACTTTGGTTTTTACGCCGTCGGAGGCACCCATTCTTTGAGGCAATCCAAGATCGTGTTCATCGTCGTCGGTTTACCAAAATATCGAATCGGTGTCGGCTCCCCGGATCGGGATCGGGCATGACCGGTCACATGGTCTACAATACCCGCCACCTCCGGTGCCGTTTGCGGTCGCGCCGTCAATAACGCGATCGGGGGAAGCGCACCTTCCACCCTCTCCCATCCCTTCAGCACATCCCAAAACGTCGCGTGCCCGCCCAAATTGACGTCCGCCAACACCGCGCCGATCTCCTCATGGTGGCTCTGATACGCCGCTATCGCCTCCGCAACCGTTGCCGCCAAAAATACGCGCTTGTAACACCGAGACAAAATCATGTTCCACAAATCCAACTGGTCGTGGTCGTCTTCAATCACCAAGATGGCATTGACCGTTTTGTTCTGCGTACTTTCCGTCATAAGAGTAAAGTGTATCGCTAAAATGCATAGGGAAATTTCAGCAAATTTGACACCGGATACCCACTGTTTGCAATTATTAAGCAGAGCCCGTATGTTGTGGACAAAAAAGGACAACCCCAATGCGGATCCGGACCCATACGAACCCGCTGAATTACCACACGCGCTTGGAGCCCCTGGATTTTAGCCGTATTTTTTCGGAATACGCTGGAAAGCTGGATCTGGAAATCGGCTTTGGACGGGGCCGCTTTATGCGCTTGTATGCCAGCCAGCATCCCCAACGCCATATCGTCGGCGTTGAAGTCCGCAAACAGATCGTCGATGTCTTGCAACAGCGGGTGCATGACCTTGGCCTAAAAAATGTTCATCTCATCCACAGCCAAGGCCAAATTGTGTTAGAAGACGTGATTCCGGATCGCAGTTTGGAAAGGGTTTTTATCTTCCATCCTGACCCATGGATGAAAAAACGCCACCACAAACGGCGTATCGTAAATGACCGTTTGCTCACCGCACTGGCCAAAAAAATGGCACCGGACGGACGTGTTTATATCTCAACCGATGTTTCGCAACTTTGGGAAAGCATGACTGACGCTTTTGCCGAGCGCCGCGATTTCGTACCTTGCGAGGACACGGCGTTTTGGCAGCAGTATTACGATACCCATTGGGACCTGTTTTGCCGACGGGTCAACCGGCCATCCGACATGGGATGTTACCGTTATGCCATCTGAGAAACCCCATATTCCCGTCCTGCTAACAGAAACCCTGCTGTATTTGGATCCGCAACCGGGAGATACGGTGGTCGACGCAACCATCGGGTATGGTGGGCATGCAGCAGCCATTTTGCCGCATCTCCCCGCTGGTCGCTATGTTGGCTTTGACATGGACCCCGTGGCCATTGCCCACTGCCAAAAAATGCTTCAAGATCCCCGCGTTACTTTAATCCAGGGCACGACTAGCGAAATAGCTGCCGAGCTGTATAAATTGGGCATTTCTCAAGTTCAAAAAATACTCGTGGATCTGGGCATGTCCAGTGTCCAGCTGGACGATCCGGCACGTGGGTTTTCATTTCAAAGAGAAGGATCGTTGGACATGCGGATGAATACCAACGATGATCAGAGTGCGGCGGACATGCTGAACACCGCACCGGAAGAAACGCTGACTGAGATTTTTGAAATCTATGGTGAGATCCGAAGACCACAGCGCCTTGTCGAAAACATCCTTTCCAAACGAAGGATCACGCCTATCCGCACCACGACAGACCTGGTATCACTGATCAAAAAAAGCTTTTATTTTCGTAACCAACGCCGCCTGTATATACGTACTTGTGTGCAGGTGTTTCAGGCGCTGCGCATCGCCACCAATAACGAAATCACCCATCTTGAAGCCCTGTTAAAGGACATCGAAATGGTGTTGGCCCCCGGTGGCCGGGTCGTGTTTTTGACCTTCCATTCGCTGGAAGACCGGACCATCAAACACTGGCTGAAAGCCCACAAACGGACGTTTAAGGCGCTGCATTCCGGCGTGGTGAAAGCCAGTCAGGCCGAAATCAAGCAAAACTCGCGAGCCCATAGCGCACGGTTGCGGGCCATGGCAAGAATTGCCTGAAGGGGGCTGTCCCAAAAGGGATAAGATTGGCGATTTATCGTGCAAGGTGAGGAATGAAGTGACGGAACCGAAGACCGCCGACTGAATAGGGAGGGTGAAGGTCTGAGGCTGGCCGGCTGGCTACTGCCAAGAAGGTCATATCTAAAGGAGGCGAAGCTTAAGCGTAGCCGATATATGTGACTGAAGCGAAAATCGTCAAGATCGCACTTTTGGGACAGCCCCTCTAAAGTGCTTTCCACCCAATATCGCGGCGGAAATACATGTTTTCAAATGAAATGTTGCCGATGCCCTTGTAGGCCACGTCTTTGGCCGCAGCAATAGTGGGACCCGTGCCCACGACACCCAGGACGCGTCCACCACTGCTTCTGAGCTGTCCGTCGGCCCCCATTTTCGTACCGGCCTGCACGACATGGCATCCCGGGATTTCGTCAGCTTCTGAAATACCATTGATCGGGAATCCTGTTTTGTAGTCACCGGGGTATCCTTGAGACGCCAGCACCACACACACGCAAGCCTGGTCGGACCATTCCAAGGCAATCTCAGACAGACGATTTTGCGCAACGGCCATAAAAACCGTGATCAGGTCCGTCTTCAACCGCGGCAGAACGGCCTGCGTTTCCGGGTCGCCGAAACGCACATTAAACTCCACGACCGAAGGTTCGCCGCCATCAATCATCAACCCCGCATACAAAATTCCTTTATAGCGAACGCCGTCCGCCCGCAGGCCGTCGACCAGAGGCCTCAGGATGCGTTGCATCACCTTTTCCATCACATCGTCCGTGACGACAGGGGCCGGACTATAGGCACCCATACCACCCGTGTTCGGTCCTTTGTCACCGTCAAAGATTGCCTTGTGGTCTTGGGCCGGGGCCAATGGATAAATCGTCACGCCGTCCGTTACGGCCAAGACAGAGGCTTCCTCGCCTTTTAAAAAGTCTTCAATGACGACCTTGTTGCCCGCGGTTCCGAACTTGCCTTCGTCCATACGCTCCACAATCGCCACCCGGGCTTCTTCAAAATCTGCCGCCACAACCACGCCTTTACCGGCAGCCAGACCGTCGGCTTTGACCACGATTGGATACCGATTTTGTTCGCGGATGTGGGCTAGGGCTTCGGTGCTATTGGTAAACGTCACACTATCGGCGGTGGGGATGCTATATTTTTTCATCACATCTTTTGAAAAGGCCTTCGAGCCTTCCAGCAATGCCGCGGCTTTTCGAGGGCCGACAATCAACAAGCCGGCCTCTTCGAATTGATCCACGATACCGGCCACCAATGGGGCTTCTGGACCAACAATGGTCAGGCCAATGTCAGTGTCTTTGGCAAAGCGCAGCAGGGCCTCCACATCCGTATCCAAAATCGGCACATTTGTGCCCAAGGTGGCGGTTCCCGGATTGCCGGATGCCATGTATAAGTGACCCAACTGCGGGCTTTCGGATAGTTTCAATGCAATGGCGTGTTCACGCCCCCCGGAACCGATTAGTAGGATATTGACGGGCATGGCTGTGACACTAACACCCCCGTCTTTTTAGGGTCAAGAAACACTATTCCCAAATCAAATCGCTATGTTATGATAAAAAAACATAACCGTGATGATCCCAGAATAAGAATCAGAATAAATAAGGAGTTATGATGGATTGGACAACACTCCTCGATGTGATGCGAAAAGGCGAGTCCGCGCACGCTCAATTTGTTCCCCACTACTCCCGAGTCGAAGACATTGCCCCTAGCATTGTGGCCATGGCCAATGGTACCGGCGGGGATATTATTTTGGGGATTGATCTTTTTAATTATCACCTTGTCGGTGCCGCCTTTGACCGTCAGGCCTTGATTCACCACCTCGAACAAAATTGCGATCCCGTTCCCACATTTCGGCACGAAACCGTCACCAAAAACGAAAAAAACCTGCACGTTCTCCATGTCCCGGACCAAGACAAAAAACCCTATAGCTACCATCGCCGCTGCCTGCTCCGTGAAGGGGCTCAAAATCGGCTGGCCAGTGTCGAAGAAGAGGAATCCCTTCGTAAGTTGGCGACTGAACGGGCCTTGCATACACCGGCCCCCTCCCCTCAACCGGCCATGGCAGCCTTGGAAGACTGGGTTACCGATCTTTCCGGCCCTGACTCGGAATCCCGACCGAACACACCCCTTAACGCCCGCCAAGAACAGGCGCTTTTTTTCCTGTCCCGCAACGCCAATATCAGCAACCGCGCCTATCGGGACCTATTTAAGGTATCTCACAAAACCGCCCACCTCGAATTGGTAGACCTGGTCGAGAAAGAGTTGGTTGTTTCTCAGGGACTGGGTCGCAGTACCTGCTACGCCCTGCCTGCCTTGGTCACGACCCTCTGAAGGTCACGAAACGCGGCCAGATAGTGGTCGATGCAGTCAAAGCCCGATTGCACAGGCGCTTGAAAATCCATCCTCACCGGAGGCACATCCATTCGGGTTGCGGAAACCGCAGAAATCACAGGCCATAATGGTAAATACCAGCCAACCGGGGTATGCAAAATCGTGATGTCGTGGGCCGATAGAAAGTCAATCCACTTCCCGGTTTCTCGCGTGTGAATCACCACCTCCTGATCTATTTGCGCCGGCAACCGGACGTCCTTGGAGGTTCTGATGCACCAGACATAGGCCCCAGCCTGCTGCAACAACGCCACCCACTGCCAGCGTGGGTCATCGTCACGGTCAAAGACAAATGCGATTCGGTTGGAAGCCAAAAATCGTTGGTGATCATCCCAGGGTGTCATGTGATCCCAAAAGCGGCCCAGTGTCGAAACCAAAGCGTCCATATCCAGTCGCTCCACACACCAGGAGACCCTGCATTTTAGGATATGGCATGACTGTGGGCAGCGGTAAAATTGCGAGAAATTAATGGCCTTGGTTCGCCACGGACCCCAGCGCACCGGTTTGATGAATTTGGTGGCCATCACAGAAAAAATGGGGATTTTAAAGGCCGATGCAATATGCATGGGACCGGAATCAGCCGCAATGAGTAACGCGGCATGTTGGAGGAGCGCTTTTAGCTGTCCGACCGTGGTTTGTCCCGCCACGATGAGGGGAGGGATGGCCGCCAATCGGGCAATAGATTGGCACAATGCGACATCACCCGGACCGCCAATCAAAACCACTTGCAATCCGGTTTTATGGGCCACGGCATCTACCACCTTGCTAAATTGCTCGGGTGACAACGCGCGATTGGTATGTCCGAAGGTGGGATGGATCACCACATACCCCGGCGTTTTCAGCCCCAGCTCTGCCAATACCGTTCTCACATGGACCGCATCCTCCGCATTCACATGTAAACCAAATTCATTTTGAATCACCGGTGATCGGGTAACGGCATAAAGCAAGGTCAAAATGTGTTCGGATTCGTGAGCCGCCAGGTTTTGGTGAATGATCGGAACCGTATGCGTCATCCAGCGCGCTTCTGCCACACGGCGCGCATCACCCACCCGTACCGGAATACCGGCCACCGCCATCAAAGTGGCGTAATACCAATCCACATAAGGCAAAAAGACCATGTCGATTTGCAAGCGGCGCAAAAATCGCCCATAGTGCCACCAACCTCGCAGACCCTTTGCCTGACCTGTTTTCCGCCAATCCACGATCACCTGATCCACCGAGGGATTTCCTTCTACGATGCCTTGTGTATAGGGTTGGACAAGCATACTTAATTTAGCCGTGGGAAAGGTGGCTTTGAGCGAATGCACCAGCGGCATGGTCAACACGACATCTCCAATGGCATCCGGCCGTACCACCAAGATATGGCGGGGTGCCGCCATGGCTGTCATGAGTGCAGAAAGGGTCGCAAGGCACCCACAATACGATCTACAGCAGCAGTATCGTGTTCCGCGAGCATCATAATGGCACTGTCTGCCCATTCGAACGGCCATTCCCCGACCGCCGCCACCAGCGTCCGAAAGGGTGAAGCTAGGGCCATCAGCCGTTTCACATCCCCGTCATCCACATCGGAAATGGTCGAAATGACGATAAGACCCGCATCCATCATCAGATGCGCGGTTTCACCGATACGCCGAATATGTTCATCCCGGTCTTCGAATTGGCCGGATACATCACGGTCCAGACCCAATGTAATATTGTCTACCCCCAGGTAATAGACGACTTGATCGCGTTCAAACAAGTCTTTCTCCAGCGCTGTCGCGATAGCTGCCTTCCCCGTGCCCGGAGCACCCACAATCAAAACAAAGATCGGTTCCTGCCGGTATCGAATGGCCCGATGACTGGGGGAAATATCGCCACGCACCCATGCAAAGTTTCGACGCGCGGCAAAGGTTTCGGTCGCCGTTGTACTGGCCTGAACGGCCGCCACGATAATACCGCCGCCCGCAATATCATATTCATCCACCAACACAAACCGCCCGGTCTGCTCAAACTCACCTGACAGATCAAAGGCCAAGGGTCTCACGGCCTCAAATTCAACATCCCCCACATCATGTCGGTCCAGCTGTTGCTTGTCAGAATCCGCGTCCAAGCTGGATGCATCCAGAACCCTGTGGACCGTTTTGACATAGACCGGGACACGATGGGTACCGATCTTGAGTTTGTAACGCTTTTCCTTAATCAAAGGCCGTTTGCCCAGCCAAAACACGTGGGCTCGAAACGCAGAACTGACAAAGGGAGCCGGATCGCTTTCTTTCGCCATTACTTCGCCAGAACGGATGTAGATCTGGGTTTCCAAAGTTACCCCAGTGGCCTGCCCTGACTGGGCGCTGTTTTGAGAAGGAACGTTGAAGCCTTCGATGGACTTGATCCGACTTTTTTTCTGAGAGGGATAAAAAGTAACGGCATCGCCAACGCGGACTTCGCCGGTGGCAATGGTACCCGCCACAATACGCCGGTCATCGTTTTCCGCCGTGAATTTGTAAATATCCTGAACAGGAAAGCGCAAGGCCTTGGACACATCGGGGATTTCTTTTTGCATGGCATCCATCGCTTGCAGAACGGAGGGACCGTTGTACCATGGCATCCGGCTGGAGGCGTGGATCAGGTTCTCGCCCTCACGGGCCGCGATGGGAATGATGTATTTCGGATGCACGTGGATCTGTTCCAAAAACGCCGCATATTCGCTACAAATCGTGTCAAAAGCCGCTTGGGAATACTCTACCAAATCCATCTTGTTCACCAAGACGATGAGCTGCTTAATACCCAACATCGACATCAAGTAGCCATGTCGACGGGAATTTTCCCGTATCCCTTCCTGAGCATCAATCACCAGCAGAGCGGCTTCGGCCCGTGCAGCGCCGGTGATCATATTTTTCAAAAATTCGATATGGCCCGGGGCATCGATAATAATGTAATGCCGCTTATCGGATTTGAAAAAAACACGGGCGGTATCGATGGTAATGCCTTGGGCTTGCTCATCTTTGAGTGCATCCAGCAAGAAGGCATATTCAAACGGTTTGGCGTTTCGTTCGCAAGCCAACTTAACTGCCTCCAATTTCCCTTGAGGCAGAGATCCGGTATCCGCCAGCAGTCGGCCAATCACGGTGCTTTTCCCGTGATCCACATGACCGACGATCACGATATTCATCCGTTCTTGCTGCCCTGTTTCCATTACATGTACCCTTCGCGGCGCAGCGTTTCCAGTCCACCGCCATCTTCTTTGTCTTGGGCGCGACCGGACCGTTCAGCAATATTGGCAAATTTTCCCGTGCGCAACTCCGTTAAAATATCGGCCACATTTTTCGCGGTGGATTCTACCGGAAATGTGCATGGATAGCACCCTAACGAGCGATAGCGCTTCCCCTCGCCTTGGTCAAAATAGAGCGGGGTGACGGGAATAGTTTCCCGCTGGATATACTCCCAAATATTGAGTTCCGTCCAATCCAATAACGGATGAATACGCAAATGTGTACCCGGCGCAAAATCGGTCTTAAATTGATTCCACAACTCCGGGGGTTGGTCCCCAACGTCCCAGTCGCTGCGCTTGTCACGAGGCGAAAAATACCGTTCCTTAGAACGACTGCCCTCCTCGTCCGCCCGTACCCCCACGATGACACCGGTAAACGGTTCCCGGTTGGCGTCCGTTTCGTACTGACCGGTATTTAAGTTCAGTCGTTTGCGTTCCCACTGACCGGACAACGTGTTTTTAAGGGCATCCGCTTTGAGCAATTTGCAGCAGGCCACCCGGTCGATCGCGCCGTCAGGGAAGGTTTGCTTGGCGGCCAGCGCCGCGGTGTTCTCACCCACGATCATGGTCAACCGGAATTTCATGGCCAACTCATCTCGATACCGGATCATGTCCGGAATTTTGTAATGGGTGTCGATATGGACCAGCGGAAAGGGAACATGTCCGAAAAACGCTTTTCTAGCCAGCCACAATAAGACCGTGGAATCCTTCCCGATCGACCACAACATGCACAGTTGTTTAAAGTCTCGATAGGCTTCCCGCAAAATATAGACGCTTTGGGCTTCCAGCTGTTCCAAATGGTCCACTATACCCTGCCCTTTCTGACCAACTTACCATCGACAATATGCAGACCGCATTCCTTGTTTTCGGCTTGCTCCCACCACCATCGCCCGGCCCGCTCGTCTTCTCCCGGGGCAACGGCCCGCGTACACGGTGCACACCCGATGCTGGGAAAGCCTTGATCGTGCAGTTTGTTGTATGGAATGTGATGGGCACGAATATAGTCCCAAACCTGAGCCGAAGACCAATTCCATAGGGGGTTCAACTTCAGGAGCTGATGCGTCGGGTCCCACTCCACAGGCTGCACCTCCGCTCGGGTGATGCTTTGCTCCCGCCGCTGCCCGGTCACCCAGGCACGGGCGGTTTTTAACACGCGGCCAAGGGGCTCGACTTTTCGGACATAGCAACACGCTTTGCGATTGTCCACACTCTCGTAAAACAAATTGGGTCCTTTTTCCCGAACCATTTTTTCCACGGCCTCGCGGTCAGGAAACAGCACCTCGTAAGAGATCCCGAAAAAGGCCCGGCTGGCTTCCAACGTGTCATACGTTTCCTGATGCAGCCGGCCCGTATCCAGAACAAAGACCCGCGGAGAAAGTCCGCGCGGCTTACCGGCCTCCACCGCCATGTGAGTCAACACCTGGTCTTCCGCACCCAAGCTAGAAGCAATCACCAACTCCGAGCCAAATTCAACCAATGCCTGTTCCACCAAGGCTTCTGCCGGTAACCCCATCCATTTTTTGTACACGTTGAGATCGTGTGGCATGTTAAATTTGATAGTCCGCACGGTTTACCGTATCCGCAGGGAAGCGAGCCCAAAACCAGTCATAAGCCGGCAACAGTAGCACTTTTACCCCTACTTCAATGCCGGCAATCGTCAAGGCCAACGCCAAACGGCGTGTAACCACATACGCCGCTACAAAAGTAATGAGCGTACCCAGCACACGCCATAGCGTGGCCCTAACCCAACGGCGGTTGATTAACCGGCCTTTTGAATGGTCACTGTCCAATGTGCACCTTCTTGTTTTTGATCCAGCACTTTGTGACCTTCCAAGCGAACGGAATTGGGCACGTTTTGGATAGGTTCGCCATCATCGAGCAAGATTTCGA
>CAYINU010000048.1:0-15706 GCA_964364855.1 uncultured Candidatus Marinamargulisbacteria bacterium | reverse complement strand
ATAGATGTTGAAAAAAGCCCTGGATTCCCGCCTACGCGGGAATGACAAGGGGGGGTAGTCGCTACTGGTCAATATCTCGTGACGACGCTACCTAAGAGGGTGCCTGAAAAGCCGTGATGCTGCGTTATTGCTCACTTTGAGGAAGGTATACCGTGACCTGGAACCGGTGCATCTGTTCCAAAAACGCATGGAGTGGCATCACATACGCATAATCCAGCTGCCAGTCGCGAAATTGCATGCCGATCCCTGCTGTCCATTGGGGTGTGTATAGGCTGGCCAAGGACATGTCCTTTAACCCGGTGCGCACGAACAGGCCCTTCATGGTTTCCGTTTGAACAACGAGCACCTCTCCGCCCAGCGATAAAGTCAGTTGGGATAGGTGGAACGGCTGGGAAAACCAATACCCGGTCTGGCTGTAAGCCAATTCGATGGCCGCTGCAGTAGTTGGCCAAACGGGGCCGGCGCCGCCAAGACGAAGGGTCCGTATGGTCTCATCGACGCGACCCGTTGACCAGGCATGTCCGGTGGATAAAATATTGGAAATACCCAGCAACCAGCTCCAGGGCGAATCGGGTCCGGCGGGCTCCAGAATGGTCAATCCGATGCTGGGGTGGTAAGCCCGCTCAGTGTCGATGGCTTCAAAATACCCCGTTGCTGTGACCCCGACTCGCATCTCCTGAAAGGATCTGACGGTCCAGGTGGCATCGACTCGGTGAAATTGGGTACCGAAAGTATCCCCGGTTTCGGTGGGATTTCCGCCTTGGCTGATCACCGTTCGTGGAATCCCGCTTTGGACACTCCCAATATAACTGATCTGGAGCGGTTGGATCTCAAAGGCCTTGGTCCAAGCGGCACTCCAGTAAGGAACGCCGTACAGATTTCCGCTTTCTAGCGCCACACTTCCCGTTTCCGTTTCGCTCGGCAGGCCCCACAGCGGGCTTTCTGCGGAATGAAAGGCTGCGATCGCGGTACCCCCCATTCCCAATGACCTAATCCCAAAACTGTTGTCAAAAAAAGCAGTGGATGCCACTACCGGAACCGAAAGAAAAAGCCATAGCCCGATCCAACTGTACCTCATCGCAATAGTGCTACCCGAAGTTTGCGCTTTATAACCGCAGTATCCTGCTGGGCAATGGCATACAGCTGATACAGGCCATTCACGGCGTCGTCCCCGAAGGGGTCCCGTAGATCCCAAAAAAGCTTGTGGTACCCCGCTTGACCTTCGTCGTCGACACGGGAATATTTCCATCGCTTTAGTTGCCTGCCCCGCAAGTCAAATAGCACAAAATCCACATCGGCATTTTGGCTCAGGCTATAGCCAATAGTGAGTTCGGAATGGGTGCGGTCCAATGGATTGGGACCGGCGAGGACTTCAAAAGAAAAAACCTCGGTTTGGATAGTGAAGGGACCTGACTCCACGCTGGTGGTGTGAACGGAATGATTCTGCGCACTGGCCCGTACCTGATACCGTCCATTGGACAATAGATCAGGTAGCAGGGTGATCGTAACCTGGTTTTCCGAGACGACTGCGCTGTTTTGGGTGACCACCGTGCCGGTGTCTACATTCACCAATTCGATGGACCAGCTGGCAATGCCTGATTGCGGATCGCTCATCGTGACGGTAATCGTGGGGGTAGGCAAATAATAATTGTCGGTTGCGATTTGCGTGCCGTTAAGGAGAATGGGACCCGCCACAGGCGCGCTGCCGTCGACGAGTTGGACCACTGCGAAGCGAGAAAAGTGGGTTGTGGTGAAGGTGATGTCGGTACTGCTGACGCGATTGGCCGTTATTCCGGTCTGTGCCCAAGCACTGCCATTCCAATAGTAGACTGTGGCATCGGTCTGCAGGGAAAACGTGCTGCCTTGTAAATTCACAGTGGCCACACCGGCGGAAAAGGTAACAGTTTGCTCCAGTTGGGAACTAAACCCCAAGTTGAATCCCGCCATATAGGCGTAATATTGGGGAGGGTCGCCGAGCTGGGTTTGCAAGCTAGCTGTGGATACGGCGTCGAAGGCGAGAGGGTCGTCACTGGGTGCGGCGCCCAGCGGCATATTCACCGTAACGATCATGGTGCCCGATTGTAGTGTCTGTTCCGTGCTGCCAAATGAGACTATTACCGAGTTGGACGTGGCGCTCACCAGGCCCACCGCATCCGTGATCGTGGCCGATAGGGTGTTTCGGGTGGCGCTAACGGGGACGTTGGTCACCGATAGCAGGCCGACCGCTGAGACGGTACCGGTCGCAACGGCATCACCGGCGACATAAATGGTGGCCGTTGTGAGTGGTTCCGCGCTTCCGGTGACGGTAATCTCAAACGTGTTTTTTACCGATGGTGTCGATAATACTGGCGCAGTAGGAACGGTGTTGTCCACAGTGAAGGTGTTGCTGGTTACATAGCTCCCGGTGGAAGAGGTATCCCGGACGCGCAAGCGCAGGATAACAGTGCCATCTCGGCCACCGGCTTGCCAATAGAAGGGCTGAAAATTGGCGTTATGCGTCACGCCACCTGCCGAGGACACCAAGGCCGTTGTGGACCCCGTTACGGTAGCGGTTTGCCAGTTTGGGGTTCCCGATTGATTTGCCGTCGCAAATTCCAAATCCCCCGATAAAATTTGGCACAGATCCTGATCCAAGTCAGTCAGCACATAGTCCACACGAACCAAAGTGGATGTCCCGTTGCCGACCTGGGTTAGGCTGAGGCCGGAAATACGGGGTGTGGACTGGGTGAGGGTGAGTGTGGTGGAGTCTGATCCATTTAACGCGGCAATAGTGACGGTATTCCCCGGTACCCCTGAATATCGCCCCATGGCGGGTTGGTCGGCTGACCGTGCGAAACTCACGGTGCCGTAATAATTGGCTGTATTCGGGCCAGCCTGCCTCAATTTGACCCTCCGGGTTTTTCCACCCGTGGTGAGATTCAATAAAAGCACATTTTCGGTCGCGGCGTCGGGATCGGTAGCCGTGGCGGTAATCACCACGGCAGTCAGAAGCGGGGTTTGGGTTACCACCGACTGGCGGTCAGCGGATAACACCGCGATATTGTCTACATTGGAGGGCACGCTGTTACTAACAGATGCAAACCGACCCACTCGTCCAGCGTCGTCTCCACTGATTGCGAAGAACGGTGCGCCCACCAGCCACGCGTCGATCCCATTTTCAGAAATATCACCGGCCGTGCTGACGCTTGTACCGATGTGAGATTGTGTCGTGTTGCCAGCTACGATGACCGTACGGGCCAGCGAAGACGCCGAGCCATCAC
Source organism: uncultured Candidatus Marinamargulisbacteria bacterium (assembly GCA_964364855.1). Lineage (GTDB taxonomy): Bacteria > Margulisbacteria > Marinamargulisbacteria > CAYINU01 > CAYINU01 > CAYINU01. Next base: position 12,446 of record CAYINU010000048.1, on the reverse strand, counting down.
CCACCGGTGCGGAAAAAAGATACGTGCGGCCCACGTTTTGGTCATAGTGGGGCGAACCCACCAGCAGGTCGCCGTTTCCGTCGCCATCCACGTCTCCGGCGTAGGCTGGGACACCCAATCCTTCAGCGGACTGGCTTCCCACGATCCGTCCGGCAGGCGAACCCATGCTCTGACCACTTTGGCCCAAGATAGTGCTCCCCAGGTATACGTTTACCGCACCCGAATCCGTACTACCATAGCCGGGCGCAGAAATGACAAAGTCACCGATTTTATCTCCATTCATATCCGGAATCCCGACGATGTGCGACCCATACTGATCGCCTGCACTGCCGCTTCCGATCAGATTGGCAGCGGACAAGTCATACGCACCTGACCAACTGGGTCGGCCAAAAAAGAGATAGACCCGCCCGGATTGACCATTGGCCGCCGCGCTGCCGATCGCCAAATCATCGATACCGTCGCCGTTAATGTCAGGCAAAATGGCCACGCAGCTTCCGGCCTGGTCGTTATCAGACACGCCGGTGAATACAATATCAGCGTCAGTCGCATCATCTATTCCGGTCCAGCTTATCCGTCCGAAATAAACGTAGGCTTTTCCGCGATGATCACTTCCGCTGCTACTAGCCTGGGGTGCGCCTACCAGCAAATCATCGATACCATCACCGTTAATGTCGCCCACATGGGATATGGAACGTGAAAACTGAACGGTTTGACTGGACGCGATGGTCTGGGCGAGCTGGGTAACGGGTGTGAGAGTACCCCAGCCGGACGTGGATCCAAAGATGACAAATAGTTGGTCCTTGAGCGGGCTGCCGATAAGGACATCGTCTTTGCCATCGCCATTGATGTCCCCCTTGCCGTCCAGGGCATCTCCCAGCTGATGAAAGGGCAATGTGCCGACCACACTTTCGGCAATGGTTTCCAAGGCACTGGGGTTGCCGTACACCGCGGAGCCACGTACCAAATAGACTAGCCCGACATTTTCGGTGGTGTCATATCCCGGTGCGCTGACCAAAAAATCAGACTTTCCATCCCCGTCAAAATCCCCCCAGGACAACGGGGCGCCTGCATGGGCATTCTGAGGTGTAGCCCCGTTGGGTGGGCCAGTGAGCAACCGGCTGGCATCGGTAAAGGAAATGGTGTCGGCCAGGGCGATTTTCCCCAGACTCATGACTACCAGCGTAGCCCACAACCAAACCTCAATCCGACGTTCCATCGTTTCATTGTAGGGTACTGATTCGGGCGCGATGAAGGGCTAATTTGTGAGTGTATGCGTCACAGTGCGGTTGCCGTTGCCATAGACCTCGATCACATAATGATCCGTGTCGGCATCGTAAGTGTACAAAATACGTCCGGAAGAATCGCTTGCCGAATAGGCTTTTCCGGTAAAGGGATTTTTTAAGGATGTGGATGACAGGTAGTTACCGGTTTGCAGCACCTCTATGAGCGGGTCCAGGGGTGTGTTATCGCCTTCCGGGTAGGTGCCGGTGTCCAGGCGATAAGACTCCAAAGCGACTTGGACGCTGCGGGCCACATTGGCCGAGGCTGTTTCTTTGGCTTTGAAGGTGAGTTTTGCCATGTTAGGCATCAGGGCCGCACCGATGAGACCGATGATGGCAATGGCGATAACCAGCTCAATTAGCGTGAAGCCATGATTACGGGGCATGAGTTTGAGTTTAGTTAAGGAATTATTTTTTGTAAATATATTTTTTATAACGTTAGGTGGATAGCGACTGAATCGCAGACATCAACGGCAAAAAGATCATCCACAAAAAAAGTCCCACGACCCCTGCCGAAACCGCCAGCAAGATCAGGGGCAGACGATCGAGTCGGCGAAGGTGTTGTTGGGCGTAGTCCTGATGAATAATTTCCCAGACGTTCAGCAAATGATCAGCCGGTGCTGCCGATCCATCGGCCTGGGTGCATAAGGCTTGGTGATAGGGATTTAAACCCCATTGCTGGGCCAGCGCGTGGAAAACGGAATGGCTGGCGAGAGTATGAGTGTCTACTGTGGCGGATGTATCGAGGAGGTGTTTTAAAGACCGGCCCATTTTCAACTGAATGGCCACGTTCCATACCTGGTCAGATGGCCAAGATGGGAAGAAGAAACGCCGAATAATACCCCCCAATCGGCCTCTCTGTCTGTAAACACCTGTCGCCGTTACGGCGAAGACGAGCAGCGCAATCTCGGTACCGGTTCCGGTCATCCAGTTGCGGAACATAAAGATCAGGGCAAATGGCACCGGTGGTGAGATGGCCAAGTTGGAAAAAAAGGTTTCATAAAGCGGCACCACACCCACTACCATCATGACTGCCAATATAACCGCAGCAGCGATGAGCAAGGCGGGGTAACGCAACTTGCCTAGCAAGTGGTGGACATAGTCCAGTTTTTCATTGCCGTACCGGTGCATGTACTGCAATGCATCTACCATGGGCAATTCTCCGGCTGGCACATACAGCGGGATGCTGCCGGGCAAGGAAGCCGAGATTACCTGGTCCAATGCAACCCCGTTTCGCAGGTGATGCTGCCACTCCTGCGCCAACGTGTGCAGCGCCACCATATCCGGATTGTCTTGGATACGAATCAGTGCGGTGTCTATGGCATATCCTGCTTGTAATAGCGGCAACAGATAGCCGGCAAGGAGCAGTACGTTCCGGAGTTGGAGGTAGTCGCGAAAAAGGGGAAGTCGATTCAATTCAGGCGAAAAAAACGACGCGCATTTTCAGTGGTGATGCGGGCCATCTCTTGAAATGGAATGTCCTTAATCTCAGCCATTTTTTCGACAACGGCTTTCACAAAAGCGGGCTCGTTGGGCTGGCCTTTGTGGGCAGTGGGCGTCAAAAACGGACAGTCGGTTTCGCTCATGATCCGGTCCAGCGGCAAGTGTCGCAGGGCGTTGACCATGGGACCTTCGGGTGAATAGGTAATATTGCCGGTAAAGGAGTACATGGTATGGGGTCCGATGGTTTTTTCCACAAAGGCGACATCCGAGCTAAAGCAATGAAAGACTTTGGGTACATCGGGAAAATCGCTCACAACGTCGATCATATCCGCGTCGGACTGTCGGCTATGGATAATAACAGGCAATCCGAATTGGCGTGCCAATGCCAAGTGGTCTACAAACCGCTGGCGTTGTGCGGGCAAAGAAAGAGGGCTTTTGTAATAATCCAACCCCACTTCGCCGATGGCTACCCATGGGTGCTGAGCCAAAAGATCTTGCAGCTCGGTCTTTTCCAAACCCAGTGGCTCACAGGGATGCACCCCCAATGTGGGATACACCATACCGGGAAATGTCGTGGCAAGCGCGGCACATTGTAACGCGGTGTCTTTGTTCAACCCCACACAGATCATGCCGGTTACACCGGCAGCCTGGGCAGCAGCGACCAAGGTGTGAGGATCTTTTTTACACAGATATAAGTGAGAATGCGTATCGATCATGACGCGTGCTTTATAGCATACCCTTAACCCGCTTTAATGGGTACTGGCACCGGCAAAAGCAACTGCATGCACTGGGTCAGGCAGTCTTTAAACGCTTCTATAAAGGCTGCAAGGAATTTTGCATTGGATGGGTCTGTCGTTAAACAGAACTTCAGCTCTCCATTGAGACGATAGCCGATGCCGATTTGCGCACCGTCCGGATGAAAACCGAAGGTCTGAATATCATCGGAAGAGCAATTGCTGGTGGAGAGTCCCAAATCGTCCAATGGAGCGAGAAACGGATGGTTTAAAAAGGGGAATTCTTGTCCGGAAAACGCCGATTCCGGTTGTTGGGCTGCCCACCGGAGGGCTTGCAGCAACCGGTAGGGGCTGCCGTTTTGACGGTACGCTGCACAGCGCTTGGTATGGGCCCCTAATGCTGTTTTCAGCAAGGCGAGACGATCACCGGTGTCACGCTTCCATGCTTTATTCAGCGCGACGACTTCGTCGGTAAGCGGCATCCCTGCAGCGGTTCTGGCGCCCCAAAAGGTGCTCCGTAGATTAATGGATTCATAAGAGAGTTTGGGTGGGGTGCTACATGTGCGCAAATACGCCAATTGCATCACCACTTGAATGAGGGCATCCGGCGAGACTCCGCAGGCTTTTATGGCTTCCAAATTGGGGTGTGTGATGGTGACTTCTTCGGTTACCAGCGAGCCATTTCGATCCTGGTATTGTCTGAGGCCTGAGGCAATGGCTTCTGTTAACGTATCATCAAATTGCCATGACAGAGGATCGACTTTGGCCGGTGCTTCCTCGGCAGCATCCTCTTGTACATGGTCTTCTGAAAGGAGGCGCAGCCATTCGATGACGCGTAACCATGTTGTCCCGTCGACACCACTATGTTCGATGTTGAATGCGTGATGGCCCGGCCTGCAAATCAGTTGGGTCTGGTTATGCAGGCGATTGTTTGCCGGCCCGACAAGGTCATGGTGCAGAGGCTCTTCTGTTGTCTCGTCATCCAGGCAAACCGTAAACAATGCGGTTTCCACTGCTTCCACTGCGGTGTGGTTTAACTGTCTTAACGGGTCCCAGGCCCTGGCCTGTTGATCGCGATTGAGCCAGGTGAGAGGCCCAATGCTGGGCGCATCCGGGGTGGCAGTGCGGTGGCGGATGTCGTTTAGGGCCTTCTCGATTCGAGCCGCAGAAATGGGGGTTCCATCCTCTATCACTGTGAGGGAATAGCATTGTCCGTGATAAAACACGGTGATGTGCTGGCTGTGGGGTGTCTGAATGGGCTCATACCGATCTGCCAATGGCTGTGCAAAATAGCCAAATATGTTCGCGTACTGTGCCGGACATGCGGGAACGCCGGCCTTGGGGAGCGCTTCTTGTACATGTTGGCTTAACTTCACCATGCGGTGAATCAGTTCCGCATCGCCCATATCTCCCGGAGTCGTAAACACAAAATTGCGGTCCGGCAGTACACGAGTAGCAGCGCAGTGGAGATAGGCTTGGTTTTGGAGCCAACCGATGAATGAGCGGCTCGGGTTTTCCCTGACTTGAGCGTGTACCCTCTCCATCAATTGGGCGGCTTCCTCGGAAGCAATGAACCGATTAAGTGCGTCAACAAAGGCGTCCCAACCCTGTTCTGCTTTTTGGGTGGGGGCCAAGATTTCCGCTAATCCGCTGAGAGCCTCGATAGTTGGTTCCCAAATGGATAGCGGAGGGCTTGATACTGCCACTCTTTTTTTCATGGCGTTTCCTTATTTGAAATGGTTTTTAATGTAACGAAAGTAAATCTAGTCGGCAACTGCCAATCGATGCTCCGGGTGCTTGGAGGGGCTCTCCAGTGTGTGTTACACTCTTTTGTTGCAATGCCGAAATGGCGGAATTGGTAGACGCACTAGATTCAGGTTCTAGCGGGCGCAAGCCTGTGTGGGTTCGAGTCCCTCTTTCGGCAATTTCCCTCTCATTTGGCGATCTTTGCGAATAGGGGACGTAGCGTAGGGTACAGAGCAGGTACCTTGCCCGACCCAATGCGACTACCCTATACTTGCAGCTATGAACCGTTTGAATCCTCGGGTTCATTTTGTATTTAAGTTATTGTTTGGATCCGAGGAAAACAAAGACCTCTTGATTTCTTTGATTAATTCGGTTGTCTCAGAACAGGACCAAGTGATGGATGTCCTGATCAAAAATCCCTTCAATGCCAAAACCTATTTGCAAGACAAACTCTCCATCCTCGATATCCGAGCTCAAGGTAAATCGGGCAAACATTACAATGTCGAAATTCAAATTACCGACCAACTGCATTACGAAAAACGTGCTCTTTATTACTGGTCCGAAGTCTATTCGGCTCAAATGGAGGAGGGCAAGGCCTATTCTGAACTAAATAAAACCATCGGCATTCATATTCTTAACTTTAACCTGATGGATGAGCCTGATTATCACAACCGGTACTGTGTGATGAACACCAAAAGCAACAAACAAGCCTTCTGTGATTTTGAGCTTCATACGATTGAACTTGAAAAGTTTGACAAAGAGATTTCTCAAGTCAAAACTGCCCTGGATCGTTGGGTTACATTTCTTAAAAAATCCTATGAACTCAAAGAAAATCAACTCCCTAAAAATTTACAAGACCCTTTTTTGAAAAAAGCGGTTCATGTATTAGACACGGTGAATTTTACCCAAGAAGAACGCCTGTTATATGCCGGTCAGTTACGGTGGCTACGGGATGAAGCCGCAGGCATAGAAAAAGCCTTCTTGAAAGGGGAATTGAAAGGCAAGTTGGAAGAAAAACGGGCCATTGCCAAAGCGATGAAGGCCAAGGGGATAGCTATTGCCGGTTATCTGGATTCCTTTCATGGCCTACGGCCAGCCGGGCAGCCTCAAGACCTACCTCCTCCCTAAACCTGACGAGCCAATCGTGCTACCTTTTTAGATCATGACGACAGACGCCTTTATTTTGCTGGGCTGGACACCAGCGCTTCAGCGCGAAGCTGACCCGTTGTGGGTCGAGGGTAGTGTATTGGGTCGGGTGATCCGGAACCAATCTCATCTCTATACGGTTTCCACCGAAAGTGCTGAGTCCTTGTGCGAGCTGGCCGGCGTACTCAAATTCAATGCAAAAACGGCTTCCGAATTGCCGGTGGTTGGGGATTGGGTCTGGGTGAGCCAAGAAGGGAGGCGTGGCACGATCCGGGTCGTGATGCCACGGCGTACAGCCGTGACGCGGAAAGTGGCCGGTGAGACGACCGAAGCGCAGGTGCTGGCCGCCAATGTCGATGTGGTCTTTATTGTCACCGCGTTGGATCGCCATTTTAACGTGGCACGTATCGAACGTTTTTTGACTTTGGCTTATGAAAGCGGTGCTCAGCCAGTAGTAGTCCTCAATAAAGCCGACAAAGTAGAACGTCCCGATCCTTACGTGACCGAAACCGAGGGTGCGGTCAAAGGATTGGTTGTCCTGCCCATTTCGGCCAAATATGGGATTGGCGTCAATGCCTTACGGCATTACCTGCCCATGGGAAAAACCGGAGTCGTTGTAGGCAGTTCGGGCGTGGGAAAATCCACCCTCATCAACCGCTTGCTCAAGCAGTCCATCCAAAAAACCGGGGAGATTCGCGAGGCGGACGACCAAGGGCGGCATACGACCACGCATCGTGAACTCTTTCGACTGCCGGATGGTGGATTGATTATCGACACGCCGGGGTTGCGTGAAATCCAGTTGTGGATGGACGAATCTGGGCTCGCGGCCCATTTCGCTGACATTACCGCACTGTCAGCCCGCTGCCGATTCGGCAACTGCAAGCATGCCAATGAACCCGGTTGCGCCGTCCGGGAAGCCGTAGAAGCGGGGATCTTACCGCGAGAACGCTATATGCGGTACTGCAAACAACGCGACGAAATCCGTGCTTTGACGATTCGAAAAAACGAAAAACGCTGGCGGGAGAAGGGCAAAAAAAACCGCGGAACGCTTAGGCCCTGTTGACATTTGATCAGGCAAGGCACTCGCGAAGGGAGCAATCTCAGAGGGTCCCGACCGGAGGGAGGGCCGATTGTGACCGGAGCGATAACGCCGCATGGGCGAATGTCAACAGGGCCTAGTTGAAAATCAGCATCCCACCCAACGTATAGATCGGCGCTCCCAGACTGTCGATGCCAAATGTGGGCCGTACCCGTACCGCACCATTGGCCAAATACCCTTCAAACACCATCTCATAGGTATAATACGGGCGGGTTTCGGTTCTATAGGTAATGCCGCCCGATACCGCTCCCACCGCATCGGCGGTTCCGGTTATGCGTGCGAACAGGCCCTCAAAGTAGATATTGGGGGACCACAATCCCCAGTTCAATTTGGCCAGTTGGGCGCTAAACTGTGCTGTCATCGACCAATAGGAATCCAATCCTACGAACAGCGGAGTGCCGTTTGTGGCTCGCCAATCGAAATAGGTCAACGTTAACTGAGAAAATAAAGGTAGTGACTGTACAACTTGATAGGTCGTTTGCAGCTGGGTTGACACCGTACGGTATTGGGCACTGGCCATCGCTTGTGTAAACGGGCTGAATGCGTAGGTTGTTGATAGCTCCGGTCCATAGTCTGTGGCATCGCCATTGATATTGACGACCGCGCCCACCGAGACATTCCGAAATCCAAATTCTTCGGACCGGAATAGGGGAATGGTCACGCTCACAGTGGTAGCCGCATCACTCAGCACCTTGGAAACGGAGAAAATAGCGGGCAAAAATTCTTTGGTAATCAGTGTGACGGAAGGCCCTTTGGAGGGGATAAAATCCATCTGATAGGTATACATGCCTAGCACATCAGCACCGAGCAGCGAGAACTTGTTCCAACTGATTTCCCGTAGGCCCCGAACAGTGGTGGAATCGTATTGCGAAAAAAAGCGTACATAGGGTAGGGGTTCCTGAGTGAAGTTGCGTTCCCAGGCGGTCCCGGAGGTATAGGACACAGGTGGCGGCGGCGTATAGACAGTATTGACTTCGGGTTCCCAGACGACAGGGATGGCGTTTACGGTGGAGACAAACAGATCCTCCCCGGTATCGGTGATCCCCGTAAAGACCAACGTATTCCCCACTATTTCGGCTTCTTTTGCAAAGGAGGCCGTCGATAGGTTTTCGATCTTTTTTCGGGTGAGGTCATAGCGGTATACCCCATATTTCCCTTCCAGAGTGGAGGTGAATAGAATGCTGTTGCCAACCCGTTTGGCAGTGGTTTCCGCCCAAGCAGAGTTGACGATGGGTGTCACTTCCCCGGTTGCCAACGTAACACGTGTGATTTTCCATGCTTGGGATTCCGATTTACTGACGACCCACAAGGAGCCGGGATCTGCGTCAGAAAAAATCTCGCCAATGACCTCTGGCGTGTCGGCCATTTTGATGCGACTGGTGCCATCGTATTTCCAGAGTTCCGATCCGAATGACTTTTGCTTTTCGATCGCATAATAAACGGTGCCGTTTTGTGCCACATAAAAGGCATCCCCGACATTGCTGAGCACGATGCTAGATTCCCCAGTGCTCGGATTGATTTTTCGCAAATGAGTATACTTGCCAAATCCGTTGCTGGAGATGTTATCAAAGCCGAACCGTGTTTCCATACCTCCGATATAGAGGTTTCCATTCATATATTGCAGTGTCCCGACTGAAAAATGGGGCAGGTAAGTGACCAGTGTGGTTTCGCCGGTTGTGGGAGTGAGTCGATAGAGACCAAACAGCATCGTTTGGGAATACGGTTCTGTACGATACAAAATACCGGACACGTAATAAACCGAAGTCCCATCCGATGTCATGGTGGGTTTGATCCACCCCTCCCAGGTTTTTCGCGTACCGCCTGTACGCCATTCTTGGCTTTCGGTAAGCATCTCCACTTTCCATTCCTCATACACATCAACGATCGATTTGTGATAAACCGCCTTGAAGGCCGTGTCTACGCCATAATAGTCCGGAAATTCCTTCTGGATAAAAAAGACAGAAGACAGGCTTGGGTATCGTCCCAACTCCTCAAAAAAGCGGTTGATCGAGTCCGGCCCATATTTTTGGGCGATGAACTGCCAAAAAACCGACCCATAGTGGTACCAAAAACCAGGAGGGAATTGCAAAAGGGTCGTGTTATTCATATCCATGAAACTGGGGAAGTGGTTGTAATACGCTTTTGCCAAGACTGCCGCGTCATGATAACCGTGGTAAAGGCGTCCGGTAGGTGGCCCCAGGGTCGACTCAACGTTTACGGCATACCCTTCCAGCATCCAGTTCATGACGTCCCACTGAATGTTGTAATTGTTGCCTAAAAGGTCTCGTGCCTGTCGACCGAGTCCGCGAAGATTGCTGGTCTGCGCGACATGGGTTTGCTCGTGTGTGATCAAAAGGCGCAACGAATTGGGATCTTTCGAAAAATCGCTTTCGGTGGCGGCTGTTTTGGGGAACAACCGCATCTGAAAGGGGAATTTGGACACAAATCCATTTGCCTCGATACCCAGATCTTCCAGTACGACGGGGATTTTCGGAGTCTCGACACCGGTTGCTTTTGCGGTGTAAGCGCGGGCCAGTTCGAGTTCGGATAGGACGGTTTTAGCCTTGCCCTCCCACCCGTCGTGGTAATAGAGGACGTAATGTTCACTTTCCAAATAGTGCCAGTTCAAAATGCCGGCAAATGACTCTGACGAAAACCCGATCCCCAAGAGGGCCAATAGACACACTAAGCGGCGCATGGCTTACTGCCCCTCCGTGTAGGCCAAAATCACACCGGTACTGGTAGAGGTCGGTGTTCCCCCCACCGCAAAACCCACGGTATCACTTAAAAAGTAAATCGCCTGAAGGTCATAGTTGGTATTGCTGGTTTGTGCAGTCCATGATGTCCCGGAATTTGAAGAATAGATAATGGTGCCGCCTTCTCCCCCCGCCCACACTTTGGTATCTCGCACGGCCAGTGCATACAAGTCGTTTGTTGTGCCGGTACTAAGCGAGGAAAACGTGTTTCCGCCATCCACGGTTCGCAATGCAACGCCATCAGCCCCGACTACAATGGCGCTAGAGTCACTGATCATGCGGACTTCGTACAATGTGCTGGTTGTTCCGCTGCTTGCGACGACCCAGCTGGTACCTCCTGTTGTGCTAACCAATATGGTCCCATCCGCCCCGACCGCCATGCCGTTATTGGCATCATAAAAATCGATGCTGTGGAGCATGGAAGGCGTTGACTCGCGGTACACCGAGGTCCATGTGGTGCCGTTATTCGATTTTAAAATGATCGCGGTGTTATCTCCCAAGCCACCCGCTGCCCAATAGGTGGTGGTGCTTCCGACTACTGCTGCGAGGGCATTGATGCGATCCAAGGTGTTTAAGGATCGGCCCGGGAATAAAGTGGCGGTGTTGGCGACTGTGCTCCACAGTGGGGAAGGTTGATCTGCGGTGGAAGAGTAGTAAATGGAATCTCCGCCCAGGGTGCCATCATCCCCACTGATGAAGACTTGAGAAGCGGAGGGTGAAATCACACTTCGAAATGTACCCGATTCCTCGTTGATATTCAGAAATTCAATCGTGGTCCTGTTGGTAATTCTGATCAGATCACCGAGGTTTCCTACGATCCAACCGTGATCGCTATCCAAAAAAAAGACATCAAACTCCCCTGAAATACCTCTGTTTGCTCCTCCCGAAACACGGTTAGACTTGTCCCCGTAATTCGGGCTGACAAGCGAGGAGCCGGATGAGGTAACGACCGTCCAGCCCGAGGAGCTTCCGCTATTATTATTATTGTTACTGTTGTTGTTGCTGCTACTGCTCGCGCTGGGACAAGCAGTCAAAAACAACATCATTCCTACGCAGCAGAGTGCGGAGAAAAGAACGGTTTTGCTTAGGTATTGGCGCATCACATGCTCCTTAAGAAACCGGATTTATGGAGAACGGTGTTGGTGAAAATTACTTAAAGTATGCCATTTGTTTTCGGAAAAACAAAAAAATCGATGAAGGATGGCCATTGTGAAAGGCCCTTATTTTCTTATAAGCTATACGCTGGAGGACTCTCAATGCGATTCCGCGCAGTGTTTTTTGCAGTGATGTTTGCTGCTACCCTTATCACTTTTTCACAGGAGGGTCGGGCCATGACCACAGAAACCGCAACGTTTGCAGGGGGATGTTTTTGGTGTATGCAACCGCCCTATGACAAGCTGCCGGGTATCGTTTCCGTGACGGTGGGGTATACCGGGGGAACGGTCCCCAGTCCGACTTACCAACAAGTCACCACAGGACGAACGGGCCATTATGAGGCGGTTCAGATCGTCTTTGATCCGTCCAAAATGTCTTATACCAAACTGCTCGACGTATTTTGGCACAATATCGATCCCACGGCCGACAATGGCCAATTTGCCGACATCGGCCCCCAATACCGCACAGCGATTTTTTACCATTCCGATGCCCAAAAAAAAGCGGCCGAAAAATCCAAAGCGGCATTAACAGATCTGGGCAAATTCCCCGGCGGTGTCAAAACTCAGATCTTGCCAGCCAAGCCATTCTATCCCGCCGAGGAGTATCACCAGGGCTATTACAAAAAGAATCCCTTCCGGTATGAGCAATACAAGTATGGTTCCGGACGAGCCGGCTACTTAAAACGGACATGGGGGAAGCAGGGCGAACATTAAGAGTGCTTTTGCTGATGTGCCCTAACGTAAGAACGTAGTACCGCGTTTATGCGAGATTGATATCGAGGGCCGAGTTCTTTGAACCATTCAACAACTGCGTGATCAATTCGAATTGTAATGACCTCTTTTCTGTCCGGAAAAACCACTTGGGCATTTTTCCAAAAGGTTGCATTTGTTTGGGGGATATCGGAATAATCCCTCTCTTGATTGGAGAGGATTTGTAACGCTTTAAGACGTTTTCTCGAAATGCTCATGGTATATTCCCCTTTCTTTTTGACTGGCCATTCGAGCTGAAATCAATCTCGTTTTCCCGTTTCGTTCCGTATGGATGACGATCACCACTATCAGCCCTTCGATTGACCCCATGCTGATCT
>CAYINU010000047.1:0-15767 GCA_964364855.1 uncultured Candidatus Marinamargulisbacteria bacterium | reverse complement strand
GTTTGAATTGATATCTTACATTATTTAAAGCCCCATTCTCATTGTCAACAGGCATTCTTACCCCCTTTAACTGTTCGTCATAAAGGGAGCTGACCAGTGTGTTTTTAGCTGTCGGCCTATATTCCGTAATAATAGTGGATATTTTCCAGCGACCTACCAGATCTAATATCCGATTAAATGTAAATAGTTCCATATCACGCTTGAGTACTCGACAACTCATCACCCATGTATCAACAAATGCGTGATCGCCTCTGTTTTCCAAAATCACACAGGCTATGATTCCATAGTCAACGAAAACGTCTTTCATGTGAATTGCCAGCGTAGTAAATTTTTTTGATAGAGACATTTTCTCCCGTATTTCCGACTCATTGTAACGGACCGTACGCACATTAAATTGGTTACTTTTGTTGATTAGTTGTGTAAATCTGGATATGGTTTCAGTATGGTTTACATAGACCCACGCTTCCATCTTTAGGGTAGACAGATACTCGTCATATGTGACGGCGTTTGATAAGATTTCTTGACGATATTTTTCATTAGCAAAACTCGACGTACGGTTTATGTCTTCACGGCTTAAATTGAGCCATTCAAAGCACTGCGCTTGTTCCAAAACCCGGCAATAGTGGGTCGGATCGTCAGGAACGGGAATAATTTCAATTTCCTGGCTATTTAGCCCAACTAACTGACGCTCAGCAGGATTGTCATCAAAAAATACCAACGCATCCAGTCCGATATTTAAAGTTTTACTAATTTGCTTTATGTTTTCAAATTTATCATTCCAATTAGCAACAAAACAGGCAAAATCTTCTAATTTCAAAATCGAATGTTCCAATTTTTGAAACGGTTCTTTGGCGATTTCCTCGTTGTTTTTGCTGCATACTGCCAATAACACCCCCCTTTCTTTCAGTTGCTTTACATAGGCCTGAAAACTTAGAAATGCCTCTCCAATTGGATGATTGGGATCTAGGGTAATACCATTTAGACCATCATCCCCAATGACGCCTCCCCACAGCGTATTGTCCAAATCCAGCACTAGGCATTTCTTTACTTTTCCTGTCAATCCGGCGACTAGTCTAGAAAGAAGTTGGCAAAGCCCGGCCAGACCATCCAAAAAAAACCCGCTTTTACTTAAAAAATAATTTTTCTCGTCGAACCATTCATGTTTCCCATACCAGCTCGCAAAATACTCTGTATCGATTAATGTAACGTTTTCTTGTTTAATCAACATTAATTGGCGGTTCAGTTGTATAATACAGGCCTGCTTAGAATAAGGCTGGTTGCATTCCAGGTTTCCCAACTGGCGATGAATGGGTACCGTAAAGACAGTCTGGAAAATGCTACAGTGACACTTTCGAGATATTTTCTGCCAAATAGTTGAATATTCTGCAGCTGTTTTTTCTGCCCAAGATGTTACTTGCTTTGAGGAGGAAAACAGTGGGGGAAACTCTCGAATATCCCGAGTATCTCCTAGTAAAACCACGATATCCGGCTTAAAGGCATATAGGCCAGAGGCGTCACTTAAAACTTCCGCTAGGACGCTATTATATTCTGCCTCAAAAATATCCGCATATATTTGCTGTTTCCATAAAAAGGCTTCTAAGGCCAGTCTTAAAAATTGTGTGGAATAACTGCCCAGTAGCGCGATTTTTACACGTGGCCATTTTGTTGTTTCTTTTTTGACTTTCTCTTTTGCCTTCTGAATTTTTTTGCCAAGGGCAACTAACTGTACTCCGTCGCATTGATACAAAACGTGTCGGTTTAATTCCGCCATCACTTCTTTGAGGGTTTCTTCAGGATTTTGATAGAACATCGAGATATTTCACAGCATTTTTATGATGCATTCACCGGTCGCAATAATAGCAGAATTTTGATTTTTAAAGCTCAATCTTAATGTGATGACCGATACGCTATCGCTTACATCTGTTACTATCCCTTTAAGAAAGACCCAATCCCCCTGAAAAAAAGGAAGAATATATTTCACTTTTTGAGATATAATTATTACGTTCTCGACCGGAAGTTTTACCCCAACTAATTGAGAAATAATAAGCCCTAGGATATTGCCGAAAGCGATATGACGCGGAAAACCAAAAGACTGCGCGTACGCGGAGTCCACATGCATGGGGTTATGATCTCCTGACAATGTTTCAAACTCACTTAAAAGTGAGTCCGTGATTTCGAGCTGAGCTTGGTGTTCTTCTCCTATTTTGAAAACGTCAGATGCATGGTGCATGTGATCTTTTTTATCTCCTGGTAGCCTTAGCGTTTCGGCGGACTGAGGCCTAGACCTGTTTTTAGTACTTTCGAATCCCGATCGCAATCCCTAGGCCATTTCCCTTATATTCGAATGTTTCGAACCGACCCGACTTCTTAATCACATTATTCCATACCGAAATCAAATGGGGGTGTTCGTGACTTACAATGTCATCAAAAATCAGCAGTCCCCCAATTTTAAGATGCGTGATCACATTTTTTAAATCTACGGTTGCACCATGTCGGGAATGGTCACCATCTACGGTTATGACATCAAAATATTGCCCCGGGTTTTCCTTAAAATAACCGGGAACAGTTTTCTTGGAATCCCCATTTATAAAATTGACTTTTCCTATGAATCCAACTTTGCCCAATTCCTGCTCAACAAATTTAGGCCCGGGATTCTCCATTCCGCAATAATTGCTAATCCACATATCAAATCCGACGATGTGGCATTTAGGATGCTGAGATGCCACAACGGCCATGCTTCTACCGCGCCTGACACCAATTTCCATATAATTTTCGACCGAAATAAGCTTGCTTACTCCCATCAATGCAATTACAAGATCGGAGTAGGTCCAATAGTTACCAAACCGATCCAGGCCGGTCTGGTACAATTTTTTTACATATTCCAGATAGTCGTCTGACTCAAGCTGTTTTACTAGCTGCAATGCGTCTCGAATAGTGTCAGCGCTAGTGCAAATTTTTAGCAACGTTTCCGCTCCTATAAGCAACGGCTCACCCCAATTTTCTGGGTATATAAACGTAGTTTGGGCTTGATAGGGAACATGCTTACGCTGATGCTTCCGATACTCTTTGTTTATTTTATTTCGGAGCCGCTGAATCATTTGCCAACCTTTCCTAACATCCGCTTTCCTGTATTCTATGCATCAAGGCACAACTCTACATCATCACCATAGACCAATGAGAAAAGCTCAAGGCTTAACCCTTAGGTATTTACGGATCTTTCTCTGGACTTTTTGAGCTGCCAATTTGACAGGTTCTAGTATTTTTCTTGGAACGGACAAATACTCCGTATATTCGTAATTCGGAACTGACGACCAAGCGCCGCCCGAAATTCTGAATCTGCAAGAGCCCTTTAGTTCAACTGGGGAAACACCATGTATCGCGTCTATTCCATCCAATAACAGAACAAAACGATTACTTTCGTAAGGAACTGACTTTTCCTTTGTCACTGTTGAAAGGGGAAGCTCTCTTTCATCCCACCAAATGTCTCTTCTAAATCCCTTGAAACCGTCCTTATAACGCCATAACTCCAGTTCACCTCCACTGACCTGTGAGTCTTCTGGCTTTAGATAAAAGAGAGTAACGAATACATCTCGCGGATCATCCAAGTGGGGACCACGAATGAAGGTTTTCCCGGAATTACCGACCCCGCTTACAGTAGTTTTAGGAAAATTTACAAAAAGTCCAGGTTCAGCCGGTCTTACGCTACCCCTTGCGAAATACGGCATAGCGTGGGCAATTTCTTTTTCAAAGAGTTTAAAAACCTTGTCAACAAACTTCTCGGACGCAAGTACATCCAAAAATTGGCCGATAATCGGAACACTGAACTTGCTTTCCAAGTCTGGCTTTTTGATTAAAAAAGCGGAAGGGATATTCTCATTTATCTGGAATCTGCTGAAAATAGATTCATATGAGGGTAATTCCCTCAGCATCTGTTGATGAATGGCTTCTGGAAACATATTTTGGACATCAATATGGGGACATGGTTGCATTTTAACGTTGCCAGCGTGCAGATGCCCTAAAACTATTTTTTCTATATCCATATCCATCAAGTATTTCCCCTATCATTGAAAAATTTTTTCAGTCAACCATAACTACACGATTCGAGTGGTTGTGCTTGAGGGTTGTGAGCGCTTCCTGTGAATATTTTCTGAATATCCCTGGTTAATTCAATGCAAAATGAGGCCTGAAACCCAGGCAATGTTAGGGTAGTGTCTTCCGTTGAGTCAAGCGAATCTTCTTTGCTCGTAACCGGTAACTCTCTGCTCGCCCATAAAACGGCGTATCTTGTCTTGCGAAAAAAAAGGGGCTCGGCTAATGTGGCGCAATGTTGGGAGCCACCTTAGCGCACCGCGGTTTTTGGAAACGGCCCGAAGAAAAAAATTCACCTGCCGCGTTTGAACGTGCCTTGCGGGCCGGTTTCGGCATCGAAACCGATCTGCGCGATTTGAATGGGGAATTGGTCGTGTCCCATGACCCGCCCAGGCAAGGCGCATTGACGTGGGCTTCTTTTTTGGAACTATACCAGACTTTGGGTATACAGTGTCCGCCCATTGCCGTGAATGTTAAATCGGATGGTTTGGCGGAGAGATTGGCAGCGAGTCTGCCCCCCTCATGCCGCGATCGCTTTTTTGCATTTGATATGTCGGTACCCGACGCTTTAGGGTACCTGCGGGCGGGGGTCACCACATTTACACGGCGCAGCGAACTTGAAATCGCACCCAGTTTTTACGGCCATGCCCAAGGTGTGTGGATGGATGCATTTTTTTCGGACTGGATCGGAAAAGCGGATATTGAAACGGCGCTGAAGGATGGTAAAATCGTGGCTTTGGTATCGTCGGAGCTTCATCGCAGGGACCACCGTGATTGGTGGTTGAAGCTGAGATCCTGGTTGAAGGTCATGGCACCCCATGACCGGGCACGTGTGTGGCTCTGCACAGATTTTCCCGACCAAGCAAAGGATTTTTTCGGTGACAATTAAAGCGGTGATTTTTGATATGGATGGGGTACTTGTAGAAGCCAAAGATTGGCACTACGAAGCCTTAAATAAGGCCCTCGGACTATTCGGGTACACTATCAGCCGCTACGACCATCTGATCACCTATGACGGCTTGCCCACAAAAAAGAAGCTGGAAATGCTCTCCAGAGAACGGGGGCTGCCGGTCAAACTTCATGCCTTTATTAATGACATGAAACAAATTTATACCAACGAACTGATCCATCTCCGCTGCCATCCGTTGTTTCATCATGAATATGCGCTGGCTCGGTTAAAATCCGATGGCTTGAAATTGGCGGTGTGCTCTAATTCCATTCGGGCCACCGTTACGCTGATTATGGAAAAAACCAATTTGGGCCCATATATGGAATTTTTTGTCAGCAACCAAGACGTCACCCACGCCAAGCCACACCCGGAAATTTATGAACGGGCAATTCGTCGGCTAAAACTGAAGCCTTCGGAATGTATTGTGGTCGAGGATAACCCTAATGGCATCCAGGCAGCCACTGCAGCAGGCGCTCATGTATTGCAGGTGCGCACTACTGACGACGTTACCTACCAAGCTATTCGCGGGAAAATCGAAGCGGTTCTATCGATGAAAAGGCGAAAAAAAGTATGATTACCATCGTAGTCCCCTTGGGCGGTACCGGCAAATCGTTTAAGGATAAAGACTATACATTTCCGAAACCGCTAATTGAAATCCACGGCAACCCGATGATCCAATGGGTGATTCAAAATTTATGGCTCAACCAACAGCATCGGTTTATTTTTGTGGTACGCCAGGAAGATATAGCTGCCTACAACCTGGCCGCAGTGTTGGAATTGTTGGCCCCTGGATGCGAGATTGTCGTGATGTCACAACCCACGCTGGGGGCTGCCTGTAGTGTATTGCTTACCATTGACCATATTAACAATGACGACCCGTTATTGATTGCCAATGGTGACCAGTATATTTTGGGGTCGATTCAGGCGGGAGTTGACCACTTTGTGAAACACCGATGGGACGGTGGGGTTTTTACCTTTGAATCGGTTCATCCTCGGTGGAGTTTTGTGAAGTTGGAAGAGGGGTGCGTTGTGGAAGCAACTGAAAAACGCCCCATCAGTCGGCATGCAACCTGCGGCTTGTATTACTTTCGTAAGGGCTCCGATTTTGTTCAAGCCGCAATGTCTATGATTCGAAAGCAAGGAACCATCGGGGACCAATATTTTGTGTGCCCGGCGTACAACGAACTGGTATTGGCGAGAAAAAAGATTGGCGTATTTCCGGTGGCCAATGATCATTTTTTCCCGTTGGGAACACCGGAAGATATCAAAGAGTTTGAAACCTACGTCAAATCAACAAAAAAGCGGGCGACGGGTCGTGGTTAATGTTGTTATTCCAATGGCAGGTCTCGGGTCGCGGTTCGCTCAGGTGGGCTATGACAAGCCCAAGCCATTCATTGATGTGGCCGGCCTCCCGATGATCGAAAGGGTTCTGGGCAACCTGTGGTTTGAAGAGGCTCGGTTTGTACTCATCGTGCGCCAGGAGCATTATACCCAGGAAACCTTGTTTTTTACTGCGCTTTCCCAAAAATTTCCCATCACCTACGTCACTATAGACAAGGTCACGGAGGGGGCAGCTTGCACAGTACTGACTGCTGTGTGGGACATCAATCGCGATGTGCCACTTCTGATTGCCAACAGCGACCAAATCGTCGATGCCGCAATGGCGGATTTTGTGAAAGATTCGGACAACCGCGGTTTGGACGGCTCCGTCATGACGTTTTCGGCCGACCATCCCAAATGGAGTTATGCCGAAACCGACAGCAACGATCACATTATTCGTATCCGCGAAAAAGAGGTTATCAGCCACCATGCCACGGTGGGTATTTATTATTTTTGCTCGGGTGCACTATTTGTGAATGCCGCCACGGACATGATTGCCCATAACGACCGCGTCAATCATGAATTTTATGTGGCCCCGGCTTACAATTACGCGATTGCTCGAGGAAAGAAATTCGGTATCTACGGCATTGCCAAAGAAAAGATGCACGGTATCGGTACACCCGAAGATTTAGAGATTTATCTGAAAATTTTGACCAATCCCACTCGAACATGAAATGCATCATTCCTCTGGCCGGACCGGATTTCCTCATCCAAGGGTTGCCTAGCGTTAAGCCGTTGTTGGACATTGACGGAAGGCCGCTGCTGGAAGCGGCTCTATCCACAAGGGCGTATTGGCAGAATGGGGACGTCGGACCGGACGATCTTATCTTTGTAGTACGTGACATCCCATCCACCCAGGCATTTGTTGCGTACTTGCGCTACCAATTTCCCGGTTGCAAAACAGTCATGGTATCTGCGTTAACTGGGGGAGCTCTTTATTCGGCCTTGGCGGGCGCCAGTCTAATCACCAGCGATGACGAACCCGTCGTTGTGGAATTGGCAGACATTCTTTACACGGACACGTCCCATGTAAACCGATTATTTGCGGAAAATCCGGACATTGGCGGTGTGATTCCTTATTTTGAATCGGAAAACCCGAAATACAGTTATCTGGATATTCCCGATCTCAATACGCAGGACGTGCGACGCACCAAAGAAAAAGAAGTGATTTCAACCCATGCCTCGTCCGGCACCTATTATTTTCGCTCTTTGTCGGTATTTTTGGCGGCGGCGGCGATGTCAGTTAGTCAACGAGACGACTATCAGGTGAAAGGAGCGCTATTTATATGCCCGACCTTTAACCCAGTGATTCATGCAGGCTGGAAAGTAGTAGGGCTGCCCGTCCGACTGGAGCGCTGTGTGAGTACCTGGATAAAAACCTTGGAGGCCACCTCATGAAAAAACTCGCCGTTGCCATTTCCGTCTATGACAAATTTGAGGACGTCAAACTCATTGTGGAAACCTTGCGACTGAACTGGGCTCATCCCGTTCACTATATTGTGGTGTGTTCCTCCCATCCCGATGCGCCCACGGCGTTGGCGGATGCCAATGTCGACCGCGTGATTGTATTGGATGAAATTCCTCTAGATTTCAAGCAGTTTACGCCAGCACAAATTAAGTTACACCTAACCCTGCGGGTCTTAGAAAGTATTAGGCGGGGGTGCCAAGCCGCCATGGAATCTGGCGCCGAGTACGCCATGCACTTGCATGCGGACAGTTACGCATTTCAGGCACAGCCAGTGATGGAATTGATCAATCGGATGGCCACCGAAGGAAAAACCTTTGCGGTCCGCGGAGACGGATTGGGTCTATACGGACCGGCCGATCCCATAGGGGCTTTTGAAGATATGTTTTTTATTTTTGATGTTGCGTTTGCGAGGGAACGCCATTTATGGGATTTCGATCCGATCGATTTTTTACCGCATAAGCTCAGTATGCATGGCGCGCTTGCGGTGCTTGCTCTGGCCAAAGTCGGGTTGCGGCGTCTTATGCATTATGCCCATTATGATTCGGTCACGTATTGGGATGGGCTTCCCGTGTTTCAAGTGCCATTCAATTCCGTCCGACCGATGTGTGTGGACGATCGTTTTGCGTTTCTTCATGTCCACGACGCCGATTTTCCTGGAACGCTCGGCCAAGAGCTAAAAGCCTACTATTTTCAGCAATGGGGTGTGACCAGAGGAACTACTATCGAAGCGTTTTTAAAAACCTATGGTGGTGCCACGAAAACGCTTTTCGAACGACTAGCGAAATTTGAGCAGGATCTCCATGCGTTTTTGGCGCGCATAGGGCTTTCCAAAACGCCTTATGCACGCAATTTTATGCTGATCGTTGCACTAAAACGTGCCTACGAAGAGCGACGGGGCTGGTCCAGAATGTGGTGGGTTGCCCAGCAGCAACTGGCGGCTTTTCGAGCAAAGATGTTGAAGCCCGTAAAACTCTTTTTTCTCAAACGGATTCCACAATATGTGTATCCAGATACACAATCCGTGCTTGCACTGGAGAAGTGGTATCAAACCAATGTCACCGTCACACCGAAAAGCCCGCCTTATTTACGGGACATCCGATTGACAGCTTTTGAGAGTACATCGGGGTAGTGGCATTACATTAATAATGACTCGCCTGCTATTGCGATTGCTTGTACTGAGATTGAGTCAATCCGCGTATCCCTGGACTTGAAGAATTCTAGGATCTCCCATAGACTCATAGACTCGAGTTTTGAATTCAGAAAAAAAGACTGGGGGGAGACCTGGCTCTGGATCCAGGAGGAGACTATGCACAGACGCCTCAAATGGCTGTTATCCGAGAATTTTCTTTCATACATCAACAGAAACCTTATGCCCCATAACCGACCCTCTATTATCATCGGTAACCATGCTTTCCTCGGGCCGGAGATACAGATTTACGCCTCAAAAGACACTCCATCACGCACTGTAGCAGTTCATGCTCAGTAAGCCTCCCCTATCCGGGGACATCGCGCACTTTTGCAAGGCATTTCTAGCCCTCGAAAAAGACCATCATCTTTTTGACCTGACCGTGGAGGGCCGTCCCTACTGGGACTATATCCGCCACCATTTATATCAGGATTTATTGGCCAAAAAAGGGTTGCTAACATCGCCCCACTTTCCTTTCTCTGCCATGCCTTACCGGCATTTCCTTAAAAAAATCAGGAAGTTTATCCGTGATATCCCAGACCTCGCCCTGGAAACCGTTCGGATATCCATGCAAAAGAGACACTATGACATCGTATTTTTTGATGCGGCAATCCCCAGACTATGCGAGGGTAAATACCAAGATATTCATTTTCATCCGCTCTACAATGCCATCAAAGGAGAGGCGTCGGCATTGGTGGTGGAAAATCGTTACCTTGCTGATCCTAGGGACGAGGCGCCGGGCTGGGATATTGCCAATATCCGGTGCTTTGTTTACCTTGCCAAGTTGAAAGCACTCTTTTACCGGTACACAAAGAAACAAATTACTGAATTTCAGGACATTGACTCCCTGATAGCCAATAGATTCGGCTGTAAGGTCACCACAGCAACATATGTTACAAAACACTATTTGTGGAGTCGATTACTTTCGACCACTTTGGAGAAGCTTTTTACCCAATGGCAACCTTCTCTTATCGGGCTTACGGACAATGGGACCATGAAGTGGGTGGTTGATGCTGCAAGGCGAGTAGGCATTTCCTCATTTGAAATACAGCACGGATGTGTATCCCCGCTAGAAATTTATGTGACCTATCCAGAGCTGCCGAAAGCTAAACTTAGCATCCCTGATTTCGTTCTTACTTTTGGGACCTATTGGAACGAGAAGCATCGTCTTCCATCTGAAAAAATTGTGGTAGGGTTTCCGTGGTTTGAATATCATTATCAAAAATTCGCCTCTCAAAAACCCCGGGATCCGAACACCATTATCGGCATCTCCGTAATGGACAAACAGTTTGCAACCGCATTTTTACAGGCGGCCCGAAAATTGCCGGACTTTAAGTTCTATTACAAGTTACGACCAGAAGAATACACATGCTGGCGGGACCTGTATCCCGAGTTTGAGAATTTGCCACCGAACTTCAACATTATCGACAACGAACGGATTCATCTTTATGCCTATTTGTCGTCGGTCAATTATGTGATCAGCCCGTCTTCGACGGCGTTGTACGAAGGCCTTTGTCTGGGAAGCCACGCGCTGATTTTCTCGAGTGTGCTGTACGAAACAATGCTGGAGCTGGTAGAGAGCGGTTACGCAATCCTGGTCAATAACGACCAGGATATCATAAACGTGCTCACCCAAAGAGTGACACCTCCGAAACGCCCAGACCCGGATGCCTTTTTTGCCTTTGATAGTCAGGCTCGCCTCAGAACAAGCTATCGGATGATGCTGTCAAAGAATCAGCCAACAAAAACCCACTTGCCTGAGCCTAAAACTGGATCTGCGTGAAGGCCTTTCCTTCCCACCGATACCCTTGGCCAAACGACGCTGGATTGCTGTAACGCAAATCCAGGCCGTAAACGGTGTTAGCCGACATCGCGACCGTCCACAATAGCCTAAACGTGGATATCGATGGTACCCCAGCCTGAGTCCGGTAATACCCCCCAACCAGCCAAGTCTGATGGTCGGCGGGTAGCCCTACTTCCACTGCCGAGACAGCTGAGTCGTTTTCGATCGTCTCGTTCAAGGGATCCACAAGATTGTAGTCGGAATAATAGTTCATCAAGGTTGCGTCTAAAAAAGGTCCGATGGATGCTTGATGAGACAATCTAAGCGAGAGCGCTTGTTCATCTCCAAGAGTCCAGTTTAGGGATGCCGAATAAGCATATCCGCGGGTTGCCAGATATCCCGCTACCTTTAGAAGGTGCTCTTGGGAATATCCCAGCGTTGCTTGGACTATCCATTTTTCATCAAAGGATCCAGATCGGCCAAAAAAGTTTCCGGTGTTGTCCGAAGAATACTCCCACCCTCCACGGAATTTCGCGTTTGGATTGAGCTGGTATTCGGATACAAGGCGGATCTGTTTAATATTACTAGCAGTGGTATAGGTCGGCTTAAGCCACAAGGATGCCTCTATCAAGGAATCGAAAACAGGAACCTGAATCTGCACACCAGAGTTTCGCTTTGCAAATACTTGCCGGTGGAAAGTCACCAGTTCCCCAGGCCCGTAACTTAGATTGAGCGTAGATCTTGGGATCCAAAAATGCGTGATGTAGGAACTTTCCGGAATATATCGGAGGCGTTCCGACGCAAACATGGGCGTATCCCAGTCAAAAAGCCCTGTATCCAAGCGATAGTCGAGGTAGGAGTAAGGGGAGAGGATTTTTTGCCCTTCAAGAGTAAAGCGATAATGCTGATTCACAATAAAGGAAGGTGACTGATCTCCTTCGATGTCAATATATACACGGGCTTGCTGCGCATCTTTTGGCAGTGACACGGCATGGGTCATTACCGGAGTACCCAAAGCCACCCCTATTCCTAATAGAGTCCAGACACATTTAAGTCTAGGCCAGCGCCGCATACTCAATGCTCTTGAGGCTCAATAACCATCTCGTGTACAGACAGCGTCGACTATGGCCTCGGAACAGATGCCATACGTCTGACGAAGATAGGCCTGATCACCCACAATAGATGAAAATCCATCTTTCAGTCCGATCCGGCAAAACCGTTTAGGCGCAACACCTGCGTCCATAAGGCACTCGGCCACGGCACTGCCGAACCCACCGTCTAGGGTGTGTTCCTCGACAGTTATGATGCCTTTTGTCTGCCGGGCTGCTTCTAAAATGGCAGTGTGGTCCAGGGGCTTTAGGGTATGAAAATGCACCACTCGCGCCAAGATGTTTTTTTTCCTGAGCGCATCGGCTGCCAGAAGGACCTCACCTAAAATACCACCGGTCGAGAAGAGGGAGATGTCCGTTCCTTCTCTTAAAATCCGGGCTTTCCCCACTTCGAAGACTTCGCCTGGTTGGGCGGTATTCGGCGCAACGGACTTATCCAGCCGGAGATAGCATGTTCCAGGTGTCCGGACCATCGCGCGAGTACATTCCCCGGCCTCCCAATGGTCCCCGGGCGAGAAAATCGTGATGTTCGGTAGGGCCCGAAATACCGTGATATCTTCGGTCGCGTGGTGAGAGATCCCCAGGGATCCGTAGCTAAATCCCGTTCCGACGGACACTATTTTGACATTGGCTTCGTGGTAGCATGCATCATTTCGGATCTGCTCGAAGCAACGGAACGTGCCAAAATTTCCGATGGAATAGGTCACGGCAATTTTTCCCTCAAGCGCCAGCCCCGTGGCCAATCCGATCATATTTTGCTCGGCGACACCCACGTTGATATAGCGGAGACCGTAAGCCTGCTCAAATTTTTCCAAAACGCCAAAGCCCAGATCCCCGGTCAAGAGCATGATGTCCGGGTTTGTTGCAGCCATATCAAACAACGTGTGAATAAACCGATCACGCATTATCGTGTCTCTCTAGTTCCGCTTTAGCAGCTTCATACTCGTCACCACGGGCCGTGCGGTAGTGCCAAAGAACCTGGTTTTCCATAAAAGAGACCCCTTTTCCCTTCGTTGTGTGGGCGATGACACAAGTGGGTTTCCCCGTCTCTGCCGATTGCTTGGACAGCACCTTCAGTAACTGGCCATGATCGTGTCCGTCGACTTCATGGACAGACCATCCGAAGCTTTCCCACTTTGCACGAAAGGGTTCGAGATCTAGGGTTTCCTGGGTCGTTTTTAAGCTCTGATACTTGTTATAATCCACGATAGCCACTAGGTTATCCAGTCGGTGGTAAGCTGCAAAAAGGATAGCTTCCCAATTGGACCCCTCATCACATTCACCGTCGCTCAGAAGCACAAACACGCGGTGGGTGCCACCCTCCATTTTGCCCGCATAGGCCATACCGGCACCAACCGACAGGCCATGCCCCAAAGAGCCTGTGGAGAGTTCTACACCTGGGATTCCTTTGTGTGACACATGCCCGCTTAGATCCGAGCCGTTCTGATAATGTGTGGTGAGCTTTTCTAAGGGCATAAACCCCCGCTCCGCAAGGGCCGCATAAACGATTGCGCCTGCATGGCCCTTGCTCAAAATAAAACGATCCCGGTCCGGTTTTTTGGGATTTTGGGGATCAATATTTAGGATCTGCCCGTACAAAACAGCTACAATATCCGCGATCGAGAGGGCAGAGCCGATATGAGAACTGCCACCACGGCTGGTCATATTCAGGGCATGCAAACGGAGCTTCCGCGAAAATTCAATGGTATTCATCACGCCCGGTAAAACGCTTGTATATGGTCACAGACATAATGAATATCGTCGTCCGTCATGGACATGTTGAACGGCACCATGAGGCACCGATCGAAGATGCGATCGGTAACAGGCAAACTCGCCTTGACATTCAATTGGGGAATCTGATGAACGGCTTTTCCGCCCCATTGGATCAGAGTTCCGATTCCGTTTGCCTTCAAATACTCCCGAAGGGCATCCCGGTTGTCAGCTTCGATCTCGTAATTTTGATATGCGTCGTAGTGATCGGTGTTTTCTTCAGGTGCCGGCGGGAGAGTGAGGCGAGCGTTTTCGCCCAGAAGGGCCTGATACTGGGACGCCATTTCTCGGCGCCGTAGTACGACCTTTGGAAAACGTCGCATCTGAGCATCCAGGAACGCTGCCTGGAGATTGTCCAACCGGGAATTCAACCCCCACGCGACAATGTCGCCTTTCTCATTTCGGCCATGGTCGCGCAACAGACACATCTTGGCATACATCTGGTCATCATTGGTAAGAATTGCGCCGCCATCCCCCAAGCACCCTAGAGTTTTGGCGGGATAAAAACTGATCGTTCCGGCAATGCCGAACGTCCCGGCCATTTTTCCTTTGAACCGGGATCCCAGACCTTGAGCAGCATCCTCGATGATCAGAAGGTTATGTTCATCCGCAATGGCCCGTAGCGCGTCCATATTGCAGGTGCGTCCATTGAGCTGGGTGGGCATGATCGCTCGGGTCTTTTGCGTGATTTTTTCTCGGACAGAGTCAGGATCCAGCATATGGTCGGCCATGCAGTCCGCCGCCACGGGGGTTGCCCCGGCAAAGAAGATGGAAGCCGCCGTCGCCACGTAGGTATGTGAAGAAAAGATAACTTCGTCACCGGGACCGATGCCAGCGGCCCGAAGCGCAATGATGAGGGCATCCGTTCCGTTGGCTACCCCAATCGCATACCGAGCACCGGTATAGGCCGCCAAGCTGGACTCGAATTGCCTGACATCGCTTTGGAGAATAAACGCACCTCGCCGACCAACGTCTTTGAAAATCGAGACCAGCTCTTCCTCTTGGGACTGAAAAAAATGCGAATAGTTGAAGAACGGAAGGACACGTTGGGCTTGAGAAACCGGCATTCGACACTCCTGCTAGATGAAAAATGGGAATTTATTGTATCAGGACAACTGTCCTTCGAGGAAGCGACTATTGAGAAATTTTAGTTCGGACTCCAGCGCTGAAACGATTGTTGAGACAACTTCGTCCAAGCTTCCAGCTACGGTGAAACCAGCTGACTGCAAATGGCCTCCGCCCCCGTACCGATTCGCAAACTCTGCCACGTTAAATCTACTTTTCGATCGCAGGTTAATACGAATATTTCCGTTATCTGCCATTCTAAATACTGCAAGCACATCAATATTATCTAACTGCCTCAGCAAGTTCACAACCTCGTCTCCATGGGGCGTCGTATCGGATACCGTGGTATATGCTAACCGCGAGCCCTGATTAATCATCATGGCATCAAGACTTTTCTTGATGGTGTCAAAAGCTGCTACCGGCTTGCTTTCAAAGAGCGATTGGGATAGTTGCTCCACGTTCACTCCGCGCTCAATTAACTCCCCGGCCGCATGAAACGTTGCCGCAGTCACTTTGTGGGAAAACCTGAGAGAATCAGTGGCGATGGCTGCAAACAAACATGTGGCGACTTCCTTTGTTATTTCCCAGCCACATTGCTTAAAAAAATAAAAAAGGAGTTCTCCGACCGAGGAAATTTTGGGCTCGATCCAATTGATATCACCGTACCGGGTATTGTCCTGATGGTGATCGATGTTGATCAACAGCACCTTTTCAGGCGCATTGACTGCCTCCCAGGACGCGAGTCGGCCCATTCCCGATACGCGCTCCCGGCGTGCACAATCCAGAACCACTATTCGTGACCAGTTAAAAGCCTCCTGGTCAACCAAGCCAACTTCTTCGATTCCTGGTAGAATGCTGCTATTTTCGGGCAAGGCATCGGTACAACAGACCTGGCACTGAATCCCACGGTTTCGCAACGCATGATACAGACCGAGACAGGATCCGATCGCATCAAAGTCCGGGTCCCG